>JAJFHO010000258.1 GCA_021775575.1 Hyphomicrobiales bacterium
TTCCGGCCCATGGGTCACCACCACCATCTTGCCCTTGAGCGGCTTCATACTGTTGCTCACAAAGGCAAAAAGGACATTGAGGTCCTTGGGTTCCATATAATTGGTATCGAAAACCGCATTGATTGTCGGATATTCGTGCAAATCGGCCTTTGAGGTGCCGTAAGGCGACAGCTCTTCAGAAGCCAGTGCGGCACTACTCATTCCCAATGCAACTATGCCCGCGACGGCGAGTACGCGTAATTTTTTCATCGTTTCTCTCCCGGTTTTGGTGCTGCCTGCTCCGCCAGGAGGTAGTCGCGCGGCAGCAAATACGACCACCTGTTCCAGATTTCAGGGGGCTAAATGGTTTGCAGCCACTCCTGCAAGTGCTCAGCTTCCTTTGTGATCATTTCAGCCTCTCCGAAAACTGCAGCAGTCAAACTGATGCCCTGAAGAGCCGAAATAATATGGAGGGCATAGCGGTCTGACTTATCCCCGGCTCCAAGCAAGCGAAATTGCTTTTCGCACCAATCGAGCAGCAATCTGAACGGGCGGGTCGCCTGCTCACTCAACGGCCCGCGTGTCCTGGCGAGTTCGAAACAAATGCTGCCGACCGGGCATCCGTAAAGAGCATCGATATCATTATCCTCAACCCACACC
This sequence comes from Hyphomicrobiales bacterium, assembly GCA_021775575.1. Classification (GTDB taxonomy): domain Bacteria; phylum Pseudomonadota; class Alphaproteobacteria; order Rhizobiales; family Methyloligellaceae; genus JAJFHO01. Next base: position 640 of record JAJFHO010000258.1, read on the forward strand.
TGGACAAGTGCCCCAAGGCGGTCGCGCGGGTCTGAAATCGTCTCTTGGCGCGCTATCAGTCTTGCTATCGTGTCTTTTCTCTGATCGATCACAGAGCAGACGAGGTCATCTTTGGATTTGAAGTAGTAGTAGACACTTCCGAGCGCGACCTTTGCGGCGGCGGCGATATCGGCCAGGGTCGTTGTAGCCACACCCTGCTCATGGAAGAGGCCGGCGGCTGCCTCCACCAGCTGTCGCTTCTTTGGGATTGTCTCTGCATGGCCCATGAAAAAACCTGTAGTTAGTTAACTAACTAGCCTTCTTTTTTACGTTACGCCGCTCAAAGGGTCAAGCTCTGGCTGGCCTGAAAGTAGAACAGGGGGCTTGCGGCGGTTCAGGTGTGATTCAGGCTCCCAAAAGGAGACTTAGGTCATTCGGCAATGCTCGGGGACAACCGGGCAAGCGGCTCGGATATTTCGTAGACGCTGGAGACCGCGAGGTCGCGGTCGCAGGGCACACCCTCCCGCTCGGCGCGACGGCGCAATCCCTCCGCGTGGAGTTCCAGCACCTCCTTGTCGAAGGGCATGTCGCCCGGATCGAAAATGCGCAGATAACCGTCGGCGTCGCGCGCCGGCATCACCCTCCCCCGGACGTGACGGCTGGGAGACCAGGGGATATCCACCACGCCCGCCTCGCACGCGCGAACCGTGCCCACCGCGATATCGCCGTCGCCAAGTTCCAGCGTCTTATCCAGTATCGGCCGCGCCTCACGCTTGATCAGATCGACCTCGGCGGTGAATTCCGGATGATCGTCAAGCCGGATTTGCCGGGCCAGATAGATTGCCATTCGCGTCATTCTTAAGCCTTCGGCATTGATTTGCGGGGTGGGAATGCCAAAGGGTTCATGAATGGTCTTGGTGGTTACGCCGGTGGCGCCGCCGATCGCGGCCAGCGTCCCCCCATAGGCGATAAGCGCTGCGCATTGCGCTTCGTCATGGGGCCAGGCGCCCATCCAGTGAAGCGAGATGACCGGCGTTGATACATCGTCATATCCTGCCCGGCGCAGATAGTCCTGCGCCAGCTCCTTGCAGGCCCGGATGGCCGCCGCGTCCTGGATCAAATGCAGCGTCTGGCCCATTTCCAGCCCGTAACTCTTCACGCCCTGGGCCGCCGCCAGAAGCGCGTCGATCACACAAGTCACGATGGCGATGCTAGGCGGTATATTGGTTCCGGTGAGGAAGCCCGGCTGGCGGCGGTGCAGCTCGACGCCCCTGTCGCGGTAGAGCGCGACAAGGCGGTCGAGATATTGATAGTTGCGGATGGCGTCCTCGATGGACATCTCCTTGGTATAGGAGGTCACATAGGCCAGCCCGGAACCGAGATAGCCCGTATACCCCGCCGCGTAACCAACCTCGCCGGTGAGCCGGGGCATGGAAGTGCCCGACAGTACAATGCCCGGTTTGTCGATGGCGTCGATGAGCTTTCGGGTGCGCCTGGGCCCGTAATTCACCATCGGAAAACCATTCAGCATCGACCGGCCCGCCTTGTCCGATTCAGCAATGCCGGCTAGCGCCTGTTCCCAGCGCTCGTTGCGCGTATAGCTGTCGGTCGTGGTCGGCACCACGTCGGCGAGGCCGTCCGCGTCGAGCGCTTTCATCAGCTCGATCTGCAGCTCCAGCGTGCCGCAGCCGCCGCGCGGCTGGGTCAGGCAGCGCCCCTCGGCCTCGGCCCGCCGCAAAACCCAGGGCAGGCGTTTATGGTTTGGCAGCGAGAGATGATAGTCGACCGCCTCGTCGAGATCGACCTCCGCGCCGGTCGGCCAGCGCGCCAGATTCTCCGCGCGCAGTCGTGCGAACAACTCGTCGGGGATCGGTTCAGCGGAGAGCGGCCGCAGCTCCTTATCCAGAGGTGACGTGTCGCTCATTCTCTCTCTTTCTTGCCGGTTTTTCACCCACCTGTACCAGCGAGGCCAAGGCCAAATCGAACGCCGCTTCCGGTTCGGCCTGCGCCAGCAGTCCGGCGGCGTAAAGCAGATAATTCTCGTCGACCAGCAACGCCGGATCGCGCGGGCGCAGCGAGTCCGGCTCGTCCGCGCTGTAGCGGCAGCCCGAGAGGACCAACGAGGGGTCGCGCCCGTAAACCAGCGCTCCGCCGGTGCCGATCACTGTCGCCACCAGGCTCAGATCCTTGCCGTGCTGCACTGGCACCGGGCCATTGAGCGTGTGCACGATTTTCACCGTGCCGGCGTGGCGGGTTACCGCGATCCGGATCGCCGAGCGCGCCAGCGCGGCATCGACGCCGCGTTCTCTCTCGCCCGCCGGCAGGCGCTCGACGTCGGCGGCAACTCGCTCCAGATGCGTATCGATGTCGGCGGGCGGCGTTCCGGCAAGGGCGGCGATCGCGTCCCGCCCCGCCGCCGCGACGATCGCAGCCGCATTGTGGCGCATGCCGAGATCGCCCTCGACGGTGCGTTTCAGGTAAGGCTCGGGCAGACTCTTTTGCAGGATGCGGCCTTCGCCCGGCTCGCCGCTCGCCGCCGAATAGACATCGGTCGTGGCGCCGCCGATATCGACGACAACGAGCGGCCCCAGACCTTGCCGCTTGCCCGTTCCCTCACTCAGCAGCCGCGCCGCCTCGAATACCGCGGCGGGTGTCGGCATCGCCAACGCGTCGAAGAACTCCTTCGCCCGGTCCAGCCCCTTGGCATGGACGATGCGTTCGATGAAGACGTCGCGGATCGCCGCGCGCGCCGGTTCGATGTCAAGCGTCCCGAGGGCCGGCATCACATTATCCGCGATCCGCACGTCCTTGCCCGCGCCGCGAAGGATGTCTTCCGCGTCGTCGGCCGCGGACCTGTTGCCGGCGACAATGATCGGACAGGCGAGACCGGCCTGGCTCAGCAGTTCCGCATTGTGGACAAGGACGTCCGAATTGCCGCCGTCCGTACCGCCGGCCAGCAATATGATGTCGGGGACGTGCCCGGCGATGGCGCGCACGTCCCGCTTCGAGAGCGTATAGGCGAAGGTGTCCACGAGCCTGGCGCCTGCGCCGAGCGCCGCGAGGCGCGCGGCCTGCGCCGTCAGCTCCTTGACCAGGCCTACCGTCACCATCTTCAGCCCGCCGGCGGCGCTGGAGGAGGCGAGACGGTATTTGAAGCCGGGCAGACGGCCCAGCCGGTCTTCCAGATCTCCCAGCGCTGCCTGCATGCCAACCGTGATGTCCGTCGTGACCGTGGATGGACCCTGTCCGGAGCCGAGCAAGGTCCGGCTTGCCAGATCGACGGCGCGCAGCTTGGTATAGGTGCTGCCGAAATCGATCAGCAGCGCGGCGGAATCGCTCATCGCGCCGGCCCGTCCGCCCGCGCCGCGAATTCGCGGTCGAGGCGTTCGATCACATCGCCGGTTCTGGTGCCGGGCGGGAAGGCCCGGTCGAACCCCATCTCCAGAAATCTCCGCTCGACATCTTCCCAGTCCTGTTTCCCCACGACGAGATTGCCGCCGACATAGAGCAGAATGTCCGGCAGGCCGGCTTCCACGCACAAGTCGCGGAAGCCCCTGCAGTCGAGTTCGCCCTGGCCATAGAGCGAGGACACCATGATGGCGTCGGCCGCGGTCTCGATGGCGGCCTTGATGAAGTCTTCCGCCGGCGTAAGGGCGCCGAGCGCGACCACCTGATAGCCGGCATCCTCCAGCGCCATCGACAATATCCGGTTGCCGACGATGTGGGTGTCGGAGCCGATCACCCCGGTTATCAGCGTATGCTTGGCTCTTGCCGGCGAGACCGTCATGTCGCTGGCCCAGACGGCCTGTACGGCGTCCCCGGCGCAATCCGCGGGAATGCGTGCGAAATATCGTCGATCATCGCACAATAATGCGATTTAGGGCGTCTGCCTGTCTGTAATCCAGCTTACGTTGGAGAATTCGACGGCGATTGCCTCGTTGGTCCCATTCTCCAGAGCCTTGCATGCACAGCCGCGCGCACAGCGGCAAAATGAGCTGTGTGACGAATATCACTTTTCGCGCCAGCATTGCTCCTTATGTCCAAGGTGCAGCACGGATATTCCGATGACAGACAACTGGAGGATGCAATGAAGATGATCTCGAAAGCCATTACCGCCGCGACGCTTGCCATAGTCGTTTCGGCCGGAGCCACGGCACTCACGACGACAGCCGCTGTAATAGGCGCTTCGGCGGGACTCACGGCGCTGAGCGCGACGACGGCAGAAGCCGGCCCCTACCAGTATCCCAAGAAGACTCCCCATACCCGTAGGGGCGGAACTGCAGGCTTACCCCTGGGAAACACCAGATAGGCGTAGCTGACCGGTCGACGGAGCAGAAAAAATGGCCGCCGGGCGAACCGGCGGCCACGGGCATCGCCGCCCTGGTCCGGAAAAAGGCGTGAGGCGCTAAAGCGCCCCGCACTTTTTTCTGTTGGCTGACAGGCCCGACCAGTGCCGGAAAGGGTGGGCAAAAGACGAGTTCCCCGAGGCCAGCTTCGGGTCCGATGCAGCCCTGCCAAGACCTTGCGCGCAATCGGCGCCAAATCGGCGTCCTTATCCCAGCGTGACGTCCAGGAACATCATAAGCACCAGCCCGGCGGTGAGGCCGGCGGTCGCCTCGTTGGCGAAGTCGCGGTTGTGGATTTCCGGGATGATCTCGTGGACGATGACATAGATCATCGCCCCGGCGGCAAAGGCGAGGCCCCAGGGCAGCACTTGCTGGGATACGGTCACGGCGAGAACGCCGAGCAATCCGCCGACCGGCTCGATCATCCCGCTCAACGCCGCGATCAGGAAGGACAGCTTGCGCGAATATCCCTCGCCCAGAAGGGCGACGGCCACGGCGAGGCCCTCGGGTGCGTTCTGCAAGCCGATACCCATGGCAATCGACATACCATTGCCGACGTCGCCGCCGCCGAAACTGACGCCGACCGCCAGCCCTTCGGGAAAATTGTGGATCGTGATCGCAAGGACGAACAGCCAGACCTTCTGCAGGCGCGGCGACATCGGCCCCTGCCGGCCCTGCACGAAATGGGCGTGCGGGATCATCTCGTTGACGGCGGCAATCGCGCCCACGCCGATGACGAGGCCCGCGACGATCACAAGGGCGGAAAGGGTGACGGACCCGGTCAGGTCTTCCGCCACTTCCAGACCGGGGATGATCAGGGAAAAGAACGACGCCGCAAGCATGACGCCGGCGGCAAACCCCAGGAAAGTGTCATGGGCGCGCATCGACATCGTCCGGTTGAACAATATCGGTATAGCGCCCACCGCCGTCATGGCGCCGGCGGCAAAACTGCCGGTCAGGCCCAGCAGGACGATCTCAAGGCTATTCACGCGCGCGCTCCCTATGCTCGGCTGCAATCGCCATCATCCGGTGACGCCGATATTCGCAAAGCCCCTGTCATCGACAGGAAATAGAATGACATTGGGCTGGTTCCGCATGTCATGAAATCGCATGAGCCAATGTGACGCGGTGCAGCCAAGAGGTGCATCATCACCCATCAATCGAACTTGCCCGGAAAGACCGCCGGAATCAGTATTCGCGATTGCAACGCATGTATAATTGGGTATCATCGTAAAAACTTCGGGCATTTTTTCGGAGGGGTTTATATTGCAACAGCAAGACGCGGACAAAACATCGCCTCGGATCAACAAGAAAAGCTCCAATGAAAAGGGTATAAGTATCGCGTTATGCCTTTCAGGCGGCGGATTCCGGGCAACTTTTTTCCACTTGGGCGTTATCGAGGGTTTAAGGCAAGTCAAGTGCCGCCAAAGCGGGCAAACATTGCTCGAACGCGTCAGCCGAATTTACTCCGTGTCCGGCGGAAGCATCCTTGCCGCGCACTTGGCGCTGAATTGGGAGTGCTACACCGGATCCGAAGAGGACTTTCAAGCCGCGGCTTCCGAACTGAAAAAGTTCGGGCAAAGGAATATTCGTGGGCGCATTGTCGCCCGCTGGTTTCTGAGTTTCCTTCCGCTGCTTATTCCGCGTCTTTTTCCGAAAATCTCCCATCGGATAAGACTGCTTGAAAGGGAGTATGAAGCTCTATACGGCGGCAAACTCCTTGGCGATTTGCGTGGCAAGAACGGAAATGTCAGGCCTGACATCTATATCCTGACGACCAGTTTCAACCGGGGAGTGCCTTGTGCTTTTTCCGGGCGCGGCTTCTACTCTGACGTGAATAACTCCGACAGCCTGATCGAAGCGGAGGTATTTCCGGTTGCCCGCGCTGTCGCGGCGTCGTCTGCCTTTCCTGCAATGTTTCCGCCTGTGGAACTGCCGCGTGATGTCATTGCCGCGACCCATAAAGATCTGTCCGATGATGAAAGACTTACCGACGGCGGCGTGTTCGATAATCTGGGCATTGAGTGCATCGCGGACCGGGATGAATTCTTGAAGAAAGAGGCGAATCTTGTTGCGATTTCCGACGCAAGCTTGCCATTCAAATGGGATGAGGACTCTTCCTTCAACCTGATCCCAGGCCGGACGGTCCGGGTTACCGACATCATGATGAAACGAGTGTCGGATTTGACCAATCCTGCGGCCAATAGCGCTGATGAAGCTTCGAACATTTTGCAGCTTTCCATTTTGCCAACCAGTGACGACTTTACGAATGAAAGACTGGAAGCCGATATTCAGAAAAGAATTCCAAAAATCCGCACTGACCTCGACCGATTTTCAGAAAAGGAGCAGGACTTCCTGATCCGCCATGGCAAGGAAGTTTGTGTTTCGGCATGGGCGGGATTAGCAGACCCGCTGAAAACAAAGGGCCGTGCAGCACCGCCTGCCGCTGGGCTCAGCAAAACCAAGGCAATCAAACTCCTTGACCGGGCCTCGAGACGAAAAACTATTACCTTTAATCCATTTGACTGGGCGACATACGGATTCATATTGTTGGTTGCCGCGTGGATCGCTATTCCCAGTTATTTGGGGGGCAATATTTTTTTCGGTTTGGGTGAGGAACAGGCAAATCAGGAGATTGCAAAGACGTCACGCGAAATGGTTCAGGCAGGAAAAGTCGTCGACCCCGCAAATCCATTTGCGGAGGCTTCCTCGAAATCCGACAATAAGCGAAGCGCGGTTGTTGTCATCCGATTCGCCGGTTACAAGCGCGACACCATCAAAGAATTAGGGAAAAAATTGGTGGAAAAGGAGTGGCGCTTACCATATGCGATGGTTGGCGGTGAGCGGACCCCGAAAGCGGCCAATCTGGCGCAGGTTCGCTACGCCGACAATAGCTCCGATCAAAGGATATTAGCCGAGGCACTCGCAAGAGATATTCGCGCGACCTCCGTCAACAAGGAGGTCGTGGCGAAACCGTTTTCCGATATCCGTGACGGCGTCCTGGAAGTGTGGATCGGGCTAAAATAGTTCGCAATACCGGAATGGCCGTGACACAACTCCAACTCCAAAACTGGATTGAAGACGAAGAAACAAACGCTATTTACATTGAATCTACAATTTGTCCGCTATCGTCCACAGGCCGACCATCCGAGCACGCGCCAGCAACGCTCGCTCCACTCCCCAAGCCCGGACATTCATCCCCAGCCTGTCCACAGCCCCGGAATGGCTCCGGCGGGATTGGCGCGCCGCGGCGATATTGACTAGCTTGATAAACTTGCAGCCAAAGTGATTCGCCCGAATCGGGCTCCCAAGGCACTTCAAGGCTTCCATGCGCTTCGACCAGTCCTTTCTCGATGAAATACGCACCCGCCTGCCGGTGTCGCAGGTGGTGGCGAAGCAGGTGAAGCTGAAGCGTCAGGGGCGGGAGTTTGTCGGGCTTTCCCCCTTCAAGCAGGAGAAAACGCCCTCCTTCACGGTGAACGACGCCAAGGGCTTCTATCACTGCTTCGCTTCCGGCGAGCATGGCGACATCTTCAAGTTTCTGCAGGTGACGGAGGGGCTCGCCTTTCCCGAGGCGGTCGAGCGGCTCGCCGCCGAGGCGGGGCTGGAGATGCCGAAAGCCTCGCCGCAGGCGCAAATGCGCGAGCAGACCCGCGACCGGCTGCGCCCGGCGATGGAGGCGGCCTGCCTGTTCTTTGAAGCCGCGCTGCAGGACGTCAAGGGCGGCGCGGCGCGGGCCTATCTGCAAAGCCGGGCTGTGTCGCGCGAGACGCAAGGCGCTTTCCGCGTCGGCTATGCCTTGAACGACCGCCATGCGCTGAAAGAGCATCTGGCCGCCAAGGGGTTTACCCAGGCGGAGATGATCGAAGCCGGGCTGCTCATCGCCGGGGACGATATTCCGGTCTCCTACGACCGGTTCCGCGACCGGATCGTCTTCCCGATCCGCGATGCCCGCGACCGGGTGATCGCCTTCGGCGCCCGGGCGCTCTCATCCGCCGCCAAGGCCAAATATCTGAATTCGCCGGAGACGCCGCTGTTTCACAAGGGCTCGGTGCTGTTCAACGCGGGCCCCGCGCGCGAGGCGGCCTACAAGGCGGGCAGCGTGATTGTCGCGGAAGGCTATATGGACGTGATCGCGCTGGTGCAGGCGGGCTTCGCCAATGCCGTCGCGCCCTTGGGCACGGCGCTCACCGAGGAGCAGATGAAGCTGCTCTGGCGCATGGCCGATGAGCCGTTGCTGTGCTTCGACGGCGACGAGGCGGGGCGCAAGGCGGCTTATCGCGCGGTCGACACGGCGCTGCCGCTGCTGGAGCCGGGCAAGAGCCTGGGCTTCCTGTTTTTGCCGCAGGGACAGGATCCGGACGATCTGATTGCGCATGAGGGACGAGGCGCCTTCGCCGCGCTTCTTGGCAAGCCGCAGCCGCTCAACGCCGTGCTTTGGGCGCGCGAAGTGGCGGGAGGCGACTTTGCGACGCCGGAACGCCGCGCGGCGCTGGAAGACCGGCTCGCCGCACTTTTGCGCGAGATAGGCGACAAGCGCGTGCGCCGCCACTATGGCGAGGACATCGCGGTGCGGCTGGGGAAGCTCTGGGGCGAAGGACGCCAAACCGCGCGTCAGCCGGCGCGCAAATTTGCCCGCAACAGCGCCGACGATGCACGCTGGCGCGGCCGGGCCGGGGAGAGGGTTCCTGCCTGGGAGCAGGGGGCGGCGAGCGAAAGCCTCAAGGCAAGCTCGCTTGTGCGGGGCTATGCGCAAGGGGCTTCGCGCGAGGCGCTTTTGCTGCGCACGCTTCTCAACCATGCGTGGCTGCTGGAGGCTTATGCGGAAGAAATTGCGGCGATCGTCTTCGAAAATCGCAATTTTGCCCTGCTGCGCGATGTGATGTTAAACCTTCAGACAGGCGATAAACCTCTTGACAGCGAAGCCCTTCATACTCAATTGAGTCGGGGAGAGACTGGCGCGATCGTCGATGAAGTGGAGCGCGCCATCACGCACAAGAGCGATTGGTTTGCCGAACCGGGCGCTTCCACGCATGACGCGGAGACCGGTTGGCGCCAGATTCTGGCGCTTCACCGCAAGGCGGTGGGGCTAAAACAGGAGCTTGAGGCTGCCGAGCGGGCGTTCCAGGCCGAAGAGACCGATACGGCCTTCTCCAGGCTTTGCGACATCCGTGAGCAGCTTTTGACTCTTGAAGGAACGGAAGCGGTTATCGAGGGGTATGGCGCGGAATCGGGGCGGCCCGAACGCCGGGCTTCGTGAAGCCGGGAGCGGGCAGGCCGGACGGCGGCGTGGTTAAGATCGATTTAAGGGAAGCGCCGCTAATCTGGGCGGCTTGGGGATTCGCGGGGCCCTCCCCGTACGCAGTGACAGCTTTGGGTATTTTGCCGCTTGAGAGCGGCGGGACTTAGTTCGGAGACATATATGGCAACGAAAACGGCACAGTCGGAAGAGCGCGACGCCACCGGCAGCGAAAGCCAGGACGGCCCGGTCCTCGATATGTCCGACGCCGCGGTGAAGCGGCTGATCAAGGCGGCCAAGAAGCGTGGCTACGTCACCTATGACGAGTTGAACGAGGTGCTGCCCTCCGACAAGGTTTCCTCCGAGCAGATCGAGGACACCATGTCGATGTTCTCCGACATGGGCATCAATGTGGTCGAGTCGGAAGACGCGGAAGGCGGCGGCGACGCGGATGGCAAGGCTGCCGGCAAGAAGCCGACCGTCGCCAAACCGCTGCCCGCGAAGACGGCGACCAAGTCGGAACCGGCGGAACGCACCGACGATCCGGTGCGCATGTATCTGCGCGAAATGGGCTCTGTAGAGCTGCTGTCGCGCGAGGGCGAGATCGCCATCGCCAAACGTATCGAGGCGGGACGCGGCGCCATGATTGCCGGGCTTTGCGAAAGCCCGCTCACCTTCCAGGCGATTATCATCTGGCGCGACGAGCTCAACGAGGGCCGGATTCTGCTGCGCGACATTATCGATCTGGAAGCGACCTATGCCGGCCCCGATGCCAAGCAGGCGCCGCAGGCTCACGGCGGCGCCCCAGGCGCTCCAGGCGCGCCCGGCGCGGCCCCGGGCGGCGAGGGCGCCGGGAATTCCGCTGGCGAGGGCGAGGAACAGAAGACCAACGGCGTCGACCGCAACGCGGCGCCTGCGTCGGCCGGTGACGCCGAAGACGACGACACCGACGATGAGTCGGACGAGGAGAAGGCCGAGGGCGAAGAAGAGGAGGAGGATGACGACGAGGACGATATGGAGAATTCCTTGTCCCTCGCCGCCATGGAAGCCGAACTCAAGCCCCAGGTGCTGGAGACCTTCGATTCGATCGCCGGCAATTACAAGAAGCTGCGCCGCCTGCAGGACCAGGTCGTCGAGAAGGCGATGAAGAACAAGTCGATCACCGGCAGCCAGCAGAAGCGCTATGATGTGCTGAAGGACGAGATCGTCACCGATGTGAAGTCGCTGTCGCTCAACAACAACCGCATCGAGGCGCTGGTCGATCAGCTTTACGGCATCAACCGCCGCCTGCTCGGCTTTGAGGGGCGGCTGATGCGTCTCGCCGACAGCCACGCGGTCACGCGCGAGGATTTTCTCGCCGAATATCAGGGCAACGAGCTCGACCCCAACTGGGTGCGCCGCGTGGGACGGTTGAAAAAGAAAGGCTGGGAGCCTTTCATCAAGACCGACCGCGACACCGTCAGGGACATCCGCAAGGAGGTGTCCAATCTGGCGACGGAGACCGGCCTTCAGATTGGCGAGTTCCGCCGCATCGTCCAGATCGTGCAGAAGGGCGAGCGCGAGGCCCGCATCGCCAAGAAGGAGATGGTGGAGGCCAATCTGCGCCTGGTCATTTCCATCGCCAAGAAATACACCAACCGGGGTCTGCAATTCCTCGACCTCATTCAGGAAGGCAATATCGGCCTGATGAAGGCGGTCGACAAATTCGAGTATCGCCGCGGCTATAAATTCTCCACCTACGCCACCTGGTGGATCCGCCAGGCGATCACCCGTTCCATCGCCGACCAGGCGCGCACCATCCGCATCCCGGTGCATATGATCGAGACGATCAACAAGATCGTGCGCACCTCGCGCCAGATGCTGCATGAGATCGGCCGCGAGCCGACGCCTGAGGAGCTTGCCGAAAAGCTCGCCATGCCGCTGGAAAAGGTGCGCAAGGTGCTCAAGATCGCCAAGGAGCCGATCAGCCTCGAGACGCCAATCGGCGATGAGGAAGACTCCTATTTGGGCGATTTCATCGAGGACAAGAATGCCGTGCTGCCGATCGATGCGGCGATCCAGGCCAATTTGCGCGAGACCACGACCCGCGTGCTGGCCAGCCTGACGCCGCGCGAGGAGCGCGTACTGCGGATGCGCTTCGGCATCGGCATGAACACCGATCACACTTTGGAAGAGGTCGGGCAGCAATTCTCCGTCACCCGCGAGCGCATCCGGCAGATCGAGGCCAAGGCGCTGCGCAAGCTGAAACATCCCTCGCGGAGCCGGAAGCTGCGGAGCTTCCTGGATAACTAGAGTCTTTAACTTGTGCTGTTGCGCGCAGCGCACCTTGAGCACGACTTGGTCTCAAGCAGCCGATAGGCGTTAGGACAGATAAAAATGACAAAAGCCAAGGGCCGGGCCCGGGCGAAGGCGAGAGCCAGGGCCAAGGCCGCAAAACCCAAAACCAAGGGCGAGAACGAGAACACGGAAGCTCCTGCGCGGCCGGGACAATTCGACGCCAAATCCAGCGGCATGCGCAATATCAGCGGCGCCGATATCAAATCGGCGGGCGGCATGCGGCGCGGCGCGGCGCGCTCGCGCTAGGGTCCAGACCCACAACACTCATCCATTCCGTGCAGCGCGCCTTCACCGGGCGCCGCACGCGCCGTCATGGTCCTTTTGATCGCGCGCCAGAATGCGCGCGCAGTCGCTGCCATAGGTCGTTCCCGTGCAGCCGCACACGGGCCGGGACGCGGCCGGGCATGAGGCGGGCGCGGACACGCGGACACATTGTCCCGGCGCGCCCTCATTGCCGCAATTTTCCGGCGCGAGGTCGCACCACAGCCCGTCGTCGCAATGGGTGCCGCCGATCATCCGGGCGAGGCCGCCGCATGACTTGTTTTCGCCAACGCTCATGGCCGGTCTGCTTGCCGCCATGAAGAAGGCCAGGGCGGTCAGGCAAATCAACGCGCCGGAGCCTTTCGCAAACAAGGGGAGCAGCCGGGAAAAAGAGCGGAACCGTAACATTCGTGACGCCGTGGATTGAATTTCAGAAGATTTCGAATCTCTCGTTTGCAGATTTTTTAAGGCGGAATGGTGGCCACTCTCAGGCCCGCGGCACCGCCGGCAGCCAGTAGAACAGCACAATTGCGAGCGCGAACAGCGCCAGCGCCAGCAAATAGGTGCGCGTGACCCCGCGCCGCGCCGGCTCCGCGTTGGCGCCGAACGCGTCCGCCGTGAACAGCCGCTTCCACAGCATAATCCCCTGCTGCGGATTGAGCATGCTCTCACCCGGTCGCGCGTGGCGGCGGAACAACAGGATCGTGCGCGCCCACGCGATCACCCAGACCGCCAACGCGCCCGTCATCGCGCCCATGAAGATCAGATAGTTCCGGGTCATGGGGTGGGGCCTCCCGCGCCGCAGTCATCGGGCATCATGGGGGCAGAGGCGTGGGGGAGGCAAGGGAGAGGGTAATCCTTGCCCTCCCGGACCTTTGTCGTCATTCCGGCGAAAGCTAAGAATCCAGTTGCGGCTTCGCCTCTTTTTGCGCTGGATTCCGGATCACGCGATGCACTTCGTGCACGCTGTCCGGAATGACGAAGATAGGTTCAGTGGGCGCGTAAAAACTTATCCCCGCGCTTTCAGCGTGCTCTGGTTTATCGCTCACGGCTATTCCCGCCTTTGGCGGGGCCTGCGCGGGCGCGGCCTATCGGCCGGCGCGCGGTCGCGCTTGCCGAGGCTTCGCCTCGGGTTTTTTATCGCTCACGGCTATTCCCGCTTTCAGCGGGGCCTGCGCGGGCGCGGCCTTTCGGCCGGCGGCCCGTCGGCCTTGCCTCGCGCACTGGTCGTGCGCTCGGTTCCAGAGAGAGATGGAAAGGCCGTGCCATATCGCTCTGGACCCGACCGATGGGAGGCAAGGCCGACTGGCCGCCGCGCCTTATGGCGCGCGCCCGCGCAGGCTCGAGCCCGCAGGGCGAGGAGCAGCCGTGAGCGATAAACTTAAGCCAACCGCACCACACCAACCCGACCGGAGGGAGGCAAGCGCGACCGCGCGCCGCCCGGTCAGGGCGCGCCCGCGCAGGCCCGAGCCCGCAGGGCGAGGAACAGCCGTGAGCGATAAACATGTCCGATAAACCCGATCCCTTCGCCGCGCGCTGCCCGCATGCCCGCTGCCGCCGGGCTCGGAGCTGCC
>JAJFHO010000259.1 GCA_021775575.1 Hyphomicrobiales bacterium
GGCGGCGTTACCGGCCTGGCGCGGGCGGCGCGTCTTGCCGGCGGACCGGGAAACGGCCACATCCTGATGCTCACCGTCGAGCTCTGCACTCTCAGTTTCAGGCTGGAGGATAACAGCAAGGCGATGTTCATATCGTCGGCCCTTTTCGGCGACGGCGCGGCGGCGGTGGTTTTGCGGACAGGGCAGAGCGGAGACGCCCACGAGAACGGACGACGCGCGCCTTGCATCCGCCTTCTCGCCACCGGCGAACAGCTCTGGCCGGACAGCGAGGAGATGATGGGCTGGTCCATCGAGGATGACGGTCTGGGCGTGGTGATCAGCACGCATATTCCGCAATTCACCCGTAAGGCGCTGCGCGGCGCGACGTGCGACTTCCTGGAGCGCCACGGGCTGGAACTCGGCGATCTCGCCGGCTTCGTGACCCACCCCGGCGGACGCAAGGTTCTCGAGGCCATTGAAGACTCTCTCGGCGTAGACAGGGCCGATCTCGTCCACGCCTGGGACATTTTGCGCGATTTCGGCAACATGTCGTCGCCCACCGTGCTGTTCGTGTTGGAACGCGCGCTTGCCGATCCGAAGCCGGGCATACATCTGATGGTGGCGCTCGGCCCCGGATTTACCGTGTCCTTCGCCCTGCTCGACGTGCGGCCCGAATAGCCGTGGACTGGATCGGCGCACCGCAGATTGCAGCACTCCTCATTCTGCTGCAGCGCGGAATTGAGGAACTGATCTCGCGGTCGAATACCGCGCGGCTTCTTGCCGCCGGCGGACGCGAGGCGGGCGCGGATTTCTACGCCGTGGTCGCCATAACCCATCTCGGCTGGATCGCGGGCCTGTTTCTGCTGATCGCGCCGGACGCGCCGGTTTTCTGGCCGTTGATCGGCCTGTATCTCGCCCTGCAACTTGTCCGCTACTGGGTGATCGGAACGCTTGGCCGCCACTGGACGCACAGGATCATTACCCTGGACGGTTTGGCGCTGGTCCGGCACGGACCCTACAGGCTTGTGCGCCACCCGAATTATCTGATTACGCTGATTGAAACGGCGCTTCTGCCGCTGTGTTTCGGCGCCTGGGAATTGGCGGCGATAATGACGGCGATCTGGGCTGGCGTATTGCGCTACAAAATCCGGCTCGAGGATGAGGCGCTCGCACCGCGCGCCGGGCATACCGCCGCCAAGCATGTCGAAGAACAGGAGTTAGGCGGGCGCCGGGCCGAACAGCAGGACGGCGTTCAGACCGCCGAAAGCGAATGAATTGGACATCGCGTATGTGACCTCGCGCTTGCGTCCTTCATTCGGCGTGTAGTCGAGATCGCATTCCGGATCGGGCTCGGCATAACCTATGGTCGGCGGCACGAAATTGTCGCGCATCGACTGTATCGCGGCCACCGCCTCGATCCCGCCACCGGCACCGAGCAGATGGCCGTGCATGGATTTCGTCGCGGAAATCGAAAGCTTCTCGGCATCCTTGCCGAAGACGCGCCGGATCGCCCGGGTCTCGTTAATGTCGTTGACCGTCGTCGCTGTCCCGTGCGCATTGATATAATCGATATCGCCCGGCGAGAGCCGGGCATCGTCGAGCGCAATCTGCATTGCCATCGATGCGCCCTCGATCGACGGGTTCACCATGTCGGCGGCGTCGGACGTCATGCCATAACCGACCAGTTCGGCCAGAATAGTCGCACCGCGCGCCTTGGCGTGCTCCAGTTCCTCGAGAACCAGAATGCCGGCGCCCTCGCCGAGAACGGTTCCGTTCCGGTTCCCTGAAAACGGCCATATCCCGTCCGGACTGAGAACACGCATTGCCTGCCAGGCCCGCGTCGTGCCCCAGGCAAGCGAGGCTTCCGACGCACCGCCTATGCCCAGATCGATCAGGCCCTCGCGAATCATCCGGTAGACATTGCCAATGGCATGCGGCGCGGTCGAACAGGCGCTGACAACGCCATAGCATGGACCCTTGATGCCATACTCGATGCTGACATGGGCGGCGGCCGAACTGCCGATCGTTTTCAGAAGCGTCAAGGGATGCGTCGCTCGCTTGCCTTCCCGGAACAGCATCTTGTAGGAGAATTCCATCGTCGTGATGCCGCCAATACCGGTCCCGATAACACAGGCGGACCGATAGGCCTTGTCGTCGGCAAGCGGCACCTCCAGCCCCGACTGTGCGACCGCGTCGCGCGCGGCATATCCGGCAAACTGTGAATATCGGTCCGCCAGCAGCAGCTGCTTGGAGTCCAGGCGTTCCCTGGGTTCGAAATCCTTGACCTCACCGGCGATCTTGATCTGCAGGTCGTCGGTGTCGAAACTCTGGATCTGACCAATCCCGCATTCGCCTTTTTGAAGGGCGGACCAGAATTCTTCGACGCCGATACCGATTGGCGTGACGACGCCGTGGCCGGTCACCACAACGCGTCGGCGATCACTTGACTGAGTCATGTATCAGAAAGAACCCTACTGGAGGCTTCGCCCCGGCCCCCGGAATGGAGACCTACTTACCTCAGGCGGCGGCCCCGGACGCTTTGGACTCGGTAATGATGGCCTTCACCTTATCGACCACCGACCCGACTGTCGCAAAGTCCTCGACTTCCTCATTCGCATTATACGGTATTTCGATCCCGAATGTATCCTCGATATCGAACACGATAACGGCAAGATCGAGCGACTCGATATCGAGATCGGCCAGAGGCGTTTCGAGCCCCACCGACTCCGGCGGCTCTTTCATGTTCTTTTTGAGGATCTCGACGATCTTCGTTGCCACGTCATCCATTACGCTCTCCCTGCCCCGTTCGAAATATGAGGCTGACAAGAATTTAGACCGATCAGCTAGATCAATCCCGTTTCAAGAGCAAGCCGCGCGTTCCAATAGGCTTAAATTCAAGCCAAGTCTAGGCGCATTGACAGCTCAATCAAGCTCTCACCACGCGGCGAATCCCCTCAGGCCTCTGATTTTGCCGGTTCTATCGACCGCATGTGGGGCCATTTTGTCAATAATGCAAGTGATTCTCGCGCCAATTAGAACTTTTGGTGTGGCCGTCCCGTCTCATACTTAATGCTATAATATAGGGGTCAACATCCGGTTATACCCGCGTGACCAGCAGCGATCGAGGAAGTAAGTTTTTGGCATGAAGAAGGCCAGAAAAACACGCCGAAAGACGCGCCCGCCCCCGGCAAATCGAAAAACCGGCGGCAAAAGTCGGGCAGCCAGCCATCCCTGGATTGCCAACTACCCGGCCGGACTCGACTGGGACCGCGAATTGACCGGGCGGCCACTCAGCGCTCTGCTCGACGATGCCGTTTCCAAGCACGCCGACAGGCCATGCACCAATTTTCTGGGTCGCCGGCTGACCTATGCGGAGATCGGCGAAACTGTCGAGCGCGCCGCATGCGGGCTTGCGCAACACGGTGTCGGCCCCGGCACGAAAGTCGGGCTGCTGCTGCCGAATTCGCCGACATATGTCGTCTTCTACTATGCAATTCTGAAGACCGGGGCGACGGTCGTAAACTTCAATCCGCTCTATTCGGTCGAGGAGCTTGACTTCCAGACCCGGGACAGCGGCACCAGCATCATGGTAACGCTCGATCTGACGGCGCTGTTTCCGAAAGTCGAGGCGTTGCTCGAACGCGGCAGCCTTAAAACCGGCGTGATCTGCTCCTTCTCCGCATTGCTTCCGGCCCATAAGAGCATTCTGTTTCGTGTTCTGAAATCCAGGGAGATTGCTGATATCGCCGGCTCGCCCGCCGCTCCGGCACTGCTGCTCGAAGCGGATCTGCTCGCCAATGACGGAAAATATGCGCGCGCGCGGATCGACGCGGAAAACGACGTCGCGGTGCTGCAATATACCGGCGGCACGACCGGCACGCCGAAGGGCGCGATGCTGACCCACGCCAATCTGTCGATAAATATCGAGCAGGTCCGGCTGTGGGCCACGAATATCGAAGACGGCCGGGAGCGGATCATGGGAATCCTTCCCTTCTTCCATGTTTTCGCAATGACGTCGGTCCTCAATCTCGGGATCGCCATGGGCAGCGAACTTATCCTCATGCCCAAATTCGATCTGGTGGCGGCGCTCAAACTGATCGACCGGACCAAACCGACGATCCTGCCCGGCGTGCCCACGCTGTATAACGCCATAATGAACCATGCTCAGTTGGACAAATTTGACCTCTCATCCCTGAAATTCTGCATTTCCGGCGGCGCAGCCCTGCCGATCGAGATCAAACGCGGTTTCGAGGCGGTGTCCCCCTGCAAACTGGTTGAGGGCTATGGTTTGAGCGAGACCGCGCCGGTGGCGACCTGCAATCCGGTGGATGGCCCCGTGCGCGAAGGCTCCATCGGCATACCGGTGCCGCAAACCGTAATTTCGATTCGCGACATCGACGACCCGGAAAAAGAGCTGGCTTTGGGCGAGAATGGTGAGATTTGCATCACCGGGCCGCAGGTAATGAAGGGCTATTGGAACAAGCCGGAGGAGACCCGCGACACCTTTGTCGGCGACTTCTTCCGCACCGGAGATGTCGGCCATATGGACGAGTGTGGCTTTACCTATATCGTCGACCGGCTCAAGGATCTGATCATTTGCTCGGGCTTCAACATTTATCCGCGCCGCATCGAGGAAGCGATTTACGAACATCCGGCGGTGGAAGAGGTGACCGTTGTCGGCATTCCCGACGCCTATCGCGGCGAAGCGCCGAAGGCCTTTATCAAGCTATGCTCGGGCCAGAGCGCAACGGCGAAGGAGATCCTCGCCTTTCTCAAACCGAAGATTTCAAAACTCGAAATGCCGAGCGAGATCGAATTCCGTGACGAATTGCCAAAGACGATGATCGGCAAACTGTCGAAGAAGGAACTGCGCGCCGAAGCGCCGCAAGACACCACATAGCCCCTTAACCGGTCATGCGGCTTTACCGCAGGAAGCGGCTTGGTAATGGAGCCTTTATTCCTGGCGTATCAGGCAGTCGGCGCCGGCGGCCTTGAGCTTGTTGCAGAAACCAACCGCCACAATGTGTTGTCCCACCGGTCCGACGCGCACACGGTACCAGATACCTTTCGCGCCGAGATCGACTTTCTGAATGTTGGGCAAATAGCCGCCGAGCAGATTCGGATAGCGCCGCTGCAGTTTTCCGAAAGTGGTCAGCGCTTCATTCTGATTCTGTCCTGCGGTCACCTGAACCAGATATCGCGTCGAAGCCCGTACGGGCGCGACCGTCGCGGGGCGCGGCACGGCTCCGGTCGTGATTGGCGACGCGGCGGCCGCGAGCGCGGAGCGCGGAGCGCGCGGAGCCACAGGCTGAGCGGGCTGTGCCGCCGCCTGACGCTGGACCGGTTGCTGAACGCGAGGTCGAGGTAGCGGCTGGGGAACATGGGTGGCTTGCGGCGCGGGCCGAACCGGCTGTGCCGCCGCCTGGCGCTGGGCCGGCTGCTGAACGCTCGGGCGCGGCTGCGGCGGTGTTGCGCGCGCGGCGGGCGGCGTCAGAGGCGCCGGGGCCGCGGGCATAGCAGCCACTGCTTGCCGGGCCGGCTGTTGTTGGGCCGGTCGCGGCTTGGCGACCTGAATCGGAGGCTCCGGCGCACGCACGGGCGCGGTACGCGTCCAGTATTTCGTGCGGCACGGCCACCCGCTCGACAGACAGCCCCTGATCTCGACCTTGTCCCGGTGCACCTTGATAAATTTCAGATAATAGAGCTTGCCCTCTTCCGGGTCATAGATTTGCCCGGACCAGGTCTTCTGGTCGACTTTCTTCAGCCCTTCCAGGACGTCAATGCCGATGATCGGGCGTCCGCGCTTCACGGTATTCTGATTGAGGATATCGCGCCAGGGCTTGCCTTTTTCGTCGAGCGGATCCTTCAGCCAGACGATCTCGCTGCATAATCCCTTCGCGCCGCACTCGCGCAATTCAAGCTTCGCCGTGCGGTCGGCGTTTAGCCAGGTACCCAGATCATTCGCGTGAGCGGAACCGGCCGGCAAGCTCAAAGCCGTTGCAAGCGCAGCCATAAGTCCGCCTGCCGCTACGCGGCACAAACGCCGCGCGGGAAACAAACCGGCCGCAAAGCCTGCTGCCTCCGCCATCTTAGTCAGCCTGTTTGGAAGTTGACGGGTCATCACCTTCATTATCCTCTTCAACCGCAGCATCGCCCCCAGCCACATCGCCGTTATCGGATTGATTCGCATTATTTACCGATTCTTGCGCAAAATCTGTTGAGTCAGCCTTAACGCGACCGATTTCTTCGCCCGCGCCTTCCAGAATGGCGGCAACGCCCATTCCGCCCGCCGTACAGACGGAAATCAGTCCACGGCCCTTGCCGCCATTGGCGAGCAGCTTCGCCAGCGCCTGCAAAATCCGGGCCCCCGTTGCCGCGAATGGATGCCCGAAGGCGAGGCTTGAGCCCTTAACATTCAGTTTGGCGCGGTCGATCGATCCCAGAGGGGCGTCACGTCCGAGAACCCGCTCGCAATAGTCGCGCGACTCCCAAGCCTTGAATGTACACAGCACCTGCGCCGCGAAAGCCTCGTGAATCTCATAATAGTCGAAATCCTGCAGAGCAAGGTCGGCTTTTTTCAACAAATTGCTGACGGCAATCGTCGGCGCCATCAGCAGCCCCTCTCCGGCCACAAAATCGAGTGCGGCCGTCTCGCTATGGGTCAGATAAGCCATGACCGGCAACTTCCGTTCCCGCGCCCACGATTCCGAGGCAAGCAAAACCGCCGACGCTCCATCGGTAAATGGCGTCGAATTGGCCGCGGTCAAGGTCCCGCGTTCGGATCTTTCGAAGGCTGCTCTCAACTCCGCCATCGCCGCAAGATCAATATCCTCGCGCATGTTATTGTCACGGAAGACCCCCGCACAGGGCACCAGGAGATCATCCAGAAAACCTTCCTGATAGGCGCTAGCGGCTTTTTTATGACTTTCATAGGCAAGCTGGTCCTGGGCCTCGCGTGTAATCTTCCATTCCTGCGCCATCAATTCGCAGTGCTGGCCCATCGACAGACCGGTTCTGGGCTCGCCCACTCCCGGTGGCTCTGGAGCAATCTCCATTGGAGAAAACCCTTTAAAAACAGATAGTTTTTGCTTTAATTTACGAGCTCGCTGTAGCTTCACAAGCCGCTGCGCAAACCGGCGCCTGAACACGACCGGCACATCGCTCACCGTATCGGCTCCGCAGGCGATGCCGCACTCGATTGCCCCGGTCGCAATTTTAGCGCCGATGCCGAATGCCGCCTGCAGGCTGGTGCCGCAGGCCTGCATCATCGTCGTTCCCGGGGTCGAAGGCGCGAGTTTGGAGCCGATGACCGCTTCGCGCGCCAGATTCCAGTCTTTCGCATGGGTCACGACAGCGCCGCCGACAACCTCGTCGATATGCGCGCCGATGAGGCCGAACCGTTCTGCCAGACCATCGAGGGCCGTGGTCAGCATTTCCAGATTGGTGAGCTCCGCATACGCCGTGTGCGACCGGCAAAAGGGTATCCGCGCACCGCCGATTATCGCCACGCGCCGCAATGTGTTGTTCGCCATAGATTGCCCCGGTTCGGTTAGCTCTTGACCTAGGCCGACTCTTCGGCCGCGTCGCCGCGTTCGGCGGGATTTTGCGACAGATAGTGCATCGGGCCGCCGCGGAAGGGTGCGAACCCGGTGCCGAAAATGACACCGGCATCGACATGATCGCTGCTTTCCACGACCTTCTCCGCGAGCGCCTTCTCGCAGGCCGCAAGCAGCGGTCTCACAAGTTGCCTGCCGAGCTGCGCCAGCTGCTCTTCATCGAATTTCACGTTTTCACGCTTCGGTTTGCCCTTGTCCCAGACATAAAAGCCCTCGCCGGTCTTTTTGCCGAGCTTGCCAGCCTTCACAAGCCGGTCGAGTTCGCTTTCCTGCCCCTCCGGCACCGCGCCAAGCTGACGGGCGACTTCGGCGCCGATGTCCAGCCCAACCATGTCGGACAGCTCCAGCGGTCCCATCGGCATGCCGAATTTGAGCGCCGCCTGATCGATCTTGTCGCGCGGTTCGCCTTCCTGATAGCGGCGTACCGCATCGGCCATATAGGGCACCAGCACCCGGTTGACGAGGAAGCCCGGGCAATCCTTGACGATCAGCGGATATTTCTTGATCGCGGTGACGAAGGCGCAGCCCTTGCGCACTTCTTCCTCCCGCGACACGGCCCCGCGCACGACTTCCACCAGCGGAAGCTTGGCGACGGGGTTGAAGAAGTGCAAACCGATAAGCCTGCCCGGATCGGCAAGCGGCGCGGCGATATCGGCTATCGGCAGCGATGAGGTGTTCGACGCCAGAACCGCGCCGGGTTTAAGCTTCGGCTCAAGCGCTGTGAACACTTTGCGCTTGATGTCGAGATTTTCCACGATCGCCTCGATGACGATATCGGCGCGGCGGACATTGTTCCCCTCGACATCGGCGATAAGCCGCGCCATTGCCGCGTCGACAGCCGGTTTCTTGCGCAGCCGGCGCTGGAACAGTTTTTTCGCCCGCGCGAACGCCTTGTCGATCTGCTCGCGGCTGAGATCCTGCAAGGAGACTTCCATGCCCGATACGACGCACCATGCGGCAATGTCGCCGCCCATCGTCCCGGCGCCGATCACATGCGCGCGCAGCGGTTTGAAGCCATCCTTCAGCGCCTCGCCGCGCAGCATTTCGGTCAACCGGAACACGTGGCGCAGATTGCGTGCCTGGTCCGAGACCATCAGCGGCGCGAACAGCATGGTCTCGGCTTTTTTCATACGCTGGTGAGTGGCGCCGAACTGGTCGAACAAATCGATCAGCCGGAAGGGCGCGGGATAATGCTCCTCGCGCACCTTGGCGGCCGTCTTCTTGCGCATCTGGCTGGCCAGCATGCCGCGAACCGGCGCCTGACGCATCAGCCGCTGCCACCAGGTTGCGCCTTTCGACTTGCGTTTGCGCAACACGGCCTTGCGCGCTTCCCAGGTGAGCCGGTGGTGGGTCGGCACAAGCTGGTCGATAATCCCCATGCCGCGCGCCGCTTCCGGGCGCAGCATGCGCCCGGTCAGCATTATCTGCATGGCGTCCATCGCGCCGGCCAGCCGGACCGAGCGGACGGTGCCGTTGAGGCCGGGGAAAATACCGAGTTTCACCTCTGGAAATCCGAGCCGCGTGCCCTCCTCACGGTCGGCGATGCGGTAGTGGCAGGCCATTGCCAGCTCCAACCCGCCACCCAGACAGAAACCGTGGATTGCCGCAATAACGGGGATCCTCAGCTTCTCGATCCTGTCGAACAGCTCCAGCGTCGGCTCAAGCGCCGCCTCGACGTCCTTTTCGGTCTTGAAGTTATCGAATTCGCGGATATCGGCGCCGGCAATGAAACTCGTCTCTTTGGCGGAAGTGAAAATCAGGCCGCGCGCTTCATTCTTGGCCGCCGCATCCTCTACCTTTTCGACAATCGCCGCCAGTTCGATGGTCGGCCGCCGGCCGAGCGTATTCATCGTCTCGCCTTCGCGGTCGAACACCGCCCAGGCAATACCTTCAACGTCGATCTCGAAGCGCCAGTCCTTCAGATCGTTGATATCCGCGCTCGTGATTTGCTCGTTCATTCGGCCGCTTGCTGACTTTTCTTGCTGTTACCGCCGTCTTTACCCGCGGATGCATAATGCGGTTTGACCTCATCGGCGTCAAAATGATCGACCGCGATCACCCGCGCGACGAGGTCGCGGATCTCGGCCAGCTTGCTGGCTTCGTCGTCGGTCAGAATATCCTGCTTGCGCGCATCCGCGATCCAGTCATTGGTATGGGTCCGGCGCAGCTGTCCCTTGCGGACCGCCCGTTCCAGTTTCCTGTCCGCCTCGTGGGCGTCGACGACCTTCAACAAGGTATGCTCCAGAATACCGGTCGGATCGGCGGGATCGTCGGTGATGTAGATGTCGCGTGTGAGGCGGTCGCGAATCTCGCCCGGCACAAGCGCCGCGCGCACGATCTCCTTGCCCAGCCGGTCACTGGCGGGGCGCATCCGCGCGCCCAGGGGAAATACCAGAGGCCGCATGAACCAGCCCGCCCAGGGCAGCGGGAAATTATCGATCGCGCCTTTGAGCGCAACCTGAAACCGATAGAGGCAATTGCGCGCGCAATATTCGAGAAACTTGCGGTCCGCCGCCAGCTCGCCATCGTCCTCGAAGCGTTTCAGCAGGCAGGACAGCAGGTAAAGCTCGCTGAGCGCGTCCGCCAGCCGGCCGGTCAGCCTCTGTTTCTTTTTCAATCCGCCGCCGAGCAGCGCCACGGTCAGGTCCGCGATAAGGGCGAAGGAGCGGCTGGCGCGAGCCAATTGCTTGTACCAGCGCCGGGTCGCGCGTGCATGCGGCGGCGCGGAGGCGAACTGGCCAGCGGTCAAATTGTGGAACAGCGAGCCGAAAATATTCGCCAGCGCAAAGGACACATGCCCGCAAAAGGCCTCCTCGAAAAGCTCCTGGCCGCGTTCCTCATCGGCGTCCTGCAGCGCTTCGATTTCCTTGTAGAGCCAGGGATGGCTGCGCAGCGCGCCCTGGG
>JAJFHO010000260.1 GCA_021775575.1 Hyphomicrobiales bacterium
GGCCGAGCGCGACGCGCGCCGCGCCCGTCAACGTCGCCATGGAAACAAGATAGTCCGGCGCTTCTTCGTCGGCGAGGGTAAGGGCGTCGGCAAGGACCAGTCGTCCCTCGGCGTCGGTATTGCCGATCTCCACGCTCATACCGTCGCGGCTTGGCAGCACATCGCCGGGCCTGAAGGCGTTGGCCGACACATTATTGTCGGCGGCCACGATCAGCACCCGCAGCCGGATTTTCAGCTTGGCATCCATGATCATCGATGCCAGCGCCAGAACGGCCGCCGCCCCGCCCATGTCCTTTTTCATCAACGCCATGGCGGAGGTGGGTTTGAGGCTCAGCCCGCCGGTGTCATAGCAAATGCCCTTGCCAACGAGGGTGACTTTGGGCGCTTTCGCCGGCCCCCAGGACATATCGATCAGCCGAGGCGCTCGATCGCTGGCTCTGCCGACGGCGTGAATGAGAGGATAGTTCTGCCGCAATAACGCCGGGCCGGAGATAACCCGGGACTTCGCCCCATGCGTCCTGGCCAGTTTTTGCGCCGCCTCCGCCAATTCCGCCGGCCCCAAATCATTGGCCGGTAGGTTGATGAGATCGCGCCCCAGGGTCACCGCGTTGGCAATGGAGGCGACCATGCCAGCGTCGCAGGCCGCCGGGAGTTTCAGCTTTCTCGCAGCCCTGGCACCGCCCTTGCGGTAACGGGCGAAATCATAGGCGCCCATCGCCCAGCCGACTGCGGCCAGATTCGGCTCGCTCGGCGGTGAGGCGAAATGATAGGCGCCCTCGGGCAGCGCTTTGGGCAGCGCCCCCGACAGCAGGACGGGATGGCCGCCGCCATTTTCGCCCAGGCCGAGCACCGCGCCGGCAAGGCTCCCGTCGGGCGCGGGGAGCAACGTAACGGACCCTTCCTCCGCCTTCCAATCCTTCGCTTTCAGCCAGTTGCGCTGCGCGTCGGTGAGCGCCTTGAGATCCAACTCCCATGTATCGGGTGACACGAGCCAGACGGGCAGCGTCTTCGCAGTGCTCGCGGGGGCGAGAAAGCATCCGGCCGGCAGTGGCGCTTTGCGCCCGCGCGGTGTGGTCTTTTGCTTGGCCATGAGTGCAGTCTGATTATGATCGTGTCGAGGGACCTTGTTGCGAACTCTCCGGCAAACTGTATCGCAGGCAAGTTACCGAAAGACAACCGGACATCGCCAGCATGGGAGCGGCACCAATGACGGATAGCGATTACGCGCTCGTTATCGGCGACAAGAACTACTCGTCCTGGAGCCTGAGACCGTGGCTGCTGATGCGCCAGTTCTCCATTCCGTTTCAGGAAATCAACATCGACATCTACCAGCCAGGTGCCCGCAACCGTATCCTCGAGCACTCCCCATCCGGCCTGGTCCCCGCCCTGAAGTCCGGCGATCTGGTCATTTGGGACACGCTGGCGGTCATCGAGTTCCTTGCCGAGCGCCATCCCGGGTTACCGATCTGGCCCGAGGAGCCCGACACGCGGGCTCTGGCGCGCTGCGTCGCGGCGGAGATGCATTCCGGATTCGCCGATCTGCGCAGCGAGATGCCGATGGATTTCCTCCATTTGAAGCCGGTTGCGAATATCAGCGACGCCGTTGCGCGCAATATCCGCCGGATCGTTGGGATATGGCGGTCCTGCCGTTCGCGGGCCGGAGCGCAGCCCTATCTGTTCGGCGCCTTCTGTGCCGCCGATGCGATGTATGCGCCGGTGGCCTCGCGGTTGCGCACCTATGGCGTCGATTTGAGCGCCCATGGCGATGACGGCACGGCGGCAACCTATTGCGAAACTGCGCTTTCAGGGCCCGCGATTGCCGAATGGGCGGAGGGTGCGCGCCGCCAGATCGCCGAGCGCGGGCGCACCTACTAGGCAAATTTTTCCCAGTTTTCCGGGCTTTTGATTAATCCTTTCTTGACGGGTGTGCCGGAATATAACACCGACGCAACCAGAGACGGCTGATGAAGCCGCAAGGACAAAATTATGGCCAAAGGGCCGTTGTTGGCGGAAATACCCTACCGCCAGATAGTCTGGAAACTGACGGCCAGCGCCGCGGTTATCGCCATAGCCGCAGCCTGTTCGCCGATCGGCGGCAAGAAGAGCGCCAGGAAGCATCTGGCAGCACCTGTCGTCGCACCGAAGCCGCCGCGCCAGGCGCTGAAACCGAACAATCCGCTGCATGTTGCAACGGCCTACTGGGCTGGCCAGTACCAGAAAAAACCAAACGACCCCGATGCCGCGCTGAACTATGCGCGCAATCTCAAAGCGATGGGCTCAAAAGATCGGGCGCTTGCCGTTCTGAAACGCGCTCACGCGCAATATCCAAGCAATCCTGACATGGCGTCGGAGTATGGGCGGCTTGTGCTGGAGACCGGGCAGGTGCAACTCGCGCTGCGGATCTTGAAGAAGGCGGTGAAACCGGGCGGCAAGACCGATTGGCGCGTTCTCTCCGCTCAAGGCACGGCTTATGCGAAACTGGGCAAGCACGCCGAGGCGCAGAAATACTTCACCGCGGCCCTGCGGAAAAACCCGAATTCACCGAATGTGAACAACAATCTGGCCCTGTCCTATGCGATGAGCGGATCCGCCGACAAGGCGGAAACGCTGCTCAGGCAAACGATTGCGAGCGGCAACGATACGCCGCGGCTGCGCCAGAATCTCGCACTGGTCCTTGGATTGCAGCACAAGTTCAAAGAGGCTCAGCAAGTTGCGTCCGTCGATCTGGCCCAGGACAAGGCTGCGCAAAACATGACCTTCCTGCGCTCAATGGTTCGCGGCCAGGCGGTGGCCCAGGCCACCCCGCCGCAACTGGCGAGCGGGACGAAAGCCAAACCGCCTGCCCGCATGGCCGGGGCCGCGGCAAACCCGCAATTGGCGGCGGCGCAACCGCCCGCTCCCTTGCGCCGGCCACCGGCTTCCCAAAAGACGGCGCAAGCGCCGCAATTATCCTCCCATTCCTTGCCGCTTCCGTGGCGGACACGCTCGAGAAAAGCGCCGGCGGCAGCCCCGACGCGCATTGCCTCGACCCGGACCGTTCCGCTGCCCGAGCCCAAACCCGACCGCCCTGCCGGCGATACCAAACCGACGCCGCCGGCGGCGACGCCCTTGCCCCAGCGCAAAAGCGCGGAGCGCATCGCAAGCGCCGCCGCGGCGCGCAAGCCGCGGATGCAGACCGTCGCGGCGCTGACGGCCAAACCGAAACCAAAGGTTTCAGCCTGGCGGGCCAGAGTGACGCCGGAGCGCGTGGAGCGCACGGAGCGCAAGGCAAGCCGAAGCCTGCTCTATCCTGAACTCGACTAGGACCGCCTTAGCCAACAACCAAAGTGCAGGAAAGGCCGCGTGGTGTCGCAAACCACAGCGGCCTTTCGCCCATGTATGGGGGGCAACATCGGGCGCGCGCTTGTGCCGGGCCTCACAGGTATCCGCCCGGCCCCGGAAATCCGAAAGCCGGCTCCCGGTGCGTCTTGGACGACGGAGCGTGGGGCCTTTTGACTTTCAGGGCCGCCAACCGGCGCCAAGATGAAGATGGCAACGAAAAACAGCGGACCCGGGAAAGGGCCCACTGTTCGGTTTAAATCTGGCGTGCGAAGCGCTTCTTTACTTGAGCGCCATGACCTTGATGTAGGCCGGACCGAGCAGCACGAAGAAGATGACCGGCAGGAAGAACAAGATCATCGGAACAGTGAGCTTCGGTGGCAGCGCTGCGGCCTTTTTCTCCGCTTCGGCCATTCGTATGTCCCGGTTCTCCTGGGCCATAACCCGGAGCGCCTGACCAACCGGCGTGCCATAACGCTCAGCCTGTATCAGGCTGGTCCCGACAGCCTTGACGCCAGTCAAGCCCGTTCTCTTGCCGAGATTCTCGTATGCAAGCCGCCGTTCCGGCAAATAGGACAGCTCCGCCGTGGTCAAGGTGAACTCTTCTGCCAGTTCAAGCGAACGGTTGCCGATTTCCTTGGCGACCTTGCTCATTGCCGCTTCCACCGACATGCCGGCCTGAACGCAGATAAGCATCAGGTCCAGGGAATCGGGAAATGCGCGTTTGATCGATGTCTGGCGCCGCTGGATCAGGTTTGAGACAAAAAGGTTCGGCAGATAAAAGCCCGCGTAGGCGGCGGCGAGTGCAATCGCCAGGCGCATGATCGGCGGCAGATCGAAATCGCGCAGCAAGAACAGATAGGCGAAGGCGCCGGCGAAGGCGATGAGCGGCAGAGATACCCGGAAGAACAGGAATGCAACGACTGGCGCCTGACCGCGCAGGCCGGCCATTTTAAGCTTGTCCTGGGTGCCCTCCGTTTCCAGAATTTTACGGAGATTGAGCTGCTCGACGACCTGCTTCATGAAGCCCTTGGGCTGATTTCGCAGTTTCGCGGACCTCTCCTCATTCACCAGTTCGGCCAGGCGTTCGGCGCGCATCTTGTCTCGCTCGCTGCCGACATATTTAAGCCGTGAGCCGAGCCTGTCGCCGGTCATCAGCGGCAGCGTAAGCGTTGCGATCGTGGCGAACGCGGCCACCGCCGCCAAAACCATTACGACCATCTGCGGATCGATCAGATATTCGAAGAATTCATACATTTGTCAGCCATACTTCCGTCTTCAGTAGTCGAAATGGATCATTTTGCGCATGACCAGGATGCCTGAGAGCATCCAAACGCCGCTTCCCGCGAGCATCATCTTGCCGAGATCCTCCGTCCATAACAGCGCGACATAATCCGGCGTGCTCAGATAGACGAGCAACATGATGGTCGGCGGCAGCGCGCCGATTATCGCCGCGGATGTCTTCGCTTCGGCGGAGAAGGCCTGCACCTTTCCCTGAAGCCGCGCCCTGTCCCGCAGAACGGCCGAAAGATTGCCGAGCGCCTCGGCCAGATTGCCGCCCGTCTGACTCTGGATCGCCACGACGATGGCAAAGAAATTCACTTCCTGCAGCGGCATCCGGTCAAACATGCGTTCAAATGCCTTGGCCAGCGGAACGCCAACCTTCTGCTGCTCGACAAGCTCTACGAACTCGCCGCGCACCGGTTCAGGCGTTTCCGTCGATATGATCTTTAAACAGTCGTTCAACGGCAGACCGGTTTTGACGCCACGCACGATGACATCGATTGCGTTGGCAAATTCCTTGAGGAAATTTTTTTGGCGGCGTTTGGTCATATAGACCAGCAGCCAGCGCGGAAATCCGAGCACTCCGGCCATGCCCACGGCAACCGATACAATGGCCGAAGACCCGGTGACGAAGGTCACGGCTGCAAGTACAAGGCCGGCAGCCAGGCTGGCAAGGTAGAAAGAGCGAACCGGAACGTCGAGTCCGGCGCGACTGAGCCGTGTGACCATGGTAATTTTCTTTTTGGATTTCTGCTTTGCTTCCAGCTCCTTGATCGTTTCCTGAACCTGTTTTTTGCGGGTATTCATGATCTCGGGCGCGCCGCCGCGCACGGCGCGGACATTCAGTCCCTGCTTCACCGAAGCCA
Organism: Hyphomicrobiales bacterium; assembly: GCA_021775575.1. Taxonomy (GTDB): domain Bacteria; phylum Pseudomonadota; class Alphaproteobacteria; order Rhizobiales; family Methyloligellaceae; genus JAJFHO01. The sequence continues at coordinate 5,469 of JAJFHO010000260.1, forward strand.
TCCTCTTGTCGGCGGCGCGTTCGCCGGAAAGATACGGCATGACGAGCACGTAGACGATACCGCCGACGGCGAGAGCGGCCAGAAAAACTATCGACAGCTGGACTAATTGCGGATCAAGCAACTTCCTCTCCCAGTGGCTGGCCGGTTACATCCAGGATCTCCGCCGCGGCGAGAGTTTCAGCAAGACGCGTCTCCTCGCCATAGTAGCGCGCGCGATCCCAGAATCTCGGGCGCGCGATACCAGTCGCGCGGTGTCGGCCGAGGACTCCGCCATTCGCGTCTTCGCCCTGCATCTCATACACATAGATGTCCTGCAGAGTGACAACATCACCCTCAAGACCGAGCACCTCCGTGACATGAGTGATCTTGCGGGTGCCGTCACGCAGGCGCGACGCCTGCACGATAACGTCAATAGACGCGACGATCATTTCCCGGATGGTCTTGCTGGGCAGGCTGAACCCGCCCATCAGGATCATGCTTTCAAGACGGCTCAGGCACTCGCGGGGCGAGTTGGAGTGCAACGTTCCCATCGATCCGTCGTGGCCCGTATTCATAGCCTGAAGAAGATCAAAGGCTTCCGGGCCGCGCACCTCGCCAACGATAATGCGGTCGGGCCGCATACGCAGGCAGTTCTTGACGAGATCGCGCATCGTTACTTCGCCTTCACCTTCAAGGTTCGGCGGCCGGGTCTCGAGGCGCACCACGTGCGGTTGCTGAAGCTGCAGCTCGGCGGAGTCCTCGCAGGTGATGATGCGTTCATCGCTTTCGATATATCCGGTCAGACAGTTCAGCAGAGTCGTCTTGCCGGAACCTGTTCCACCGGAAATCACCGTATTGCAGCGAACCCGCCCGATTATGCCGAGCAGGTCCCTGCCCTCCGGCGATATCGACTTGTAATTGACCAGCTGATCGAGGGTTAGACGGTCGCGCTTGAATTTTCGAATGGTGAGCGAGGGGCCATCGATTGCAAGCGGCGGTGCGATGACGTTCACGCGCGAACCGTCGATCAGGCGCGCGTCGCAGATCGGGCTCGATTCGTCGACCCGGCGGCCGACCTGGCTGACGATACGTTGGCAGATATTCATCAGCTGTGCGTTATCGGCAAATCGGATACGGGCGGGTTCGACCTTGCCGCTGACCTCAATGTAGGTGCTTTCCGCGCCATTGACCATAATGTCGGCGATATCGTCACGGGCGAGAAGTGGCTCCAGGGGTCCATAGCCCAGAACGTCGTTGCAGATATCTTCGAGCAGCTCCTCCTGCTCCGCGATACTCATGACGACATTCTTGATCGCGACGATCTCGGAGACGATATCGCGGATTTCCTCGCGTGCCGCTTCGGCGTCGAGGCGCGCCAGCTGCGTCAGATCGATCGTATCGATCAGCGCATTGAAGACGGTCGTCTTGACGTCGTAATATTCTTCGGAACGCGCGCGGTCATATTCGTCCTCCACCGGCTGGCTTGGCGGCTCGGGCGGAGGCGGCGGCGGCCGAGACTGTGATACGCTCTCCGGTTCCGGCCCCGGAGCGGCCTCGGGGACCGTGTTCTGCACGCCCGTTGGAGAAGCGGCAGGGGCTGGGGTCCCCTGCGGCGGCGCAGCCGGTTGCGGCAGCGGTTGTGGCGTATCCCCTCGCTTCCCGAACATTTGCTAGTTTCCCGTCTTCTTCTTCCGGCTGAAGCGCTCGAGTATCGGAGCAAGCAGCGACCCGCGTTCGACCTTGGCCTCGACGCGGTCGGTCAGCACCATCGCAAGCTCTCGAAACTGCTCCGCCGCTTTCGCCTTGGCAGAGACTTCTTCGATCATCTGACCGTTGTTCGATGCCGTTCCGAACAATGCCGGATCGAATTCGACGACAAACTGGACTTCGCATTCCAGTGCGTCGGAAAAATCCTTGGCCGATATTTCAGGGCGTTTCGCGACGCCGACCTGGTTGAGCAGCAGATAGGGGGCGCTATCGTTGGGACGCGCCGCAACGAGCTTTTCCATTATATTCTTGGCGTTGCGCAAATTCGCCAGGTCCGGCGTGGCGGTAATGACGATTTTGTCCGCCTGCATCGCGACCTGCCTGGCCCAGCTTGTCCACTGATGCGGAAGGTCGGCCGCGACGAAGGGAACATTTTTGCGCAGCACGTCGACAACGGTGTCACAGGCTTGCACGGTCGGATCGTAAGAGTGATCCAGGGTTCCCGGCGCGGCAAACAGGCTGAGATGGTCGGAACACCGCGACAACAGCCGGTCGAGCAATACCTCATCCATGCGCTCTGGAGTGGAAAGCGCATCGGCGAGACCCTGGACCGGATCCTGATTGAAATCGAGCCCGGCGGTGCCGAACGGCAGGTCAAAATCGGCAATGACGACGTCACTCTGGACGATTTCGGAAACGGCCCAGGCGGCATTGTGACAAACCGTGCTCGATCCGACACCACCCTTGGCGCCGACGAATGCGATGACCTGGCCGAGCGGTTCCGCCGACGGATCCGTATAGAGCATCGAAATGCATTCCATTACCTGGCCGACACCAAGCGGCATGACCAGATATTCGCTAACGCCGCGCTGCAACAGTTCGCGATACAGCAGTACGTCGTTGACGTGGCCGATTACGACGACTTTCGTACCGGAGTCGCACACCTCGGCCAGGCGCGCCAAATCGGTCAGCAACTCGTCGCGCCTGTTCATCGATTCGATAACGATCAGGTTCGGCGTCGACGCATTCCTGTAGAAGCCTGCGGCCGCATCGATACCGCCCATCTGAACAGTGACATGCGCCTTCGCAAGGCGTCGGTCCTGACTTGCCTCCTGCAATATCAGCGCAGTTCCCTGATCTTCGCAGAAAGCCTGGATATTGATCCTTGGTATCGGCCGCGCCCTCGCGCCGGCCGCCATCTCGGCATCCGTTGGCGAAGACGGCGCCAGACCGGCCGTCACAGGTGCCGGTTCGGGAACAGCCGCGGCGGCGCCGGACGCGCCGGGCGTCTGCACCGGAATCGCCTCTGCACCGTCTTGCGGCGGCGGAATTGGCAGGCCCGCTTCCGCGCCGCTGCCTTGCTCCGGCATGTGCGGAACTGGCTCGGAGGGTATCGACAATTCCGGAACCTCCGGAGATTGCTGCTCAGTCGGCGCATCAAAGCCCGCTTCAGGCGGCGCCAAAGCCGGTTCGTTCATCAATTGCCTCCTCCGTCGACATCGCTGACGCTCGACTTCTCTTCGTCATCCTTCTCCGCGATCGTCGTTTCACCCTTCACATATTTGTCCCAAATTGTGTCACGGCGCTCGCTGGAGCGTGGCGTCATGCCGCGCGGCTCAAGCAAGTCGCGGGGGTTGTCGACCATCGCCGCCAGATTGGCCTGGGTGGCGCAACCCAGATTGGCATAAGGCAGATTTTGCGGATCGCGGGCCAGGTCCGTGGGCCAGTCACCGCAGGCAGGAGCCTGCGCCACATGGTGCATATAGGAGACCCTTATCGGCGCGGCCGGGACCCCCCCGGAGGAATAGGATTCGAAGGCCAAATCGCTTTGCGTAATACCAGCGCCATGAATGACCCGGCGCACCCCGTCCATGGCGCGCATCGCCGCGATCTCATTGGCACCTCCGCTGGGCGCCCTTACGACAAGAACTCCGCCGCTGTCTTGCGCTTTGAAGCGCAGCGCGAAAGCGCGCAGATCGTTCTTTTGATTATGGGTCAAACCATAGGAACCGGGAGGCACCGACAAGTCGAGTACGACTTCCTTGCGGTCAACGATAATCGGATGGTTCTCAGCCGGGTCGGATAATACCCAGCCGGCCACGTCACCGCGCCGGCCATGGCCGTTGCAGGCGCCAAGCGCCAGCAACACCGCCGCCGCAGCAGCAATCCGCCCTGCCTTCATCGCCGCTCCTTCGCGTGCCAAAGTCCGAAATCCGGTCACAGCTTTCATTGCTTGTTCTCTCCTTCGGACCTAGTCGATGACGAAGCCATAATCGCCCTGGTAACAGCAGCCGGGTTCTGTCCGGCGGCGATTGCCATAAATGCGATTGAGTTGGCCCATCAGCGTTGAACCGCGTTCCGATGCCCAGGCGAAGCCCTTGTCCGGGCGGACGAGTTTTTCGCGCGCAACGGGGTTTATTGTGTATGGCGTCACGATGATCACCAGCTCGGTTTCGGATTTGATGAAATCCCGGCTGCGGAACAACGCCCCCAGGATCGGGATGGACTTGGCGCCGGGCGTTCCCGTTATCGCCTGCTTGGTCTCATCTGAAATAAGGCCGGCAATGACCAGCGCGCCGCCGCTTGGCAATTCCACGGTCGTGTTTGCCCGGCGGACCTTGAGTCCCGGGATAGTGAGATTGGCCAGGTTGATCGCGCCTTCATTGGTCAATTCGCTGACCTCGGTGGAAACCTTCATCGAAATTCGCCCTTCCGACATCACCACCGGTGTGAAAGACAAACCGACGCCGAACGGCTTGAACTCGACCGAAATCCGGTTGTCATCCTGCGCGATCGGAATTGGAAACTCACCGCCGGCAAGGAAGTTGGCTGTCTCGCCGGAGATCGCCGTCAGGGTCGGTTCGGCGAGCGTCCGGATCAGATTATTCTGCTCCAGCGCGCGAACGACGGCGGCGACCTGCGACTGGCCCGTTGAGTGGGCAAATGTATTCAGGCTCGAGGAAACAAGGTCCTTGCCGTTAAAGGGAAACAGCAGGTTTTGAAACTTCGCGAATGTGAAATTACCGGTCGTGAAAAAAGCGCCCGCGTTGCCGGCGAGATTGCTCATGTCAATCCCCAGCTGCTTGATGATGGTGCGCTCCATCTCCACCACCTGCACCTTGAGCAAAACCTGCTCCTTGGCCTGAACGGCCAGCATATTGAGGACTTTTTCTTTCTCTCCGACCATTCGGGAAACCAGATCGGTGGCGCGGGTGGCATCGCCCGGATTGCGGACCGAACCGGTAATGATGATATTGTCGTTGACACCTTCGAGCTTGATCTGGGAACCCGGCATCAGGCGATGCAGCATCGCCGTGACTCCGTTGAGATCGCGCTCGACATGCACCTCAAGGGTCAGAATTTGAGCGCCGTCTTTGTCGAAAAAGAATGCATTCGCCTGTCCCACCTCCATCCCGATGAGATAGGCGCGGCGCGATGTATTCACCACGGCATCGAGTTTCTTCGGATCGGACACCAGAATGTCGCGCACATCGCGCGGCAGCTCCACGACCATCGACTTGTTGAGGCCGATTGTGACTCTGCGCGTGACGGCGTGACCGGCACTCGCAGGAACGCGCAATATCGACTGGTGAGAGCTCGAATCGGCGCGCGCCTGCCCGACAAGCGATGTAGAGTCCGCCGCGCTCGCGCATATGGCAAGCACAAGGGCGATTAGAACCCAGCCCGCCTTAGTCTTTTCTAGCATCGTCATAGTCTTCCTCACCTTGCCAACGCCGGAGCCGCCTAATTCAATCCGTATGCCCTGGACGGGACGCTATATTTGAGAAGCTTTACCGACGAGCCGCGATCGTTGCCGAATGGATTGTCGACCTGCTCTGGCCCGCCTTTGCCGTTCGGATTGACATCGGCCAGGCTGCGCAGGGCCAGCGAGATCTCTCCCATTGAGCGGGCGAGCGCCAATGTCTCGGCTTGACCTAATGTCAACTCAAGCGTCGCCGTTTTTCCGTTGGCGACTTTCTTTCCATCTTTCTGTTCAATGATCTGGCCAATCGCCATGACCCGGACATTCCGCAGAACCGTTTCCGAAACATGCTCCTCGCGCCGCGCCATGCGCACCCGGCGCGAAACGATTACGTCGACGCGGTCGTTGGGCAGAATAAATCCGCCGGCTGCGGTCTCTTCGCGGATCGGCGTCGAAATGGCGCGCATTCCCGAGGGCAGGATCGCCGCCATCACACCGCCTTCGCTCGCCTTGATTAGTTTCTGGTCCTTGATCGGCTCGCCTTCGAGAAACGGCGCGCGCGCCAATGAGCCGGAAAGTTCCGACATCGCCTTGGGTTGCTTGGCGCGCGTCACATACCCGGAGGCTACAGCGGATTTGGGCCAGGCCAGCCATTTGACATCATTGGAGCGAACCGAATCGCCAAGTCTGATCGCCTTCGCTGCGACCAGCACGTCGACGGTACCGACTTGCGTCTCGATTTCGACACGCTGTACCGGCTGTGGGGCGCTGAAACGCTTGGCGATGATCGCCGCGCCTCCGGCAGCGGCAAAGGCTATCGCCAGAACGATTATCCGAGCTCGTTTCATGGTCTTACTGGTCCTTACGCATTTCGTTCATTCGTATACGCGTCCCCAATGTGCCCTCCCATTGGTCAACGCGAGGTTAATATGCGTGCCAAATTGGCCGTCGGCACAAACGGAGTTGTACCGGCGCCACACAAGACGGCGCGCGGACGCGATGGCGCATTTGCGCCATTCACGCACTGTCCTTGCCCTTTTTTTGAAGTGGGCCGGCTTGTCCGGCCAAAACCGAAATCAGGCGAAACCGACCATCCAGCCCGTCTGGGGGTAGACCAGCAGTGCCCCGGCCGCCAAAGCGATCCCGTAAGGAACGCCCTCTTTCGAATCATGCAACCGCGCGAGCCAGGGTAGCCGGACCAGCAGTCCCGGCAACGGCATCATTCGTCCAAAAACTATAATAAAGGTCAGCAGACCACCGAGAATGGACACGATCAACGCATACTCAAAAAGATGCTCGTGGCCGAGCCAAAGCGCTGTCGCCGCGAACAGCTTGACATCGCCGCCGCCAACCCAGCCCATGGCAAAGCAGAAAAGACCCAACAGCAGCGCTGCCCCGGCGACACCGGTATGCCAGGCCAGCTGCATCCAGTCGAAACCGGTGAACGGCGCCAGGCAGATAAATCCCGCCAGCAAGATGAGCGGAACTTTGTTGGGGATTGTCATCGTGAACAGGTCCATAGCCCCGGCGAACGCCATCAAGGCCGGGAACACAAGCAGTAATGCCAATTCGAGGATCATGCCCAATTCCAAGGTCCTGCTGCACCAATGACGCGAGTATGAAAGCCGCGCCGTAAAGGCGCGGTTAAGATCACCAGCCAAAAAGCCGGCGGTCAAAAAGAAACCGCCCGCCAAAGCGGCGGGCGGTCGGTAATTCCGTCGTCGGCCATCAAACGATGGCCGTGTCCTGGAGGACAATGGCCTACTGGAGGCCAGTCTTGATGCTGCCGAACAAGGTGTTCAGCTGCGTGCCAACTGCGTCAACCGTAGCGATAATGGCCACGCCGATACCGGCGGCAATAAGGCCATACTCAATCGCGGTGGCGCCAGACTCGTCCTTCGCAAAACGCGCTACCAGATTCTTCATAACGACTCTCCCTATTACAAGTTTAAACAGCATCAATTCCAAATACCGGCGTCCCTTCCGGCGGAATTGAAACTTGCACAACCATAAGTCTGCGCCCTTACATTTGAGTTAATAGGGCGGGTAAACCGGGTCTTTCGGGAGGCTCGAAGCCAATATCCTGAAATTCTGGTTAAGAATTTCTGTATTTATTATCGGCCGAAGGCCGCGGCACAATCGAGCCGTCAGATAGCGTCGGTTACCAGCTGCACCTGATGCGACGAACCCCGGTTTTGACCCACGACAGGACCCGTCACCGGCTTGGCCGACATTGGCGCCTGGCTTTCATCGTAAAGCCGGGGATAAAGTACCGACACGACGACAATTACCGCAATCGTCACCGCCAGACCAGACCGACGAGAGCCATAGCTGCCAATATGGCGGCGTCTGTTTTGACAAACGGCGTCAACCTGCCCTCCCGTTGAGACGCCGTATTTTGCTTCTGCCGGATTAAGATTCCGCGAATAGCGGCCGGTGCCTGTACTCAATGCCAGGCATTGAATTGGCATCCGTACCGAAACGGGCCGCCTGTTTGCACTTCATTCACTTTTCCAGCGCCTAATACCGGCAGAAACGCTGGAAAGGATTCGCCAATGAGTTCGATCGTCGCGACGCGCACACGCATGATATTCGCATTTCTTGTAATTGTGAGCGCAAGCCTGCCGTTCACCGGCTGGAGTACAAGCGCGCTGGCGAAGGACA
>JAJFHO010000027.1 GCA_021775575.1 Hyphomicrobiales bacterium
GGCCCTGGTTGCCGGTGTCGACCACCGAGTGAATGGCTTCCGACAGCATGGCTGAGGAGCCGGTGATACCGGCGGCGACGAATTTCGTGACGGCGATAAGGCCGTTGCCCGCGAGGGCGGCGAAGATGACTTTTTTTGAACCGTGGGCCGCCATGGGTCGTCCTTATTGCTCGTGCAGCTTATTTTTGATCACGGCCAGATTACCAGCCGTTGACACGCGGCCAGCTCTCAACGATTTCGCCGCCGTGTAGAATGTCATAGCTGTCATAGGCCGCGCAGGTCATGCAGGTATGATTCGGGAGTATCCGCACTTGCGCGCCGATCGGCAACCGGTCGAACCATTGCGGATCGGGCACCGGCACGATGCCATGTTCCTGATAGGCGTCGTGAACGCTCAAGCCTTCAAGACGCTTCATGCTCGCGGCGTCGCACAGATAGCCATAGTGGACGTCCGGGAGAAATGCGTTGGCGCTGATGTCTTTTGAAAGCGCCAGCGCGCCGGCGTCGACAACGAGGCTGCCGTTGGCGCGGTTATGGCCGATGACCGTGGCCAGCACGGTGACGGCGATATCGTCGAGCCGGCAGATGTTGCGCGAGGCTTGCGCCAGATCCCAGAACAGGTAAACCCCGGCGCGCGCCTCGCTCACCCCTTCCAAGTGGCGCGCATGCAGCACTGTTGGCGTCGAGCCGACGCTGACGATGTCGCATTCATGCCCGCCCGCCCGCAGCGCTTCGGCGGAATTGACAGCCGCCGCGCGTTCTTCCTCCGCCAGATCGGCCAACGCCGTTTTGCCGTTCAGGGCATAGGAATGACCCGCATGGGTCATGACGCCGGCCAGTTCAAGATTGGACGCGGTCTTCAGGGCAGCCGCAATGTCCATGAGATCCTTGGAGCCGGGCAACACTCCGGAGCGGTGCTCGCCGCAATCGATCTCGATCAGGAATTGAAACGTCGCCCCCAACTCGCCGGCACGAATATCGGCGGCTGCGGCCATGGCCACACTGTCGGCCACGAGCAATATCCGTGCACCGGTTTCGCGCTGTATCTTATCGGCATGGGCGAGCTTGTTGGCCGTGGTCGCCGCGGCGCACAAAATGTCGCGATAGCCGCCCTCGGCGAAGTATTCCGCTTCTCTGAGCGTTGACACGGTAATCGGCGCGCTCTGGTTGGGGACGGCGCGGGCGGCCACCTGCAGCGACTTGGGCGTTTTCAGGTGGGGCCGCAGGGCGACGCCGAGAGCGGCGGCGCGCGACGCCATCATGTCGATATTGCGTTTGAGCCGGTCCGGATCGAGCAGCAGGCGCGGCGTTTCGGCCTTGGCGATTTTCATGATGATGTCTCTGCGGTTCGCTTGGAGGAACAGGTCACGCCGGCGAATCTAACTTTACCGTCATTTCCCGACAATCCTCTTTTCGGTATCTGCTGAAATGCTAAAGTTGAGCCCCGCGCGCGTTCCTCGCCCGCCGACAAGAAAACAGTTCCGGGAGGACACTTCATGACAGGCTCTTCCATTTGCAAGAATATTCTGGCAGCCGGATTTCTTCTGCTGCTGGCGCCGGTCGCGGTCAGCGCCGGGGAGGCCGACATTGTCGGCGTGAAGATATCCAAGCAATCGGCCGGCAGCTACCGCTTCGACATCACCGTCCGCCACGACGACAAGGGCTGGGACCACTATGCCGACAAGTGGGATGTGGTCGCTCCGGACGGCAGCGTTCTGGGCACCCGTGAACTGGCGCATCCGCACGAAAGCGAGCAGCCTTTCACCCGTTCGCTGTCAGGCATACGCATTCCCGACGGCGTTGAAAAGGTGACGTTGCGCGCGCACGATTCGGTACATAAATATGGCGGCGCGGAGATGACCGCCGAAGTGCCGTGATAAGGATTCTCGATACTCCTATATACGAGAATTTAAACTGCTGTTTCAGAACGATTATTTCCCCCCAACGGCGGTAAGAAAATTGCCCCGCGGCGTTTGCGGTATGCACCTCTCATCAGCTATAATCGCCGCTGCTTCAAATCGTGTAATCCCGCCGAATTACCCGCCCTGTGCGCGGCGCCGGCCACGGGCCTGGATCTGGGCGGGAATTGCCTGTTCTTAAGATTGGCGAACGCCTTGTCGGATGTTGACGATATTCCACCGCTGCCCGGTGGCGCAGGCCCGGAAGATCCTTCCGACATAAGGCCGGTTTCCATCTCCGATGAGATGAAACGCTCCTATCTCGATTACGCCATGAGCGTCATCGTATCGCGAGCGCTTCCCGACGTGCGCGACGGTCTCAAGCCGGTGCACCGGCGCATTCTCTACTCGATGCACGAGAATGGCTATGAGTGGAACAAGCCTTACCGCAAATCGGCCCGCGTGGTCGGTGACGTTATCGGCAAATACCACCCCCATGGCGACACGGCGATCTATGACGCGCTGGTGCGCATGGCGCAGGAATTTTCGCTGCGGCTACCGCTGATCGACGGGCAGGGCAATTTCGGCTCCGTCGACGGCGATCCCCCCGCGGCCATGCGCTACACCGAATGCCGGCTTGAGAAAGTCACCCATGCGCTGCTGGAGGACCTGGACAAGGAGACGGTCGCGTTTCAGGAAAACTATGACAATTCCGAAACCGAACCTACGGTCCTGCCGGCGCGTTTCCCCAATCTTCTCGTCAACGGGGCGGGCGGCATTGCGGTCGGTATGGCGACCAATATCCCGCCGCACAATCTGCGCGAGGTCATTGCGGGCTGCATGGCCTATCTGGATGACCCGGCGATTGAAATCGATGCACTGAACGAGATTATTCCGGGCCCGGATTTCCCGACCTCGGGGCTGATCCTCGGCCGCGGTACGATCCGCACGGCCTATCACACGGGCCGCGGCTCGGTGGTCATGCGCGGGCGTGTGGCGGTTGAGGAAATACGCAAGGACCGCGAAGCGCTGATCGTCACTGAAATTCCCTATCAGGTGAACAAGGCGTCGATGATCGAGAAGATCGCCGAGCTTGTGCGCGACAAACGCGTCGAGGGTATTTCCGATATTCGAGACGAGTCCGACCGCGACGGGATGCGCGTCGTGATCGAGCTGCGCCGCGACGCCGTCGCCGATGTGGTTCTGAACCAGCTCTACCGCTTCACGCAGCTGCAATCCTCTTTTGGCTGCAATCTGGTCGCGCTCAATGGCGGACGTCCGGAGCTGATGAACCTGAAGGATATGATCCGGGCCTTCTGCGATTTCCGTGAGGAGGTCGTCAGCCGGCGCACCAAATTCCTTCTGAACAAGGCGCGCGAACGCGCCCACATCCTTGTCGGTCTGGCCATTGCCGTCGCCAATATCGATGAAGTTATCGCGCTTATTCGCAAGGCCCCCGATCCGGCGACGGCGAGGGCCCAGCTGACCGCGCGCGACTGGCCGGCCGGCGATGTCGCGCCGCTTGTGGAACTGATCGCCGACCCGCGCCACAAGGTCGCGGCGGACGGGACCTACCGCCTTTCGGAGGAGCAGGCCCGCGCCATCCTTGAGTTGCGCCTTCAGCGCCTGACGGCACTGGGGCGTGACGAGATCGGCGATGAGCTGCACAAGCTGGGCGAGCAGATCGCCAACTATCTGGATATCCTGCGCTCGCGCGCCCGCATCATCGCCATCGTCAAGGAAGAACTCACCGCCATTTCCGAGGAATTCGGGACGCCCCGGCGCACCGAAATCACCGAGGGCGGCGCCGACATGGAAGATGAGGACCTGATCCAGCGCGAGGATATGGTCGTCACCGTCTCCCACCGGGGCTATATCAAGCGTGTTCCGCTCGACACCTACCGGGCGCAGCGCCGCGGCGGCAAGGGACGCGCGGGCATGGCGACGCGCGATGAGGATTTCGTCGCCCGCGTCTTTATCGCCAACACGCATACGCCGGTGCTGTTCTTCTCTTCGCGCGGCATGGTCTACAAGATGAAGGTCTGGCGGCTTCCCGCCGCGGCCCCGCAGGCGCGCGGCAAGGCGCTGATCAACCTGTTGCCATTGCAGAAGGACGAGTCGATTACGTCCATTCTGCCGCTGCCCGAGGACGAGGAGAGCTGGGGCGAGCTTGACGTGATGTTCGCGACGAAATCGGGCGGGGTCCGGCGCAACAAGCTCTCCGACTTCGTCGAGGTCCGCCAGAATGGCAAGATCGCCATGAAGCTGGGCGAGGACGACCAGATCCTCGCGGTGGCGGTTTGCACCGTAAATAGCGATGTTCTCCTCACGACCGCCAAGGGCCAGGCGATCCGGTTCCCGGTGACCGATGTGCGGGTATTTTCAGGCCGGACGTCGACCGGAGTGCGCGGCATCAGGCTTGGCAAGAAGGATGAGGTGATTTCCATGTCGATCCTTCATCACGTCGATGCAACACCTGCCGAGCGTGCTGGATATGTCAAGCAAGCCAATGCGATACGGCGCGCAGCTAATGGGTCGGAAGAAGTTGAATCCATTGATCTGGAACCGGAGGAGGATGCCGGCGAGGCGAACCTCACGAGCGAGCGCTATGCGGAACTCGGCGCCTATGAGCAGTTTATTTTGACGCTGTCGGAGAATGGCTACGGCAAGCGGACCTCGGCCTATGAATACCGCACATCGGGGCGCGGCGGTAAGGGCATCATCGCCATGGTGGTGAATGAGCGCAACGGCAAACTCGTGGCGTCTTTCCCCGTCGAGGACGGCGACGAGATCATGCTGGTGACCGATGGCGGCAAGTTGATACGGGTGCCGGTCGACGGGATTTCAATTGTCGGGCGCTCGACCCAGGGCGTCACCGTGCTCGATACCGCAGAGGGTGAGCGCGTCGTTTCCGTTGAGCATATCAGCGAAGAAGAAGCCGAGGAGAATGGCGATTCCGCCGACCAGGATACGCCAGCGCCGCCCGATGCGGGTGGAGACGCCGATTGACAAGATGCGTGCTCCGCGCCCTCAATGTGCGCAGTTCGGAAAATTCTTCAGTAAATGGTCCGCAGGCAAATGAACATTGACCTCTATCTTGCCTTTATCCTTGCCAGCGCCCTTCTGGCGCTGGCGCCGGGTCCCGCGATGTCGCTTATCGTCGCCAACAGCGCCAGCCATGGCGTGCGGGCGGGGCTGACAACCGCGGCCGGTGGCGGATTGGGCCTTGGCCTTCTTGTCGCCGGCGCGGCGCTTGGAATGAGTTCGATCATGGCGCTGATGGCGGGCTGGTTCGACTTGATCCGCTGGATCGGCGCGGCTTATCTGGTGTGGCTTGGCGGATCACGCCTTTACCGGGCTGTCAAAGGCAACCGGCCGCTTGCGGCTATGGCAGGACGCGAAACGCGGGCCGGACGCTGGTTCTGGCAAGGTCTTGGAGTGGCGCTGTCAAACCCGAAAGTTCTGTTGTTTCTCGGCGCCTTCTTCCCGCAATTCGTCAATCCGCAAGCCGATCCGGGCGGCCAGCTGGCGATTCTGGCGGCTACCTTCCTGGCCACGATGATGGTAATCGACTGCGGATACGCGGTCCTTGCCGGGTCGGCGCGCCGCTGGTTCACGGGTGCGCGCATGCGCATCGCGGAAGGGTTCACCGGCGCGCTCCTCATTGGCGCGGGCTTGTGGCTGGCTGCGGTCCGGCGGGCGTAGGAAACGGCGGCAGGTGAGGCAGGTATGGCGCTTACAGGCATATATCCCGGCAGCTTTGATCCCCTAACCAACGGGCATCTCGACATAATCGCCCGCGCGGCGGCGATCCTCGACAGGCTTGTCGTGGTGGTTGGAGTTCATCACGGAAAGAAACCGCTATTTTCCGCCGAGGAACGCGTCGCGATGCTTGAAGAGCAGATCGCGCCGATTGCCGCGGCGACGGGCGCCGAAATCACGGTGCAGACATTCGCCAATTTGACCGTCGATGCGGCGCGTTCGGTTGACGCAACCGTGATCATTCGTGGATTGCGCGACTCAGGTGATTTTGATTACGAGATGAAATTGGCCGGTATGAACGGTGAAATGGCGCCGGATGTGGAGACGGTATTTTTGACCGCGTCGCCAAATGTACGCCATATTGCCGGAACATTGGTACGTCAGATTGCGGCGATGGGTGGCAACACGGCGCCATTCGTGCCGGCTTCGGTGTCAATGGCTCTGGAAAAGAAGCGACAGTAACCCAATATATTGAGTGCCGTTAGCCCGCAAACCGGGGACAGATCAGGAGGCTTGATTGAAATGAAATTCATGATCAAGGCAGCTCTCGCCATTGTATTTGCCCTCTGGTTCATGGGCCAGGGCTTTGCTCAGCAGCCGCCGAAAGAGATCCTGGAGAATATCCTCTATCTTGATCTCAATGGAGGGCGCGTGGCGATCCAGTTGCGCCCGGACCTCGCTCCGAAACATGTCGAGCGGGCCAAGAAGCTGGCGCGCGAAGGATTTTATGACGGCCTGAAATTTCACCGTGTGATCGCGGGCTTCATGGCGCAATCGGGCGATCCGACCGGCACCGGGCGCGGCAACTCGAAACATCCGAATTTGAAGGCAGAATTTTCCAGCGAGCCCTTCGGCCGCGGAACCGTCGGCGCCGCGCGTTCGCGGAGTCCCGACAGCGCGAACAGCCAGTTTTTCATCAACTTCGAGGCCGCCCCGCATTTGACCGGCCAATATACTGTCTGGGGCCAGGTTATCCGGGGCATGCGGCATGTGGACGCGATCAAGAGGGGAGACCGGGAGTCCGGCGTGGTCAGCGACCCCGACAAGATCGTGAAAGTGGTTATCGCCGCCGACACGGACGACCATTCCGTTCTCCAGGAGCAGCCGGACCCCTCGACATATGCGCCTTCGGCCGAGGATCAGCAGCGCGGCAGCTTTCAGTAGAAATTCAGCCGGTTCCTTCAGGTCGCTGGCGGCGCGGTTCTTTTCCGCGCCGGGCTTGACGCATGCCGTCTTGTCCCTCATCACTAGCCGCGAGCCACGGCGGCAATGAAGGGGAATGCAATGTCGACGAACGATCCGGAAAACACGCTGATAATGGAGACGACCCAGGGCAATGTGACGATCGCGTTGCTGCCCGACCTGGCGCCTAATCATTGCGCCCGCATCAAGGAACTGGTGCGGCAGGGATTTTACGACGGCATCGTATTCCACCGTGTCATCGATGGTTTTATGGCGCAGACCGGATGTCCGAACGGAACCGGCACCGGCGGTTCGGGCCAGAAGCTGGACGCGGAATTCAATGACGGCAAGCATGTTCGCGGCGCCGTTTCGATGGCCCGCGCCGCGCCGCCGAACAGCGCCGACAGCCAGTTTTTCATTTGCTTCGACGATGCGTCCTTTCTCAACGGTGAATACACGATGTGGGGCGAGGTCACCGAAGGCATGGAAAATGTCGACAAGCTCAAGCGCGGCGAGCCGGTCGCCGACCCGGACCAGATCGTGTCGCTGCGGGTTGCCGCGGACGCGGCATAGCGCAGGGACGGCGCGGGCAGGGCTGAAGTGCGCGTCGACCTCTTCGATTTTGACCTTCCGCCGGACTCCATCGCGCTGCGGCCCGCGCGGCCGCGCGATGCGGCGCGCCTGCTTGTGGTCGAGCCGGCCAGCGGCGGGCAATTGAGCGACCGGCTGTTTGTTGATCTTCCCGGCCTGCTGGAGCCCGGCGATGCGCTGGTGTTCAACGACACGCGGGTAATCCCGGCGGAATTGAACGGGCTCCGCCACCGCGATGCGGCCACGGCCAAAGTGTCGGTGACGCTGCTGAAGCCTTTGGACACGAGCCGCTGGAGCGCGTTCGCGCGGCCGGCGAAACGCCTGAGACGGGGCGACAGGATTTCCTTCGGCTCGCAAGGCGATGTCTGCCTGATGGGAACGCTTTGGGCAAGCGTGGAGGCGCGTGGGGAGGATGGCCAGGTCACGCTGGCCTTCGATTTTCACGGGGCCGCGCTGGACGACGCAATCGCCCAGCTGGGGCACATGCCGTTGCCGCCCTACATCTCCTCGAAACGCGCGGCCGACGATCAGGATGTGACCGATTATCAAACGATCTACGCGCGTGACGCGGGCGCGGTCGCCGCGCCGACCGCCGGGCTGCATTTCACGCAAGCGGCGTTCCAGGCGTTTGAGGAACGCGGTGTCGCCCGCCATTTTGTCACCCTTCATGTCGGCGCCGGAACATTTCTCCCCATGCGCGGCGAAGAGACCGATGAACACGCGATGCATGCCGAGTGGGGCGAGGTGACGCAATCGGCGGCCGACGCGCTGAACGATGTGCGGGCCGCGGGCGGGCGCATCGTGGCGGTCGGCACGACGGCGCTGCGGCTGCTTGAAAGCGCCTGCGATGAACGTGGCGCAATCCGGCCTTTCAGGGGAGAGACGGATATCTTTATAACGCCCGGATATGATTTTCGCGCCGTGGACATGCTGGTGACCAATTTCCATTTACCGCGCTCGACGCTTTTCATGCTTGTTGCGGCCTTCAGCGGGCTCGATCTCATGAAACGCGCCTATGCCCATGCGATCGGCCAGGGCTACAGATTCTATTCTTACGGCGATGCATGCCTGCTGCGGCGCGGGCGCGGACGCCCATGAGTACGGAACTCTCCTTCCAAATTGCCGCGCGCGACGCGGGCGCGCGCACCGGCGCGCTGGAGACGCCGCGCGGGACTATCCGCACGCCGGCCTTCATGCCGGTTGGCACGGCGGGGACGGTGAAGGCGATGTTTCCCGAAACCGTGGCCGCCACCGGCGCCGACATCCTTCTCGCCAATACCTATCACCTCATGCTGCGCCCGGGGGCCGAGCGGGTCGCGGCATTTGGCGGTTTGCATGAATTCATGAATTGGGGTGGGCCGATCCTGACCGATTCCGGCGGGTTTCAGGTCATGTCGCTTGCCAAGCTGCGCAAGATTTCGGAAGCCGGCGTCACCTTCCAGTCGCATATCGACGGCTCCACACACGAACTGACACCGGAATCGTCGATCGAGATCCAGTGTCTGCTCGGCGCCGATATCCAGATGGCATTCGATGAATGTACGCCTTTTCCCTGTTCGGAAGCCGAAGCGCGCGCATCGATGGATCTGTCCATGCGCTGGGCGGCGCGTTCGAAGGAGGCCTTCGCGGCGCAGGGCGCCGCCGGCCAGGCCCTGTTCGGGATCGTACAGGGCAGCGTTTATCCGGGGCTGCGGGAGCAATCGGCGCGCGCGCTGCTGGATATCGGATTCGATGGCTATGCCGTCGGCGGGCTGGCGGTGGGCGAGGGGCAGGAGACGATGCTGGAGATCCTTGGCGCGACGACGCCGTTCCTGCCCGAGGAGCGCCCGCGCTATCTCATGGGGGTCGGCACCCCGCTCGACATTATCGCCGCGGTGGAACGCGGTATCGACATGTTCGATTGCGTGATGCCGACGCGCTCCGGGCGGCACGGGCAAGCCTTTACCTGGGAAGGCAAGCTCAACCTGCGCAATGCGGTGCATGCGGGCGATGAAAGGCCGCTGGATGCGGAGAGTTCATGCCCCGCGGCGCGGGACTACAGCCGTGCTTACCTGCATCACCTGTTCAAGGCTGGCGAATATCTCGGACCCATGCTGTTGAGCTGGGCCAATGTCCATTTCTATCAGGATCTGCTGCAGCGAATAAGGACGGCTGTCGCCGAGCGGCGTTTCAGCCAATTTGCCGCCGAAACACGTTCGCGTCTCGCCGGCGAATAACCCCGGCGCTCAGATGCGATTGCCCTGAACGGGCTCGACCTTGCAGCTCTTGATGCCCCACGATCCGTCCGGCTGGCGTTCCATCGTGAAGCGGGCGAGCCATTCCAGACCCTTCTGGTCGGCGAACAGGACGTGCTGAATCGCATCGGTCGCTTCGCGTTCGGTGTCGGAGAAAGCAAAGCCGGCGACGGAAGCCAGCGGCTGAAGTTGCGCCATGAGCGTGCGCAGAAAGGCCGCCGGATCGGCGAAATAGCCCTGGGTTACCGGCGCGAGATAAGAAAAGGCGCGCGTCGCGTCGCGTTTGGAGAGCGCCAGAATCTGGCCGCGGATAGCGGCGCGGATACCGTTCATTTCGATACCCGAAAGCCCGTTACCGAGCGGTGCGCCCGATAGAGTCGTCTCGCCGAGCCGAACTTCCTTCGGTGTCCGAAGACCAAGATCAGCCGGTACCGTTCCCGACGTCGCGGGGTCGGTCAGTCTTGCGGTTTTTTCGTCGGCGTGAGCGTCTGATGCGCTGATCGCCACGGCCAAACCAATCATAGCCAGGACCGCGAGAACCTTCATAGGTGCCTCCCAGCGGTGTGCCCCCTGTGCCTGCCAAGGCTTTGGTGCCATATTTCAGCCATATATGGGGTCGTTCCGCCGTAATTCCAAAGATTAATTTGCTAATTGCAAGAAAATCAGAGGGTTACGGTTGTGCGTCGCGCCGAGTTTATGGGTCTGGACCCTAGCGCTCCCGGTAGAACAGATAGAGGCCGGATGCGACAACGACCGCGCCGCCAGCCAGGGTCCACCAGGTCGGGACGTCGCCGAAGATGGCGTAACCCAGAATGCTCATGGAGATGAGGCCGACATAAACGAAGGGCGCGAGCACGGGCGCCGGCGCATGGCGGTGGGCGAGGATCAGCAACCAATGGCCGATCCCGCCCGTCGCGCCGAGCGAGGCGATAAGAAACCAGCTCCAGAGATCGGCCGGCCAGTGCCAGTCCGCCACGGCGAAGGGGAAGATCAGCACGACGCCGGCGAGCGGCGTGAAGAATTGCGAAACCTCGTGGCTGTCATGGGCCGCGACATAGCGGGTGGATATATTATACAGCGCGTAGCTGACGGTGGCCGCCAAGGAAAACAGCACCGCCCAGTGGATACCCCCGAAGCCCGGCCGAGTGACCAGAATCACGCCGAAAAAGCCTGCCAGAATAGCCATCAGCCTGCGCCAGCCGACCCACTCGTCGAGCAGCGGGCCGGCGAGGCCCGCGACGAGCAGGGGGGTGAGGAAAAAGATCGTTATGGTCTGGTCCAGCTGCAGATATTTGACGGCCGCGAAATTGAACACGGTCGCGCTGAGCGCCAGCACGCTGCGCAGGATCTGATGCCAGGGCTTGGCGCTGCTGATCAGGCGCGGCAGCGACAGGGGCCCGAGCACAATGAAGGTGATGACGACATGGCCGAGAAACCGCGCCCAGACAATCTCTATGACCGGCAGGCCAGACGGGCCAACGAGATATTTGGCGGTGGCGTCAAGCACGGAGAACAGCATCACCGCGGCGCACATCAGGCCGATCGCCTTCACCCGGTGCGATGCATCGTCGGGGCCGGGTGCGCTTGTGCTCGATGAGTCGGTGGCTTTATTCTCCATGCCGCGCGCAATCTATAGGGGATTGACGGCGTGCGATACGCGATTTCGGCATATCGGCCATGCCGCCACCCGGCGCGGATTGCGCCCGCGCCGCCAGCGACAATGAACCGATTACGGTCGATAGGCGGTTGACCTTCGCGCGCTGCGCCGCTTAATGTCCGCGCGATTTGAAAAATGGTTCGGGCCCGTAGCTCAGTTGGTAGAGCAACTGACTTTTAATCAGTGGGTCGCAGGTTCGATTCCTGCCGGGCTCACCATTTTTTCAAACGAAAACAATTAGTTGCTGAATGCCCCTCCAAAGATATTTTTGTCGACTGTTTGTGTGTCCGCTTCATGTCGGTAATGCGAGCAAGGATACTGGGCAAAAAGGGCCTGTCCAGGTCAGAGTCGGAACGCCTGCGCAATCTCATCGGCGTGACTGGACAGAGTCGGATCACGAGTGTCTCGCAGAGCAGATAGAAGCTCCTTGTACGTGCAAAACCTGAAATCAACCTCCGCACCGGAAACTTGATCTGAAAAACGCTGTACTTCCAGCGCGTGAGTTTCCTTGGCCTCAACACTCACTGGTTTTTTGTTGGGCCAAGCTTCGGGTTCGGCATAGAGGTAGACAAGTGCGGCTGACTTTCCTTGCCGACGCCCCTCGGTAAGAAGCCCAAGCGCGTGCTTGATCAACTGAAAAGCATCGAGTCTTTCAAATTTAATAGCGCCATTTGCCAACTGGTCGCGCATGGTCTCAAAGGGCGACATGGCGTCGCCCCAAACTGGGCGCCAATATGCATTGGAAAAGTGGCTTGCCTTTCGTGCCCGGTACGGTTCGTACCGTTTGGATTCGATGCCGATAATGTGAGTCTCGGTTTTGGCGAATGCATCGAGCCAGGGGTGCATGCCTCCCGACCAGGGGAAGCGTACGCATTCC
>JAJFHO010000261.1 GCA_021775575.1 Hyphomicrobiales bacterium
CATGCGTTTGCCGGGCGCCGCGTATAACCGGTTTGCTCCGCTTCAAACTCATTGGCGCTTCCCCGTCAGATAAGCGGCGAGGGCGCCGCGGTCCGGCTCGCTGTCCGGCAGGCCCGCCGCCTTGCCGGCTTCGGGGCGTGAGGCGTGGCATTCGAAACAATCGATCTTCACCGCCGCATAGTCATGACATACGCGGCAAAAATGTTGCGGACTTTTGGATGTCACGGGTTGTGCGTCGGGTCCCTTCACCGCGTGGCAGGCGACACATTCCTTCAACGAGAACTGCTTGGTCCGAATACCCTCATGCACCGTGTCGTCGCGTTTATGGTCGAGCATCTTCATATGGTTGCGGCGCATGAAGTCCGTATCGGCCACGCATTTGTCGCCCTTTCCCTTCGGCGGCGCGGGCACGAAGACACGGCTTGCCTGTCCGGTTTCCGCTGCGGTGGCAGAACCAGCACCCAGCGAAAAGCTGGTGAACGCCGATGCCAGAAGCACTGCGAGAACCAGGATATGGGACAGGCGTGCCCGCATAGGCGTTACTCCCCAAGCCCCATCTTGATGTAGCCGGAGGGGCAGACATCCATGCAGATATGGCAGCCGATGCACTTCGAATAATCGGTGTCGACATACCGGCCCACGGAGAGTTCGTCTTTCTTGACGCGGAAAACGGCGTCTTGCGGGCAGTAATTCACGCAGTTGTTGCACTCCAGGCACATGCCGCAACTCATGCAGCGGGTGCCCTCCTTTTGGGCCTGTTCCTCGGTAAAGCCCTGGATGCGTTCCTCAAAATTTCCCAGCACCTCATCGCCAACAATAGTGACCTGCCCCCGCTTCTCCAGAGGCTCATATTGGAAGTGACCCTTGAACAGTTCGTCATGGGTAATGATCTGGGTGGCCGAGCGGTCTTCGTAGTTGTGAACCGCGAAATCTGCCTCCGAAGTTCCACGTTTCTGCTGATGGTCATATTCGTCCGGGTCCAGCCCGCGCTGATGCAACTCGTTCAGCAGGTTGAAATGGTGAACGTCGACCTTGGGCCGCTTGTGGAGCGGTTCCCCGAGCAGGTAATGGTCGATATTCTCGGCCGCGATACGGCCATGGCCAATGGCCGTCGTCAGAAGGTGCGGTTGGATAATATCGCCACCGGCGAAATGCTTGTCCTGCTCCTTCACCTTGTAGAGCGGATCGGTGGCGATGAAGCCATTGCCGTTGTCGAGCGCTTCAATGCCGGTCAGATCGCCCATCTGACCGATTGCCGAGACGATCAGGTCGCATTCGATCTCGAATTCAGTTCCCTCTTTGGGAATCGGCTTCATGCCGTCCATCTCGCATTCGCACATCTTGAGCGCCGCGACCCGGCCTTCATCGTCCTTGATCACTTCGAGCGGCAGCACGCCGCCTTTGATATCCACGCCCTCGCGCAGCGCATCCTCGCGTTCATGCTCGGCCGCCGTCATTTCCTCAATGGGGAAGAGGGATGTCAGGACAGCTTTCACGCCCTCGCGTGAAGCTGTACCCGCCACATCGTGGGCGGTGTGGCCATGTATGGCGCTCTCCAATTTACCTTTGCCGTGCGCATGGCTGATATGGCCGAGCCTCCGGGCGACCGAGGCGACATCGACGGAGGTATCTCCGCCGCCGACGACCACAATCTTTTTAGCTGTCGAAAAGACCCATCCCTGGTTGAAGGCGTCGAGAAACTCCACGCCGGTGATGCAATTGTCGGCATCGAATCCGGGGACCGGCAGGGGACGGCCATTCTGCGCGCCGATACCCCAGAAGATCGCATCGAAATCCTTTTCCAGACTTTCAAGGGTCACATCCTTGCCGACACGCGTATCGGTCCTCACCTCGACGCCCAGATCGATGATGCGGCCGATCTCGGTGTCCAGCATGTCGCGCGGCGTGCGATAGCCCGGGATGCCGTAGCGCATCATGCCGCCGAGCTTTTCCTGGGCCTCGAATATCGTGACGCCATGTCCCTTGCGGCGCAGGAAATAGGCGGCTGTCAGACCGGCAGGTCCACTGCCGATGACCGCCACCTTCTTGCCCGTGTCAGAACCGGCTTCGCAGAGCTTCAGATTATTTTCGTTTGCCCAGTCGCCGACATACTGCTCCACCGCGTTAATGCCGACGAATTCATCCACCTCGTTGCGGTTGCAGCCGTCCTCGCAAGGCGCCGGGCAGACCCGGCCCATGGTGGCGGGGAAGGGGTTGGCCTCGGCCATCCGGTGAAAGGCATATTCCTGCCATGTCATGCCTTCGACGGGAGGTTTGTCCATGCCGCGCGCGATGGCGAGCCAGCCGCGAATTTCGTGGCCTGATGGGCAACTGCCCTGACAAGGCGGCGTCTTGTGCACATAGGTCGGGCATTTGTAGGAGTAATCCGCCTGGAAAATCTTCTCCTCCAGATCGAAATCGTCAGCGGTTTCGCCTTCCGCAAATCTTCGTAATGTGTGCTGGGTCGTGGCTATATCGTTCATCCTTACTCCTCGCCTCCATCGGCTCCGTTGCCGGAGGCTGTCATAGTCGGGCCGTCCTCGTCGTCCTCGATCTGGCCGTCGAGGATAATTGCGTTGCTGACCATCTGATGGACGCTCACGATGGCGTCCATCTCGAAACCGAATTCCGGCATCACTTTTGCAAACTGGGTTTTGCAGATCGCGCAGATGGCGGCCATGTGGGTCACGCCATGCTCGCCGGCCACCTGCTGAAGGGCGCGCATGCGCGGCTGCGCGCCCTTCTTGCGCAGGTCCATCAATTCATCGGTAAGCAGGCCGCCGCCGCCGCCGCAACAGAAGGTGGCCTCGCGGATCGTGTCCGCCGGCATGTCGTAGAAGTGATTGCAGCTCGCTCTCAGGATCGCCCGGGGGATATCGAACTGCCCGCCTTCCCAGTCGCCCATGCGCGAGGCCCGCGCTATGTTGCAGGAGTCGTGGAATGTAAGACGGATATGGTCGTTGCGTGCTTTGTCGAGATTGAGCGCGCCCTTCTGGATCAGATCGTAGGTATATTCGCAAATATGCTGCGGGATCGGGTAACGCTGGTCGAGGAAATCGAACGGTCCGGCGAGCGTATCGAGGAAATTATAGGCGGCGCGCCAGGCATGGCCGCATTCGCCGAAAACGATCCTGTTGACGCCGAGATCCTCCGCGGCCTTGCGGATGCGCAGCGCCAGCTCGCGCATATTCTCCTGGGACCCGATAAACAATCCGAAATTGGCGGCTTCCGACGCATATGAGCTTATCGTCCAGCTGGCGCCAACGTGATGGAATACCTTGGCGTAGCCGATCAGGCCATCGATGTGGGGCTCGGCGAAGAAATCCGCGCTTGGCGTGACGAGCAGAATGTCGGCGCCCTTTTCATCCAGGGGCAGCCTTACCGCAACGCCGGTCTCGTCCTCGATATCCTCTTCAAGATCTGCCAGCGTGGCTCTGTGGGCCTTCTCCTGAAGCCCGAGATTGTTACCGTATTTATGGACCTTGCCGATAATCTCGTTGCAGTATTTCTGCCCCTTGCCGACGGTGTCCATGATCTCGCGCGCCGCCATCGAGATTTCCGCTGTATCGATACCGTAAGGGCAGTAGACCGAGCAGCGCCGGCATTGCGAGCATTGATGGAAATAGCTGAACCACTCGTCGAGCACTTCCTCGGTGAGGTCGGCCGCGCCCACCAGCCAGGGAAAATATTTGCCGGCGAATGTGAAATAGCGCCGGTATACCTTGCGCAGCAAATCCTGCCGCGCGACCGGCATATTGTTGGGATCGGCGGTGCCCAGAAAATAGTGGCATTTGTCGGTGCAGGCGCCGCATTTGACGCATGTGTCGAGATAGACGCGCAGGCCCCGCGACTTGCTGACGAGTTCGCCGAGCTTGTCGATCGCGCGTTCCTTCCAGTCATCGACGAGCTCGCCGGGAAAGCCGATCGCTTTCTGATGTTCCGCCGAGGCCGGATAGGGCTTGCTGTCGGCCATTGCGCCGTGGGCCAAGGGAGGGATCTCGGACGGGTCGGGGAATTCCTCCGGGCCCGCCGGCTGTCTGATATTGAGTTCGACCATCTGTCCTGCCCCCCTAGCGCTTCGCGCCGGCACCGGTCGGGAGCGACGCCGGCCAGGACGGCGAGACATGGCGCCGTTCACGCGCGTCATCGGCCTGATTGCGGCTGGGGCTGAAAAACAGGCCGGGCGCGTGCAGCAGCTTGGAAACCGGGAAGATGATCATCAGCACCGCGACCAGGGCAAGATGTATCAGCAGGACCGGATCGGCGGGTATCGGCTGCCAGTCGAAATAGAGCAGGCCGAGGATGAATGCCTTGGCCGCAACGATATCGGTGCGGGCGACATATTTCATTGCCAGCCCGCTGACGCCGATGCCGACGATCAGCGCCAGCATCAGATGATCCGACGGCGCGCTGATATAGCGGATACGGGGCACAATGATGCGCCGCGCCCACAGCCCCAATAACCCCGCGACCATCGCGAAACCGGCATAAAGGCCCAAAGGTTGCATCAGCGCGACCCAGCTCCAGACCGGCTCGGTGAAATAGCGCAGATGGCGCATGAGGACGAGCAAAAGGCCGGCGTGAAATATCCAGCCGAACAGCCAGATCCACTTGTTGGCCTTGAACAGGCTTTCAAACAGAACGACTTCACGCCCGAACCGCATGACGACACCGCCGCGCGTCACCGGCGCCGGTGTCGTGGGGATTTTCAGTGGCGCCGGCGTGGTTGAATATTGCCAGATCCGGAATACGACACCGGCAACCAGCACAACGGTCGCGCCATAGAATAACAGTGCGTAAAGGATCGTAAGCACCGGTCTTCCCTTCGGCTTTCTGTTCCTATGCCCGGTTGGACCGCCCCTGTACCAGGGCGATCAGACACAACCGGTGGGTTTGGGAAGGCCCGCGATTTTACACGCCTGTTTGGCCGGGCCATAGGGGAACAGCGTATAGAGATATTTGTTGTTGCCCTTGTCCTTGCCCATCGTCTTCTTGATCGCCTTGATCAGAACGCGGACGGCGGGGGCAATCTGATATTCCTCGTAATATTCCCGCAGAAAATTGACGACCTCCCAATGCTCGTCGGTCATCTCGATATTCTCGTCCGCGGCGATCAGGTCCGCGAGTTCCTTGTTCCATGCGCCGAGGTCGGTAATATAACCCTCCTCGTCATGCTCGACCGTGGATCCATTCATTTGGT
Organism: Hyphomicrobiales bacterium; assembly: GCA_021775575.1. Classification (GTDB taxonomy): domain Bacteria; phylum Pseudomonadota; class Alphaproteobacteria; order Rhizobiales; family Methyloligellaceae; genus JAJFHO01. The sequence continues at coordinate 5,201 of JAJFHO010000261.1, forward strand.
AAGCCATCGTCTTTCTCCTGTGCAATGCTCCAGCGAATCCAAATTCAAAATGCGTTTACAGCCACGCCTGAGAGACGTCGTATTCGGTGATAAGATCGACGAAGCCGCCATAATCGACCACTTTGACGGTCTCGATTACGGCGGACTCCGTTATGCCGCGGGCGGCAAGATCGGGCCCCAGCGCATAGAGCGATACAGCACCATTCCCGCCTGCGATGCGATCCGCCACCGCGGTGCCCTTTACCGCTGCATAGACACCATCCTCAATCAGAAGGACGGCGTCGCCAGGCCCGGTGTGCTTGAGGCAGCTCTCGAATGCCGCCTTCTCGAATGGTGATTTGTTGACCGTGTGCAAAACAGACATTTTATGCGCCCCGAACTCTCTTAAAAACTGAGGATGACATCCTGAGCGGCCATGATAGCGGCGAACTCAGACCGGTTGACGAGCTGAATAGACGGCTTCTCCGCCCAGTCGTCATCCTCGTCCTCATAGGTGATTTCCATAAGATCGTCGATCGACAGCCCGCGCTCTTCCAAAGACTCTTTCTCGACATACAGCTTGGTCACTTCGTAATCGCCCAGCGCGCGGTAAGTCGGCGAGAAATTCTTCATGCCAATCGCCTTGGTGTCCTGCCCTTTGAGGAGCTGGTAGACACCGTCATCCAGAAAGGCGAGCGAGACATCCTGATCGAAGGCGGCGCCAATCAGAACCACCTCAAGCGACTCCAGCGCATAGATGGTTCCGTAGGGTGCCCTTCGGTTCAGATAGAGGAATTTCTTCTGGACGTCGGAGCCGGAAAATTCCTGTTCTTGCTCAGACATGGATATTTCCCCCTTAATCGCCAAACACAACAAGACGATCGGACTCGATGCCTGTTTCGATCAGCTGCCCGAGGCCGGAGATGCGAAATCCCGGCGCGATATTGTCGGCGTCCTTGCCCTGCCGTTTCGCCTCATTCTCATCGAGAATTCCACGGCGCTGGGCGGCGGCGATACACACGACCAGATCGAGATTGTGCTTCTCGGCCAGCTCGGTCCAGTTGCTCTGGATGTTGCGCTCATCCTGAGGCGGAACCGTAAGGCGCGTCCCGTTATTGACGCCATCATTGTAGAAAAAGACCCGGAAGATCTCGTGCCCCTTCTCGAGTGCCGCCTTGACGAACTGATAGGCGGAATCCGACGCCTGATGGGTAAACGGCCCTTCGCTGACCAATATTCCGATTTTCAAAACGTGATCTCCCTGTTGGCGGCCGGCGAGCCGGCCGTTGTTGTGCTGTCAGGCATTGACGAACCGGGCCGGTGACGCGCCTCAAAAGCGGATATGCGTCGACGAGTTCATGTTGTGACGTGCGCCCGTCCAGTCGTCCAAATGATGCTTGGTGAACGCCAAATCCGTGATCTCGAAGAATTTCGGCCAGCCGATGCGATCGATCCACTCGCCCATGCGCTCCCAATCGCGCGCGTTATCCTTATAGGCGTAGAGGATCTTCTTCACGACCGCCTCGACCTCGGGCCAATGCGGCGGGTTATTCGGCAGATTGGCAACCACGAGCTTGTGGAAAGTCGGCTTGGAGCGGGCATTGGAATGCTTGCCGCCGACCCAGACTGCGAGCTTGGTGGAATCATTGCCGTTTATCTGCATCGGCGGACAGGGCGGATAGCAGGCCCCGCAGCAGATGCACTTCTTCTCGTCGATCTCCAGCGAGGGCTTGCCATTGACGATGGCCGGGCGGATTGCCGCTACGGGGCAGCGCGCCACCACCGCCGGGCGCTCGCAAACATTGGCCACCAGGTCATGGTCGATCTTGGGCGGTTTGGTGTATTGCACATTGATGGCGATATCGCCCTGGCCGCCGCAGTTGACCTGGCAGCAAGACGTCGTGATCCGAACCCGGTTCGGCATCTCCTCCTTGATGAACTCCTCATACATCATGTCCATCAGGCTCTTGACGACGCCGGAGGCGTCGGTGCCGGGAATGTCGCAATGCAGCCAGCCCTGGGTATGGGAAATCATGGAAACCGAATTGCCGGTGCCGCCGACGGGAAAGCCCTCCGACGTCAGTTTTTCAGTCAGAGGATCGATCTTGTTCCGGTCGGCGACCATAAATTCGATATTGCTTCTGGTCGTGAACCGGAAATGACCGTCGGCGAACTCATCGGCGATGTCGCACAATTTGCGGATCGTATAGACATCCATTTGCCGCTGTGTTCCGGCGCGCACCGTAAAGATGGACTCACCCGTCTTGGACATGTGGTGCAGGACTCCCGGCCGGAGACGTTCATGCCAATCCCAGTTCGCATAATTCTTCTTCAGCGTGGGATGCATAAACAAAAACGGATCCGGCACTCCGGTTTCGTGGGGAACGCGCGGTTGTGTGGCTTCACTCATAAATTTCTCCCATCAAGAAACAACGGCCGCCATGTGATGGCGTTCTAGTTTCATCATTGGCCCGCCATCCAACTTGTCGGCGGGCCCTCCTGTTATTCCGCCGCGGCCGTGACCTCGGTTTCCTTGGCCTTTTTATGTTTCTTTCGCTCGAAATATTTCTCCGCTTCCTCGGTGAAATCGTCGGTGCGGACGTAGGAAGAAGTGCGCGGATGCTTGACCATGTTGGGATCGGGATCGATGCCCATGGCTTCCAGGAAGGCCGGTAGGCCAATCCGGTCCATGGTCTCGCCGATCCGTTCATGCTCCAGCGCGTTGTCGGAGAAGAACTCCATCACCTCACCGGCGAACACGACGAGCTTTTCATAATCCTCGTCGTTCTGGAGCTTGAAGAAGGGCACGATGACCGTGCCCATCAGATCGCCGACCTTGAGCGAGCGCTTGCCGCCAATCAGGATGGTCGCACCCTTGTCATCTCCAGGCGACAGGGCCTTGGGCATGACGTTCAGGCAATGCATGCATCGCACGCAGCTCCCATTGTCGACTTCCAGCGTGTTGTCGTCATTGAGGCTCAAGGCACGGGTCGGGCAATTGGTGATCACCGAGTCGATCATATATTTGCGGCCGACCTTTTCGACATAGGCTTTGACTTCGTCCTGGTTGACCTTCATGTCGTCACGCCAGGTTCCGATGACGGCAAAATCGGCGCGCTGGACGGCGTTGACGCAGTCGTTGGGGCAGCCGGAGAATTTGAACTTGAACTTGTAAGGCATCGCCGGGCGGTGCATCTCATCAAGATATTCGTTGATGATGTCGCGAAGCGCGCGCTGTTCGTCAAAATTCGACATCTCGCAACGGGCCGCCCCGACGCAGCTCATGCCCGTGCGCAGGCAAGGTCCAGCACCGCCAAGGTCGAAGCCGATTTCGTTTAATGCGTCGAATGCCTTTTGAGTATTTTCGGTTGTGGCGCCCTGAAACATGATGTTTCCGGTCTGGCCGTGAAACGCGATCAGACCCGAACCATGTTCCTCCCAGATATCGCACAGCTGGCGCATAATCTTGGTGTCGTAATGGAATCCGGCGGGCGGCATGACGCGCAGCGTATGGAATTCCTTCGACTCGGGGAATTTCTCCGCGACCTGCGAGAAACGGGGAATAATGCCGCCCCCGTAACCGTAGACGCTGACGACGCCGCCTTTCCAGAATCCGAGCTTTTCTTCATAAGAATGCTCAAGCTGGCCGAGCAGATCATTCATCATCGGCGCATATTGCTTGCCCTGCGAATCGCGAAGCCGCTTCAGCCCGGTCACAAAACTTGGCCAGGGGCCGCCCTCCAGCTTATCGAGAATCGGCGTGGCATGCTGCTTTGCCTTGCCTTTGTTGTTGTTCGACGAAGAAGCTCCGTTGCCGTTCGCGGAACCGTTTGATTTTGGCATATTTCCTCACCCCTGATTGATAAGCGGCTCGTCTTTATGGCTTCGTACTGAGCACTGTGTCAGCCAGATGCTCTGAATTAGCCGAACCTCCCGCGTGCGCTTCTGCAGATGCACTCTGGATTGCCAGAGCGGTAAAATCTGTCATATTATATATCACAGAAATTGAATATATCAAATGAATGAGATATCTGAAAATATTTGATTTTTCCTGTTTCAGAAGGCCCGGAACAACTGGCAGGTGCATGATTCTCGGGCTGCGGCGAAGTTTACCCGGACCGGTGCCGGAACCGGCAATACGGCAAATCCCGAATTCCGCGCCCGGCAATATTGGCGACGATCCGTGACAGAGTGAATGCAAAAAGTTCGATGGAAAGTGACGCGATGAGATCTGCCATGCAGCGCGTACCGGAGACCGGGAGCGAGCCGTTGGAACACCCGTTCGACCTGAATGACGACACCGCCTATCGCCGCTGGCGGGACAACAAGCTATCCGGCTATCCGGCGCGCGCGACGGACATAGTCGTGGAAATCGGCGATCTCAAAAGGCCGACCGAGGCTGAGTGCACCGAGATCATAAAGCGCTGCCAACGGGCCAATATGGCGTTCTATGCAACCCGGCCGGGTGACAGCGAAGAGCAGGATGCGAGACGCGGTCTTCCGGTGTTCGCGAGCCATTTCGGCTTGTCGCGCCCGGAAAGCCATCGTTCCGCGGCGCAAGACGGGATTGTTGCGCTGGAAGTTGCCGACGACGACAAGCGGCGCGGTTATATCCCTTATTCCAACCGACCGCTCACCTGGCATACCGACGGTTATTACAACGGACCGGAGACTTGTATCCGCGCCTTCCTCCTGCATTGCGTCCGCGATGCCGGGGAGGGCGGCGAAAATTCCTTGCTCGATCCCGAAATCGCCTATCTCCGCCTTCGCGACGAGAATCCCGACTTCATCGCCGCACTGATGCATCCGCACGCCATGACCATTCCGGAAAACCGGGAGGCATCGGGCAAGCTCCGTCCGGTCAGCCCGGGACCGGTGTTTTCCATCGATCCGGTGACGCACGCCCTTCATATGCGCTATAGCGCGCGTGGCCGGAACATCATTTGGCGAGACGACCCCGATACCCGGGCGGCCGTGCGATTTCTCGCCGATCTCCTGACCGGAAGCGAACCGCTTATGCTGAACCATAAACTTTCACCTGGCCAAGGCCTGATCTGCAACAATGTGCTTCACGCCCGGTCGGGATTTGACGATGACGGCGCCCCGGCGCGGACCAGCAAAAGAATGTTATTGCGCATCCGCTATCTGGACCGGCTAGCCGGGTCCTGCCGGCCGGCGGCAGTGAACCACCTCCAACAGTGAGCGAGCCAATGGCGCTATTGAGTGATTTGATTATCCAGCATCCCGAAGTCCAGTCTTTCCCGGAGCTTGTAAAGCTTGTCGCCAAGTGCGGGAAGGACGGAGAAGTTTTTCTGCAATTCGATGTCAAACCGGACTATCGGGACACGCCGCGCAATTGGGCCATGCAACTGGAGACATCTTTTTACTGGGGGGACAAGAAGTGATCGAGGAAACCGTTACGCCTGTCGACCAGTTTCAGGCTCCCTTTGGCCGCGAAGTCATTATACAAGACGTTCTTCATGAGAGCGGGATGCGGATGCTGAGGATCAGGATTCGCGAAGGCAAGAGGTTCACCGTTATGGATGTCGACGCGGCAACCGCGTCGCATTGGAGTTCCGTTCTGGCTCACTGGGTGGAACAAACCGGCCAGCCAAACAAATGATTTTTCATGATCGCACGGATGCGAGCGGTTTCAGCGGCATTCGATAAGCGCCCCGGGGGGTCCAATGGATCATCTGCCAATCTATTTCGACGTCAAGGGCCGCAAAGTCATTGTGACAGGCGGCGGTACGCTGGCCGCACGCAGGGCCGACCTGGCGCTGAGGGCCGGCGCCCGTGTCGCTGTTTTCGCGCAGCGCCTGGAAGACGACTTCCGCGATCTGGCGGGAAATGAGCGCCTTACCCATATCGCCGGTGAAGTCACGCCCGCCGCATTTGAGGATTGCGTGCTGGCCTATGGTGCGACCGAGGACGAGGCGAGCGACAAAAAGTTGCACGATCTGGCAAAACGGGCGCGCGTGCCGGTCAATGTGGCAGATACGGTCAAATTCTGCGACTTCATCATGCCGGCCATACTGGACCGCTCGCCCCTGGTCATTTCCATATCCTCCGGCGGCGCCGCGCCCATTCTGGTGAGAATTCTAAGAGCGCGGCTCGAGACCATGTTTCCAGCCCGCTTTGGCCAATTGGCCGGCTTCGCCGGCCGGTTTCGCGAGACGGTAATGAAGCGGCTGTCGGACGGGGTGCGCCGCCGGCGTTTCTGGGAGGAGGTCCTGGATGGACCGGTCGCCGATATGTTTCTCGCCGGCGATGAAAGCGGAGCGCAGGCGGATATGGAACTGGCTCTCGACGATGCGGTCAATCAGGCCAGACATGAACCGGCTGGCGAGGTCTATCTTGTCGGCGCGGGACCGGGCGACCCGGATCTGCTGACATTTCGTGCCTTGCGGCTGATGCAGCGTGCCGACGTCGTTGTCTATGATCGCCTTATCGGAGACCGCATCCTCAATCTGGTGCGCCGGGACGCAGAGCGCATCTATGTCGGCAAGCTGCCGCGGGACCACACTCTTCCGCAGGAGGAAATCAGCCAGCTGCTCGTTCGCCTGGCGCGCGAAGGCAAGCGCGTCTTGCGCCTGAAGGGAGGCGATCCCTTCATATTCGGGCGCGGTGGCGAGGAGATCGAGACGCTGGCCAGCGAAGGTATTTCGTTTCAGGTTGTGCCAGGCATTACGGCGGCGTCGGGCTGCGCGGCCTATGCCGGCATTCCGCTGACGCACCGCGATCATGCGCAGACCTGCATTTTTGTCACCGGTCATGGCAAGGACGGTATGCTCGATCTGGACTGGGCCACCCTGTTGCAGCCCCGGCAAACGGTTGCGGTCTATATGGGCCTGTCTCAAATCGGCGCGCTGAGCGAGGAGTTTATCGCCCGTGGCGCGGACCCGGCCATGCCGGCCGCGATAATCGACAAGGGCACCAGAGATGGCCAGAAGGTCGTGACCGGCACGCTGGAGACGTTGCGGAGGAAGGCTGCCGCTGCCGGCCTGAGCGGCCCGGCGCTGATCGTGATCGGAACGGTGGTGACGCTGCACGACAAGCTGGCCTGGTTCAACGCCAAGCGAAGAGAAAAAACCGCGGTCCCCGCGGCATGATTTGCATCACGGAGCGTCGCGGGCGTGAAAGTTCAGTAGAAAGAGTGTATCCTTTTGGCAGATCCGTGGCGGCGGGGCTGTTGCCGCCCATTTCAGTAGAGAGCGAGAACCATGCGTGACGCGAACGATATTATGAAGGCTATTCTCGACCCCACCGGGCAAGATGAGAAGGATCAGTCCTTTCCCAACGCCCCCACGGGGTGGTCCCGCGAAATCGCCAGCGAACGGGCCGCGGCGGACGGTCTTGAGCTGACGGAAGATCATTGGGAAGCCATCCGGGTATTGCAGGCCTGTTTTGCCGATGAGGAGGAACCGCCCGTGCGTCGGATCGCCGATGCGCTGGAGGCCCGGTTCAGCGACAAGGGCGGCCGCAAGCATCTGTTCCAGCTGTTTCCAGGCGGGCCGATCGCGCAAGGGTGTCATTTGGCCGACCTTGACGCGCCGGCGGGAAGTACCGACCTGTCGTTCGGAAGCGTGCGTTGAGGCGTGTTAATTCTTGGCGGTTCTGGGCGTGACGTGGCGTCTTATCTCGGCGCCGATGTTCCTGCGTACGACTTCCAGATCATGTTCAATCTGAACGTGAAGCCAGAAATCCGACGCCGTGCTGAAATAGCGGGCAAGTCGCAGCGAAAGTTCCGCCGTCACAGCGGCTTCACCCTGAATAATGGCGTCGATAACGTCGCCCGGAATACCGGTATCCTTTGCCAGCTCCGCCGCCTCGATGCCAAGCGGCTCCATGAACTCCTCGACCAGCACCTCTCCGGGGGTCGGTGACATCAGTGGCGCCGGTTCGGGAGCCTTCTCCTGCGGTCCCGGAGGAGGCACGAACTGGACCTCGGTGGCGTAACCGGCGGCCTTCCATTCGCGAATGCCTCCGATCATGTGGATTGCACCGTCATAGCCCTCGTTCAGCAGCATTTTCCCCGCGGCTTCCGACCGCTTGCCGACGGCGCAATGCAATACGACTTTCTTGCCCCCCACGGTTGGAAACAATTCCGGATCGAAGGTCGACATCGGCAAGAGCATGGCGCCGGGAATATGCTCCTGGTCATACTCGGAGGTCTCGCGGACATCCACCAGCACGACTTCGTCTTTGGCGAGCCATGCATGAACGGTCGCGGCATCGACGCCGGTAACTTCTGCTTGGGGCTTTTTGCCCATTCTCGTTTCCCCCATCACAGCGAAGGCCAGATAAGAGGCTACGGTTGCCCGATACACAGCGCATAGGCAATGCAATATTTCCCGTTTTTGTTGACAGGGACAAATTGTCCAATTCGCTTCACCGGGACAGATAATCCATATTCAATTATTCGTATGTATATCGACCATACGCGAAATTTTGATATATTGGTGCTCCAGTCCCGCCGCCGGGACGCGCTTCTGGAACGGTCACGATGGCCGAACGGGGGATGGAAGCACAAGAGGCGGAACGCAATACAGTCCGGTATCAGGCTTTTGATTGCCGGACCCGGCAACAACAGGAGACGCACGAGAATGACCGCTGACACGACGCTTGATGCAAAGGGACTCAACTGCCCGCTTCCAATATTGCGGGCCAAAAAGGCCATAAAAGACGTGCCCTCCGGCGGGACGCTTGAAGTGCTGGCGACCGATCCAGGGTCCGTGGCCGACTTCGAGGCTTTTTGCCGGGCGACAGGTCACGGACTTGTCGAATCGGGCGAAGAGGGCGGCGTCTACCGCTTCCTGATCAAGAATAATTCCTAAGGCCGCTTTGCCCGGAATCGCGGGAAACGGCGTGCCGGGCTATCGCCGCGCCGGATTCCGCGTCGAGCAGCCCGGGCTTTAGCCCGTCAGCGATTTTTCGATTGTCTTGAGACCAAGAACGCAGCCGGCGACGATCATCGCGAAGGTGACCAGTGAGCCCAGCGCCAGTGTGGACAGTCCGGTTATTGCCTGTCCCACGGTGCACCCAAGGGCTAACACACCGCCGATACCCATCAATGCGGCGCCGCCGAGATTGCGGAGCGTGTCACCGGTGTCGGCGAAGGTCATCAGCTGAAAGCGTCGCATGGAAAGCGCGGATGCGAACGCTCCGCCGAGCGCGCCGATGACGCTTGCGACGCCAAAAGCCGGAATCATACCGGCGGTAAAGCGCATCAGATATTCAAGCGTGTCACCCGACGGGCGAACATAGCTGAGCGATACCGGGCTTTGCGCCCGGTCGGCGAACTCGTCATAGGACAGGCCGGTGAGAGCCCAGCCGGCGACAACGCACAGCCCGACGGCAAGGCCTGAAATTATATGCCCGGGAGATGCGCGGAACGACTGGTCCTTGAAGCAATAGATGAAAAAGCCGCCGGCTATGACAAGTGCGACGATGATCGCCGATATGCCGCTCTCCAGACCGGCCAGCCGCGCCAGCATGTCATCCATTCCCTGTGAAGCGATCTGCAGCGATGACAGGTCGATCTGGGTACGTTGCTGAAGTTCGGCCCGGACCGGTCCGAACAGGCCGCCAATCGTCATATAGGCGAAAATACCGACCACGAGCAGCACAATGAGCGAGCGAATATCGCCGCCTCCGGCCCGCACCAGGTTGCGGCTCGTGCAGCCGCCGGTGAAGGCCATTCCGAAGCCGAACAGGAAACCGCCCGCGACGTTGCCGAACCAGTTCAGATTTGAACTGAGATACATCGATCGCGATAGATCGACGACACCGGCCATCTGCAGCATTTGCGCGCCTGTCATGGCAACGGCAATCGCCAGCAGCCAGGCGCGAAAGCGGCGATAGTCCGCAAAATTCAGAATGTCTGAAAGCGACCCCATGGTGCAGAAATTGGTCCGGTATACGGCGAAGCCGAAAACAAATCCAATGACCAGACCGCCAACTGCCAGGCTGATCGCCGAATCTGAAATCAGCAGCTCCCTGATAGAGTCCATTATTCGTTTCTCTTAGGTTGCCTGCGGGACGTTTGAAAATATATATATTCTTGAATGTATATAAATCAGTCACTGGCGGCAGACAAGCAAGGCGAGGCAATCTCTCATTTTTTTGAACTCTTGCGTCGTTGCCAGGGCGTCAGGTGCCTGCGGATGAAGGCTGCCGCGCGAAGATTGGAATCTTTCGTTGCCAGATCGTCGGCGAAGGTGCGCGCTTGCGGCGGACGGAAATCGAAACCGCGCCCGACCCCGGGATAGATAATGAGCCTGACCTCCTTGCCGTTCTCTTTCATCGAGCCTATCGCCGTTTCGATCGAACGGCGGCGCTGATATTGCTCGAATTCGCCGATAAAGACGAGGACCGGAATGTCGAGCTGATCTACCTCCCTGGCGTAACGGTAAACCTGCATGGGTTCCGCCGCATTCGGGTTTTGCCAATGCGGATAGAAGGACACATAGCAGGCTACGTCTTTGTTTTGCCGGCCGTAGGCGGTTGCGACTTTGAGTGTGTAATAGCCGCCTCTGGTATGGCTGTAGAGGCACGCCTTCGAAGTGGAGACATCGGGCAGGGCCAGCAGGACATCTATGGCCGCATCGACGTCCCCTTCGGTTTCCTTGCGATGTTCGATCGGAAGCATATCGATGAAACGCGCCGCGAAAACATCGGGCGCCAGCACGACGAAACCACGGGCTGACATTCGCCGGGCGAGCCGCTGGACCAGATCGTCAAGCCCCCGCCGCCCATGCTGAAACAACACAGCGGGATAGCGGCCGGCTTTTGCCGGCCTGAAAATGATCGCCGGTATGTCGGTGCCGTCGGTGGGGTTGGTGTAGGAAATATGGCGCTCGGTAACGTCGTGGTTGACCGGCACCTCCAGAATACCGCGGTCATACCAGTCGTCGCTCCACCAGAATTTCTCCTTGATCGGGCGCAAATTGGCCGGTGCGTCGAGTTGCCGGCCGACAACGGTATCGGCGGGGCCGTCGCCGCCGGCGCGGCTCTGGGCGTTCGCGGTCACCTGCCCCAGGGTCGCGATGACGAGCGCCGCCAACGCAATGGATAGTCCTGCACACCGAGCAAGCATTTATGCCTCTTCACAATCTTTCCCTTGCCGGGTCCGGCCCGGCAGGCGGGCCGTCAAGCGACACCGGCGGGATCAGCCGACAACTTTCACGCTATCGTTTGGCGAGACATTCACCGTCTTGCGCGCGGCTATGTAGGACTCCACGACATCCCAGATCGGTGGGCCTTCGGTATTCTCGTTTACGCTTGCCCAGCCGGCGACGATATACTCCCTTTCGGGATCAATCGGTTTGCCGGTCTTCAAATATGTCATGTTTGAAATACGCGAACCCGCGGGCTTGTTTATCTCGATCGTGTAACCGAGGCCGCCGACCCGAACCATGTCTCCGCCCTGCTGATAATAAGGATCGGGATTGAAAAGATTGTCCGACACGTCTTCGAGGATGTCTTTCAGGCGTTTGCCGGTCATCGGCAAACGGTAGGTGGCGGGATAGGTGAGCGCGGTGTGAGTGAAAATGTCCTCGATCGTGATCGGCTGGCCCGGCAGCAGCGAGGTGCCCCAGCGGAAGCCAGGCGAAAGGGCAATTTCCGCATCGCGTTCAGCGAGCATTGCATCGCAAATAAGATCATCGAAGGTGCCGTTGAAATTGCCGCGCCGGTAGAGCAGCGAGTCCGTATGGCCGACCACCCGTTCCAGCTCGCTGCGATGTGGCGCACGCGCTTTATCGACAAGTGCCGCGGTTTCGCCATCGGAGCTGATGACATCGGAAAAGATCGGGATCAGCCGGTAGCGGAACCCCTTCACCGCGCCGCCCTGAATATCGAGATCGAGCCGCGACAGGAACTTGCCGCTGGAGCCGGTTGCGATCAGCAGCGTGTTTCCGATCTTGAGCGGCTCGGGGATCGCATCATGGGTATGGCCGGTCAGCACGACATCGATGCCCTCGACGCGGGAAACAAGCTTGCGGTCGACATCGAAGCCATTATGCGAGAGCAGCACGATGAGCTGCGCGCCCTTGGCGCGGGCGGTTTCCACGTTCTTGCGAACGACTTCCTCGCGAATGCCGAATGACCAGTTCGGGAACATCCACCGCGGGTTGGCGATCGGCGTGTAGGGGAAAGCCTGGCCGATTACGGCAATCTTCACGCCGCCACGCTCGAAATAGGCAGTGGAATCAAAGGCCGGTTCTTCCCACTCCGTATCGAAGATATTGCCGCCAAGAAACGGGTAGGGGAGCGCATCCACCGCCTCTTTCACACGCGCGGCGCCATAGGTGAATTCCCAGTGACCGGTCATCGCGTCCGGCTTCAGCGAATTCATGACGTCGATTACGCTCTGGCCTTTGGTCTTGTTGGCGGTGTAGCTGCCCTGCCAGGTGTCGCCGCCGTCAAGGAACAGCATGTTGTCCCCCCTTTCGGCACGGATCGACTTCAACACCGTTGCGATCCGGTCGATACCTCCCATCCTTCCATAGGTCTTGGCGAGGGCGATGAAATCCTGCGATGACAAAGCGTAGGCTTCCGGTGAGCCCGGTTTCAGCCGGTAATAGTCGAGAAAATCCGAACCGGTAATGTGGGGCGGCTTGCCCGCCACACCACCGATGCCGACATTGACCGAGGGTTCGCGGAAATAGACCGGCTTGAGCTGCGCGTGAATATCGGTCAGGTGAACCAGGGTGACATTGCCATACGCCTTGAAGTCGAGAATCTGTGCCTCGGTCAGGGCCTGCTGGGCCGCCAGCCTGGACCACGCACCATATCCGGACCCAGCCGTCAGCGCACTGGTAGCCACGGCGACCTGTAGAAATTCGCGGCGGGAAATCATTGGCAAAGCGCTCCTGTTTACTATGCAAACCGGGCTTCGTCTCTCTCAAGCGACCGGTGACTATGCGTTTGGAAAAAGAATCGGGGCCGCTCCATTTCCATGCAGCGGCCCCGAACCGAAGGCAGTCAAGACAGGGCGGCGGTGGAGAGAATTTCGCCGCCTTTGCGAGAACCCTGTTCTAGTTGCGGACCGCCGGTGTTTCGATCGGCAGGCCTTGTCCACGCCAGGCCAGATAAAGCTCCAGAGCCATATATTCCGGCGAACCGCGTTTGAACGACTTCGCACGGACCTGCTTGTTACAGCCACTGAAGCGGCGGTGCAGGGAACCTGGCTTCTGCCATTTCAGGCGGTAGGTCGGGAAGCCGTTGGACTGACCCTGCGACAGGATATTCATGCGAATTTTCTGGCCGAAATATTTCTCATGGCAATGGGCGCATGACATGTCGAGCTGGCCGCGTCGAGCATAGTAGAATTTCTTGCCCTTTTCGAAAAACTCGGCTGCGGGACCGTCGATCTTTACGCTCCGAGGCATGCCGCGCGCCTGCGCATTGATAAAGATGGCCATGCCCAGCATGTTGCTTGAATCATACTTCCAGGGCTTCGCCTTCATATAGGTCTTGCGGCAATAATTGACGCGCTCTTCGACGTTCATCAGCTTCTTCAGCTTGTCGTCATAGATGGGATAGCGCGCGCCCACGCCCTTTATGTCGCCCACCTTGTGGCATTCGGCGCAGGACTTGCCGGCCTCGCCGTCCTTCTTCGACCAGCCGGTCTCGCCGACGTCGTACCAGTTCATCGCAGGATTTCCGAAATCGTCATCCTGCATCGCCTGGGTTTCCTTGCTGGCGAAATGATATCCAGACCATATTTCGGACAGCGGGCTATCTTTCGAAGCCGGCTTCAACGGCCCGGATTTGCCATCGGTGGCAAGTGCCGGAGCAGCAAAAATGATCGCGGCAACACTCCCGGCAATGCTAATGAGTTTGAGTCCGTTCATGCGTGATCCTCCCTCGCGCGGAGCGAAACTTTCCCGAATTATTGCTTGAGTGTCTTGAGATAGGCGACCACGTCTTCCACCCGTTCGGCGGAGAGAATGGCCAGGTCCTTGCAATCTCCGGTAACCTGGTTGAGCCCCGAATTGGCGTGAAATGCCGGCATGATCGTATTCGCGTCAGGAAATGCTTTCTTCGCGCTTACGACGATCAGGCGCAGCTCGCCTTCGGTATAGCGATCGGCAACACCGTCGAGCGTCGGTCCGATCTTGCCATGGAATGCATATTTTTTCAGGGTGCCGGGATTGTCAGCCTTGACCTCTCCCAGGATCTTCTTGACTTCATGGCAAGCGATGCAATTGCCAAGGCGGCGATGCACCATCCACTTTAACCCGGACTTGGGATTGCCGGGCTTGCCGGTCAACGATGCTTCGATTTGGAGATTCAGATTAGTGCCCTTTGAGGGCTTGTAGCTTGCAACCTGTTCCGTTTCGCCGTCCTTGCACTTGGACTTTTTCTTCTTTGCCTGTGCAAGCGCGAGCGAAGAACCGGCGGTAAGCGCAAACGCAATTGCGACACTTACTCCCATCATTCTTTTTGCTAGCGACATTCTTCCCACCCTTCGACCTGTTGAGTTACTGAAACGAATTCCGGTTTTTCCGGACCGTTCAGGATTCAATTGACGGCAAGTTTCTTCTTGGCCTTGTAGCTTGAGCCGTTGTCATCAACCCAGGTAAATTCGAACTCGCCGGACTTCTCCGCTCTCATGTTGAATTTGATGTACGGATTTGCCGAGACGGCGGGCTCTAAATCCATTGAAAAAACCGTTTCACCGTTAAACGTCGCAACGAACTTGTTGATGATCCTTCGCGGAATCGGTTTTCCTGTTTTCTTGTCCTTGCGCTGACCGGTTTCCATCTTGTGCGAGATCAGCGTCTTGATCTCGATGACCTCACCCTTCTTTGCACTCGCGGGGACTTTCACCCGTGGTTTAACGCTAGCCATATTTCAGGTTCTCCCTATCGATCCGTTAGCCGCCGCAGCCGCCAATCGTGACTTTTACCTGCCGTTTCGCCATGTAAAAGGAACCATCCGACATCTCGGCGACAGCGATAACATTCTGGGTCTGGGCCAGACGCATCCGGGTCGACGCTTCGGCCACGCCCGATGCGGGTGTGAAATTGAAAGTTGCAACGCCGCCGCGCGGATTTGCATCGGCGACGAGGACGACACGCTTCACATAATCCGCCTTGGTCATCGGACTCTCAATCGAGAACGAAATCGGCACGGTGTTGCCGTTCTCCGCGATTTGCGGCAGCTCCAGCGTGATTCTGCCTTCCTTGGCGGTCTTGCCGCTTGTGAACTTGTCGATAATGTCCTGGGAATCATTCGCGGCGAATACGGGCCGGACACCGATAGCAGCGGCGGCAAGGATACTGCCACCGATGGAAAGCGCCTGGCGACGTGTTATTTCTTTCATCGTTTATCCTGCTTCTTTTAAGGTTCCAACCAAAGCGCGCAACTCCTCAAATCGCGGCGCCATTCAAACAGCTTTTAACATAATGGCCACCAAGAGATGTGGCCATTGTTGCGTCCATGGTATAGCGGGAGCGTTGTAAGCGTCTGGCGGCACGACGGTTAATCGAATGACTCTATCTCGCTACCCGTCCCGCGAGCGCCCGGCTTATCGCCCTTCCTCCCCTATAATCATAATGCAAACCGATTGGTCACGGTTTTGTTATAGAGTGACGGTAATGGGAGCGATCACTTAAATCAATAGATAGATATGTATTTTTGAATTTATTGTCTGGTCGTCAGGTCGGACCCGCAGATTCCGACGGCAGAGGTTTTCATTCTAAGTTGCGGGTAAAAAAGAGAAAATTTGACTTTTCGCAGTACCGTCCTGCACGGCAAGGTTATTTTGGAAAGAGCAGGCGGAAAAGTGATTTCCGATCCCTGATTGGCACTTTGGATTGTTTATACATTCGAATTACGTTATGTATTTCTCATGACGAAGTGTGGCCGATTCCATCTTGTACGTAATGCCGTTGTCGCAATTCTCCTGTGTGCCGGAGCATCCTCCGCCGGGCAGGCGGCGGAGCTGGTCATGTTTCGGCAGGCCATGTGTGAATGGTGCGAGGTCTGGGACGACGAGGTAGGTGTCGTTTATGACAAGACGCGAGAGGGACGCCAGGTTCCGATCCGCGAAGTTGATATTCATGACAAACGCCCGGGAGACCTGAACGATATCAAACCGGTAATTTTCACCCCGACATTCGTTCTTATGGACAAGGGGGTCGAACTTGGACGCATCATGGGTTATCCCGGCGAGGATTTTTTCTGGGGTTTGCTTGACCAAATGCTGAAGAAAGTGCCAGCAGAGGGATAGGCGTTATCCGCTGGTGACTCCGGTTGAGCATTCAGAAAAAGGTGAGGACTGCATCGCAATGGCTACTGCCAAGAATAAATCTCTCACAGACGATAATATGGAACAAATGGGAGAGCATGCCCGTGCGGCGAGCGATCTCCTGAAAGCGCTGGCGCACGAAACCCGGCTGATGATCCTCTGCCTTCTGGTCGACGGCGAAAGGTCGGTCGGTGAGTTGGAGCAGCTGATGCTGATGCGTCAGCCCAGTGTTTCCCAGCAGCTGGCGCGGCTGCGCTTCGACCGTCTGGTCACTGCCCGGCGCGACGGACGGACGATCTATTATTCGCTTGGCAGCGACGAAGCCAAGAAAGTCGTCACCTTGCTTTACGATCTGTACTGCAAGGAATAACCCTAATCCGCTTTCCTGCGTCCGCGGGGCAGGCCATATGAAAGCCGTTCGGCGATGGAAGTTTCCTATATAGGCGCTGTAATTGCGGGGCTGATCAGCTTTCTTTCTCCCTGCGTGCTGCCTCTGGTTCCGCCCTATCTGTGCTTTCTCGGCGGGACAACATTCGATCAGCTGACGGGCGAGGGCGAGGTTCCCTCCGATGTCTACCGCGAGGTCGTGCTCGCGGCGATTGCCTTCGTGCTCGGATTTACCACCGTGTTTGTATCGCTGGGGGCGACGGCGACGGCCATAGGCCAGCTGATTGCCAGCAATCTCGACCTGTTGGCCAAAATTGCCGGTGCCGCGATCATCGTCGTCGGGCTTCATTTTCTGGGCATACTCAAGCTTCCCTTCCTGTACCGCGAGTTTCGCAGGCATGCGGTATCGCCGCCGGCGGGAATGCTGGGGGCTTATCTCGTCGGACTGGCCTTTGCCTTCGGCTGGACGCCGTGCATCGGTCCGGTGCTGGCGGCGATCCTTGCGGTCGCGGCCGCGGAGGATTCCGTATCCAAGGGCGTCAGTCTGCTGTTCGCCTATTCCATGGGGCTGGGAATCCCCTTTGTCGCCGCCGCGCTCGCCTTCGGACCCTTCATGGGCTTTCTGACGAGGTTCCGGAAACACCTGCGCTATGTGGAAAAGGTCATGGGCGGATTGCTGGTGCTGACCGGGTTCATGTTCATTACCGGCTCGATGAATCTGATAGCCGTCTGGCTCCTGGAGACATTTCCGTCGCTGGCGACAATCGGGTGACCGGCAAGTCCTCCGCACAAATATCCAAGTCCCGGGCATTGGCTCTTCTTGTTGCCGCGGTCGCCCTGAATGCGGCCGGGGCAATGATTGTCGAGATCGTCGCCGGCCGGATGATGGCGCCCTATTTCGGCATGTCCATCTACACATGGACGACCGTGATCGGCGTGGTTCTGGCGGGCCTCACCCTCGGTCACTGGATCGGCGGACTGCTCGCTGAAAAATGGCCGGGGAAAGCCATGCCTTTGATGGGCCTGGCCTTTTGGGCGGGAGCTGTCCTGACGCTCTTGGTCCTGCCGATCACGGCCGCCGTCGCTGGCGCATTGTCGCTGGGTTCAGCGCCGCTTGCCTTGTCGATAACGCTTGCCGGCGTCAGCGCGTTTTTCCTGCCCAGCCTCGCCGCCGGTCTGATACAGCCGCTGGCGACGACATTTGCCCTTCGCGCCGAGCAACAGATAAGCGGACGTATCATTGGCAGGATGTTCGCCGCCGGAGCCTTTGGCAGCATTCTCGGCACCTTTCTGGCCGGGTTCGTTCTGGTCTCCTATCTCGGCTCCGCGGGCACGCTGTGGCTGGTCGCGGGTCTCAATGCGCTGCTTGGCGCCCTGTTTCTTCCCGGTATCGGTTCCATGGCGTTTGGCGTAACGGCCGGCTCGATCATGGCCGCTGTCGCCCTGACCCGGACATCCGTCCCGGGGTTCGAAACGCCCTGCCAGGTTGAGAGCCAGTATTATTGCATCCGTGTCGATCCGGCGGATCACCTGACGGGGCGTCCTTCAAGGCTGATGGCGCTGGATCATCTGGTGCACAGCGTCAACGACCGCGACGCGCCGCAATTTCTGTTCAGTCCCTATCTGCACCTTGTCGACGAGATCGCGCGGCACAAATTCGGGTCGCGGGCCGTTTCGGCCTTCTTCATCGGCGGCGGCGGTTATACGCTGCCGCGCGCCTGGTCGTCCCGCAACAAAGAGAGCCGGCTTACGATCGCCGAGATCGATCCGCTGGTCACGAGCCTGGCGCGCGACCGGATGTGGTTCGAACCGGGAGCGAATACGCGCACGGAAACGCTGGATGCCCGGGTCGCGTTGGCGAAGGAGAATTCCGGCCAACGCTTCGACGTCATCTTCGGTGACGCCTTCCACGACATCGCTATCCCGGCGCATCTGGTATCGGCTGAATTCCACGAATTGGTCCGCTCCCGGCTGACGCCGAACGGCTTCTATGTGCTCAATGTGGTGGACGATCCGAGGCGGCCCAGACTCCTGGCGAGTATCGTGCGGACGCTGCGCCGGGATTTCAGGGCAATCGAGGTCTGGGTGGCCCCGAAATATGTTCAGCGCGCCAGCCGGGCCACATTTATCGTGTATGCCTCAGCCGTCGAAACCGGTCTGCCCGGCAAGGTTACGGCAACCCATGGCTATCCGAATTTCTGGCAGCGCGTGGGTATCGACTCCCTGAATATCGCTCAGCTCGGATTGATCCTGACCGACGATTTCGCGCCGATCGATCGCCTGCTTGCAAGCTTCTGGCTTTCCGGCGAACAGAGCCGATAAGGCTCTGGCCGCGATTTCCCGAGACGTTGTTCAAAACGCAATCTTGTCCTCGATCGCGGCGATCCCGGCCCTGGCGCATTTATCGTCATTTTCCGGGCCGGGCGCGCCCGAGACACCGACCGCGCCAACGAGGCTGCCGTCCCCCTTGCGGATCTGAACGCCGCCGCCGAGCGGCAATGCTCCGGTGACTTTGCGGATCGCCCACCCTTCGCCCGACTCTGTCAACTTGGCCAATTCGAGCGTATCGGTGCGGAAACTGAGTGCGGTCCACGCCTTGCGGTAGGCCGTATCGGTCGTGTGCGGACCGGCGAACCTGTCGCGCAGCGTGACCTGCAGGTTGCCGCCGCGGTCGACGATGCTGACAGCCGCCTGGAATCCATCGCTCCGGCATTTCGACAAGGTTGCCTGCGCCACCTCCAACGCCGTCTCAAGGGTCAGGGATTCGAAAGCTGCGGTGGCTTTGTCTTCCTCGGCTTGCGCCGCGGGACCTGCCGGGCAGAGAAGAGCAGCAGCAATATAAATTGCGAGGGGATTTTTCATGTCGTTTCCTTTTCAGGGACAGCAAGGGGATCCATCGATATTATTTCCGTGCTGACGATTGAAGCCTGTTTCGCGATCCGGCACACTCTTCGCCTGAAGCAGGTGTATGGAAATGATGGCGAAAAAAATCAGATTGTTACTGGCCGGCGCCGTTCTGGTTTGCACGATAGCTCCAATCGCTGCCGACCAGAATGCGGCGGCTGGCCTCAAGGCCCTGATCGCGGGAGACCATCGCACGCCGAAATACGCCGCGCGCGACAAATACCGGCATCCCTTCGAGACGCTGATGTTCCTTGGTGTCCGGCCGGAGATGAGCGTGGTGGAAATCTGGCCGGGCGGCGGCTGGTATACGGAAATCCTTGCCCCCTATCTCAAGGGATCCGGCAAATATTACGCCGCCCACCGCAACCGGGACACCAAGGATGCGCGCATCCTGAAATTTATCGAGCGATATGACGCAAAACTGGCCGCCCGTCCGGACCTCTATGGCGAGGTGATCGTAACCGAACTGTCGCGCACGAAGGGAGCGATAGCGCCGCCGGGCTCCGCCGATATGGTGCTGACCTTTCGCAATATTCACAATTGGATGAAGTTCGGCTTTGAGACGCCGATCTTCGATGCGATGTACACAGCGCTGAAACCAGGGGGCATTCTCGGCGTGGTCGAGCATCGCGCCGACCCGGAGGAATTCCCCGATCCGCAGGCGCTCTCGGGCTATGTGCATGAAGAGCAGGTGATCGAAATGGCCGAGGCGGCCGGGTTCAAACTTGTCGGGAAATCGGAAGTCAACGCCAATCCGGCCGATAAGAGGGATCATCCCGAAGGCGTGTGGACCCTGCCGCCGAGCCTGCGTCTGAAGGACAAGGACCGCGACAAATATCTCGCTATCGGCGAGAGCGACCGAATGACACTGAAATTCGAGAAGCCGGCCTCATAGAGGCGCTATCGCTGCGGAGCATTGACAATGACGCTGGGCGGACAGCGGCCGGAATGGCTCACCTTCGACTGTTATGGAACGCTGATTCAGTGGGACGAGGGGCTTCTGGGCGCCGTCGAGGAGATATTGCGCCGTCAGACCCGCAGCACCGTTGAGCCGGGCGCGCTGATCGCCGTCTATGACAAATATGAGCACGAGCTTGAGCAAAAGCCGCCGCATCGTTCGTTTCGCGATGTCGCGGGGACGGCTCTCAAGATGGCGATGTCGGAATTGGGGCTGGACTATGACAGGCGAGATATCGAAGTCCTGACATCGGGCATTTCCAAGATGCCGCCCTTCCCGGAGGTGGTCGGGACGCTGGGAGCGCTAAAGGAGGGCGGCTTCAGCCTGTGCATCATCTCCAACACCGATGACGACATTATCGAGGGAAACGTCGCGCAAATGGGCGGCCATATCGATCGCGTCGTATCCGCGCAGCGTGCACAGGCCTATAAGCCGTCGCAGAGGATTTTCAACTGCGCGTATGACAGCCTCGGCGTCGGCAAGGATGAGATCGTGCATGTCTGCGCCAGCCCGCATCTCGACCTCGCCGCCGCGCGCGACATGGGGTTTCGCTGCATCTGGATAAACCGCGGAACCGGCCGGACGCCTTTGCCGGACTATACGCCGGATGCAGAGGTCCCGACCCTCGATCACGTCCCGAAGCTCTTCAGGGAAATTGGGTGGATGTAAGCAGGCCTGCGATCCGTCATGGCGTAAAGCCATATAATTGCGCCGGAGGACCGCCAGGCCCGGCTCAATCTGCAATGAATGGCTCTTGCCATGGTCCGAATTCGGTGAGCAAGCCCCATGACCGGATATCATACTCTCCATGCCGGGGGGTTGAGTCCTTGCTCTGCTACCGCTACTTCCTGTGTTCGGAATCGAGCAGACAAGTTGGCAAAAACTGCGGGAAAGGCCTCGACAGATGCGTGATTTACAACTCCCCGGCCGCTCTCCCGTCCACGCGCCGGGCGGTGTGGCAGCCACATCGCATCCGCTGTCGAGCCAGACCGCCGTCGATATTTTGCGGCGCGGCGGAAACGCCCTTGATGCGGCGGTGGCAGCCTGTGCCGTCCAGTGCGTGGTCGAGCCTGAGTCCACCGGCATCGGCGGCGACTGTTTCTGCCTTTACGCGCCTGAGGCCGCTGGTGTCCCGCTCGCCTTCAACGGTTCGGGCGGAGCGCCCGCGGCCGCGACCCAGGAATGGTACGCCGCAAAAGGCATCACGACCATCGAGCGCCAGTCGCCGCATGCGGTAAGCCTGCCAGGCGCCGTCTATGCCTGGGAGCGGCTGGTCGCCGATCACGGCACGATATCCCTGGGTGAGCTGCTGCAACCGGCCATCGGTTATGCGCGCGATGGTTTTCCTATGTCCTCGAGAGTGCATTTGGACTTTACGACGCAGCTCGGTTTGCTCCGCAACGACGAGAATGCGGCGCGGGTGTTTCTGCCGGGCGGAAAACTGCCCGCGGTGGGGGCGCTGCTCCGCCAGCCGGAGCTGGCGGCAACCCTTGCCGCAATCGCCGAGGGCGGACGGGATGCTTTTTACACCGGCGCCGTCGCCGACGACATGGTCGCTACTCTGCAGAGCAAGGGCGGACTGCATACCCATGAGGATTTCGCCTCGGTGAGGGGCGAATATGTCGATCCGATCTCGATCAATTTTCGCGGTTATGACGTGTTCGAATGTCCGCCGAACGGGCAGGGCGTTATCGCCTTGCTGCTGCTCAATATGATGAGCGGCTTTGAAGGCGGCGGCGATCCGATAACCCTCGAACGTGTGCATCTTGAGATTGAGGCGTCCCGGCTCGCCTATGCGCAGCGCGATCTCTATATCGCCGACCCGGCGCAGGCCAACGTGCCGGTCGACTGGCTGTTGTCTGAAGAGAATGCCGCCGCCCTGCGAGAAGCGATCGACCCGGACCGGGCCGGTACCGCGTTGCCGGATATCAAACCGCCGGCGCATGAGAGCACCGTCCATATTTCGGTAGTCGACAAGGACAGGAATTGCTGCAGCTTTATCAATACTTTATTCAGCCCCTTCGGGAGTGTCCAGATGGCTCCGAAATCGGGCGTAATGCTGCAGAACCGGGCTCAAGGCTTCACGCTCGAAGCCGGGCATCCCAACTGCATCGCACCGGGCAAACGGCCCTTGCATACGATTATCCCCGGTATGCTCGCGAAGGACGGACGTGCGGTGATGCCCTTCGGTGTGATGGGCGGCTCCTATCAGGCGACCGGGCATATGCAGTTCCTTACCCGTCTTCTGGATTTCGGCCTCGACATTCAGGAAGCCATGGACGCGCCGCGGTTCTTCCCCAACCCCTCCACCGGCGTCGTTGACGTTGAACGCGGACTGAGCGCGGATATCGTGGACGCCTTGCGTGCCAAAGGCCATGAGACAGCCATGCCGCAGCGTCCGATTGGCGGCTCGCAAGCGGTGTGGATTGACTGGCAGCAGAATGTTCTGACCGGCGGCTCGGACCCGCGCAAGGATGGCTGCGCGATCGGCTACTAGCGTGGGCTGGTTGGCGAGCGGTAGCTAGGCAAAGGTCGTCTCGTTGTCCCAGACTTCCTTCGGCATCGGCAGCCCTGCGAAATCGGCGTCGCTGAGCGGGCCGTCCGGCGCCAGCCCGAGCTTGTCCAGAACCAGCATCAGCTGGCGGGTATGCTGGCCCGAATGCCAGCCGGTCCGCTCAAGCACTTCGTGCAATGTGACGTCGCCATAATAGACTTTGCCCGCTTGCGTGAAGTCGGTGCCGTGGCCCTCGCGTTTCCACCATGCGTCAAACCGTTCCCGGACGCCTGAGCCATAGGCCAGCAGATCGTCCTTCGTTTTCATCTCGGGCGGCAGCTTGGAGAGAAGCGCCTCATAGGTATAGGGCGCATCATGCTCGACCCGGTCCAGGAAAACCTCCGGGATATTGAAGATATGGTAGGCCAGTTCCCGGTAGCTGCGTGGCCGGTTGGGAAGCATGTCATCCAGCCTGTCGTCCGGGATCTGTGACGCAAAGCGGTGCCCCGCCGCCAGAATGCCATCGATACGCGCGCGCATTTCTTGCGGCGCGAGCATCTTGTGACCGTTCCATTCAAAGCCCGCAACCCGCGCAACATCGCGAAACACGGCGCCGTTCGCCCAGTCGTCGCCGCGCGCCACGATGGGAACGAGACGTACGCCAAATGCTTCCAGTTCCTTGAAGCCGTTTTCGCCTTCCAGGACATTGACCGACTCGAACGCGATGCCGTTTTCGAGCAGAAATTCCTTCGTCTTGAGGCAGCTGGAGCAGCCCGGCTGCCAGTAGACCTTGAGTGGTGCCTGATTTGGTAACTGTGTCATGCTGGCTCCCCGACGATGTCAATTCCGGTTCATAATTTCATATTGTCGCTATCGGTGTCACCGGTGATCCTACCGCGCCGGGCAGGCGCAGCGGCGGCGCTGTCAGCAGAAAATGGCAACGGCCTCGATCGTGGAGGTCCCTGGCCAGTTCGGACAGATACCAGATTTCACCCAGGTGAACGCCCAGACGGAACAGGCAATGGCGATGGATCGGCAGGCGCGAACAGCCGCCCTGCGTGTCGCCATAGCCGTGCGAATCCTCGATCGCCATATAGTCGGAGATCAGGGCGACGACGCCGGACTGCGTAATCCAGTTCAGGATACGGTCGTCGAACCCGTCCAGGACCGCGCAGGAGTTATGCAGCTTCTCCGCGTCCGGATTTCCGTCCATCGACAGGATCATGTCGTCCCAGCCGGTATGAAACAGAAAAAAGTCGCCTTCCTCGACGCCGATGCCGTCCTTTTCGAAAATCTCCATCAGCATGTCATAGTTGACGGCGACCCTCTCGTCGCCGAAATGGCGGTGAAAATCGACCAGGACCCCGCGCCCCTGCATGCCGGAAAGCGCCATATTGTCGACGCTCAAGGCGCGCGCGCCCATATCTTCCGCGTCGTCGGGTCCCTTGATATGCTCCCCGGCCCGGTAACCGTTATAGTAGACCGGCTCCAGCGTGCCGTCGCCATCGGCGTCGAACAGGCTGCCGATATGCGCAAAACCGTCCCATTGCGTTGAATATTGGGAATAGAGCGTGACGCATTCGTCCGATGCGAGGTCGGCGCAGCCGGGTTGCGTATCGTCCCATCTGAAATTGAAGTACACAGAATCGCTTTGCGGCGGATTGAAGACAGGTCCGATCTTCGGCGGAAAGCGCTTTGGATTGACCGCGTTGCCGCCGGGCATATCCAGCGGCATTGACAGGCAATAGCACACTCCCTCGCGAACCTCCCGGACCGCGCGCAAGCGTCGCTCCGGCGTCACCAGGTTCATGCGGCCGCGCTGATCGTCCTTGCCCCAGTCTCCCCAGGTGGATCCCTTGGGCCTGTTCGCCCATCTGCGTGTTGTCATGGTCTGCTCCGGCTTATTGGTAGTGGCTGCCGTCCGCTTCGTCCCGTCCAGCGATTGAAACGGAAATTTCGCGCAAAAGCTTGGCGCGCGTTCCGGCTATGATATCGATATAGCCTTCCACAGTCATGACGAAGGCGCCCGCGCCGCCGATCACATTGCGGGCGAAATAAGCCTGCAAATGCGGTGCTTCATCCAGGATAGCCAGGCCGTTTATGGTCACGCCGCCCGCGACGACATCGTCACGGATCAGCTCGGGCGGAATTCCGGAATTGTTGACGCCGTCACCGGAGACATCGATGGATTTTCTGCGACCGTCAAAGCGGTTGCGCCGAATCAGACGTTCCCCGAACTGCAGCACGGAGCCGATCCCAGTGCTGTCAAAAAACCGCCGGCGGCGTGGCAGTTCCTCGATTGACGCGGCAAAGGCATCGGCGGTCGTGGCATCGTGGATTTGCGTCCACGCGACGACTTGCTCCTGCTCACTGGCAGAACTCCAATGGACAAGGGTTACGGCAATGCCGTTGGGACCCGTGGCGTGGATCGCCGCGATAATTGCCGGGTCCCGGAAAGCGGCGATCAGACCCTGCATTTGAAGCGTATATTCATGCATGTCCACGCTGCCGGACGTATCGACAGCGAGAACAAGTTCCAGATCGACCCGCGTGCGCGCGTCAACCGCCGGTGCGGGGGTGGAATTGGCGAGCGCGAGAATGCCGGCGGCAAGAATAATGACCGGCAAACGGGCCTTCCCGGGCAAGCGCAGCCGCCACCGGGCGACACTCTGTCGTTGAATTGATGGCACCGGGAGAGTCTCCTGGCTCGAATATCAGCAATCCCTTCCTGCCATAATGTCTTGAAAGCGGCGGTGATTGCACAAAAAAAGGAGCCGCCCCGAAGGACGGCTCCCGATGTTTCGTGTCTGTCCGGTAAGGACTAGAACTTGATGCGGCCACCAATGAGGACTTTATCGAAGTCGTCGATGTTCTGGTTCTGGCAAACCAGGCCGGTCGCGTTGTCGCAGTTCTGGATGTCAACTTCGATATGCTTGTAATCGAAGTACAGTTCCATCGCCGCGGCGTCGACCTTCTGCACGACACCAAAGCCCCAGACATCGGTCTCGCTGGAGTTGACGAAGCTTGCACCGACGGCAGTCGGGCCGCCCCACAAGGTTCCGGCGCCGGCATCGTCAAAGTTGCCATAGTCGAAATAGATCGACGTTTTGCCAAGGTCGTTCCAGCGCCGGTAGACGCCAACGTTGACATACCAGGACGTTATGTCCTTACAGCCGCCAGGATTGCCCACGTTAACCGCGCACGCGCCGCTGGCGCCAGCCACTGACGTTGCCCGGTCAAAGTCCCGGTCAGCGTACCAGGCCGTGATGTACAGTCCCGAGGGATCATGCAGAACCGAGCCCGAAACGATGAAGTCCGAGTTCGAAATGCGGTCGATCGCCGTCGTGCCGCCACCGAGCGGATGAGCTTCGTTGCCCAGCTTCTCGATATAGCCGATGCCGAACAGGATCTTGATCGAGTTC
>JAJFHO010000262.1 GCA_021775575.1 Hyphomicrobiales bacterium
GCAATTGCGGTGGGTCCCTGTTGTCGAAATAGCGGCTGGCCCTGGCCAGGTCGCGCAATTGCGCAATTCGCTGCTGGGGCATTGGATGGCTTTGTACATACGGGTCGATATACTTCAGCGACGCCAAGCCCTGATCGGCGAAAAAGGCGAATGTCTGCAGCATGCCGCGCGCCGATTGCCGGGTGGCGTTCAGATAGGAGATCGCCGCCTGGTCGGCAGCGGATTCTTCGGCTCGCCGGTAGGCAAGGATGGAGCGCTGCGCGACGCTCTGGCCTCCCAGTATTGCCCCCGCGCCGGCCGAACTGACATCGCCGCCGCCTCCGGCAATGGCCCCCGCCGCAATGGCGGCGATACCGATCAGCCGAAGCATCAATGTCGCGGAACGGGCCTTGGCCACGGCCTGGCGCAGCCTGGACAGGTGACCGCCGGCAATATGACCCGCTTCATGGGCAAGCACGCCGATGACCTGGTTGGGCGTATCGGACCGCATGAGCGTGCCGACATGCATGAACATGTTCTGGCCATCGACGACGAAGGCGTTGAAGCTTCGATCGCTCACCAGGTGAATTTTGACATTCTGGGTCCCCAGTCCGGCGGCATGAAACACCGGCGTGGCATATTCGCGGATCAGCGCCTCGATTTCCGAATCGCGGATCAGGCCGCCCGCCCGCGCAGGCCCGGCTGTCACCGCGATCACGACCGCCAGCAGAAGCGCTATCCCGGACCTGGCTATTCGGCCGAAAGTCAGCTTGGGAACGGCTTCCTCCTGGATTTCAGATATCATAAATGCTCCGACGGGCAAGATTTCGTTTGAAAAATCAGTGGCTTGCCAATGTTACTCGCAGGCGACCGGCGCCTGCAGACTAATTTCCGCCATGCGCCGGGTCAACGCATCTGCGAGCGGGCGAAATCTCGAAATTTTAATTCGCACCCGCCCTGTCAGGCGGATTTCGAGCCTGCTGCGCGAATATACAGATAGATGTTACAGAATAAGGCGATTGAGTGACGAGTCCCGGTATTATCAAAAGCTTGTGAGGCAGGGAAAGCGCGGAATGGACAGCACGGAAACAGGAGTTGGCAAATTACCGGACCTGCCCAGGGCTGTCTCGCGCCGCAGCGGCATAGATCCGTTCATCGTGATGGACGTGATGCGCGCCGCCAACGAAAGAGAAGAAGCGGGGTCCGACATTATTCACATGGAAGTCGGGCAGCCCGGGACAGGCGCGCCGCGCGCCGTGATCGAGGCCACCAGAACGGCGCTCGAAACCGAGCGTCTGGGGTATACCGAGGCGTTGGGTCTGCCGCGGCTGCGCGAACGCATCGCGGCACATTACAAGGACAGATACGCCGTGAGCGTATCGCCGGAACAGGTGGTGGTCACCACAGGGTCCTCCGCCGGTTTTATTCTTGCCTTTCTCGCCATACTGGATGAGGGCGCGCGGATGGCGCTGCCCTCTCCGGGCTACCCCTGTTACCGGCACATTCTGAGAGCTCTGGGCGCGGAACCGGTCACGATCGAAACCGACGCCAGTACGCGCTGGGTGCCGGTGCCGGCGCATCTGGAGACGCTATCGGCCGGTCACGAGCTGCACGGCCTGCTTCTGGCAAGTCCGGCCAATCCGACCGGGACCATGCTCACCGGGCCGGCGCTGAAGGATTTGTGCGACGCCTGCGAGCGGTTGGGTCTATGGTTCATATCCGACGAAATCTACCACGGTCTGGACTATGGCGAGCCTGCGCAAACGGCGCTGGCTCATTCCCGAAACGCCATTGTAATCAACAGTTTCTCCAAATATTTCAGCATGACGGGGTGGCGCATCGGCTGGATGATCGTACCGCCGGGCCTGTTGCGGACGGTGGAGCGGCTGGCGCAGAATCTCTATATTTCCGCGCCGACCCTGTCTCAGCATGCGGCAATTGCGGCCTTCGACGCGCGCGATGAGCTCGAGACCATCAAGGCCGGCTATGCGCGCAACCGGGAGCTGCTGCTCGAAGAATTGCCGAAAGCCGGATTCACCGAGATCCTGCCTCCGGACGGCGCATTTTACCTCTATGCGGATGTGGGCCGTCTGACCAATGACAGCACCGCCTTCGCACAGCGCATGCTCAAGGAGACCGGCGTCGCGGCAACCCCCGGCGTGGATTTCGACGCAGCGCGCGGCAACCGGTTCCTGCGCTTCTCTTACGCCGGGCGTACCGAGGAAATGGCCGAGGCCGCCAAACGGCTGCGCGCCTGGTTGAAGTAACGCTCAAAGCGTCCTTCTTTTATGCCAGGGGCTGCCGCCTTGCTATTGCCGGTCAGGCGCGCTGCTGCCACCAGCCACGGCGGGCAGGGGCGGCGGGGCTATCCTGCGCTTTCCCGTCGTCGTCCGCCGCCGCCTCGACGCTGCTATCGTCTTTGGCGGCTTTGCGTTTGCGGCGTTCAGGCTTTGGCTTGACGGCATCGGCCGGTTTGTCGCCTGGATCGCCGTCACGCCCCTTCGCCTCGGCCGCCACCGGTTCAACTGCAACCGGCTCAACCGCCACCGGCTCAGCCGCCACCGGTTCGACCGCCACCGGCTCGGCGCCAGCCGGGGCCGGCGAGTCATCGGCGGATAGGGTGTCATCGGCGGTTTCGACCGCCGCCTTGCGGGAGCCGGTTCTTGGCCGTGGCACGCGCCGCGGCCGCTTTGCCGGTTTTGGCTCGTCCTGCGCCACGTCAGCCGCCACATCAGCGGGTGTCTCGCCGCTGTCGTCCTGATCGGCGGTTGCGGTTATCTCGTCGCGGGCTGTCGAGCGGGAACGCCGCCCGCCACGCCTGCCGCGCCTGCGTGGCTTCTTGGCCGCTGGTTCATTACCGTCGCCATCGTCCCTGTCGCCGTCCTGCGCGACCGCGGCTGCCTGGTCTTGCCGCTCTGCGGCGTCGGGCTGACTCTCTTTGCCGGAATCACCCGCGGTCGCTTCCTGATCTGAACGCCCACGGCCACCGCGCCTGCGCCTGCGTCGTCTGCGCGCTGGTTCGGCATCTTTTGATTCCTGGTTGTCATCGGCCGTCGCCGTCGCCACCTCCGTCTCCACCTCCACTTCCTCAAACACGGAGTCGATCTTGATGACCGTTTCCTGGTCGGATCTGTCCGCTGATTCGGTCGTCTTTTCGATGGTAAAGGCGCCGCCATGCTGTTCCTTGTCGGCGTCGATGAGGATCGAGATCGCGTAGCGTGTCTCGATGTCTCGCAACATGGCCCGCTTGTGATTGAGAATATAAAGCGCCGCATCGACCGAGACCGCCGCCCGCAGATTCGACACTCCGTTCGAAAGCAGCGTGTCTTCCAGCGTCCGCAATACATCGAGCGAGATCGACTCGGTCGATCGGACGATACCGGTGCCCTGGCACATGGTGCAGCTATTGGTCGAGCCTTCCACCACACCGGAACGCAACCGCTGGCGCGACATTTCCATAAGCCCGAAATGGCTAATCCGTCCAACCTGAATCCGGGCCCTGTCATGGCGCAGGCTGTCTTTCAGCCTGCGCTCGACGGAGCGGTTGTTGCGCCGCTCTTCCATGTCGATGAAGTCGATTACGATCAGACCGGCGAGGTCGCGCAGGCGCAATTGTCTGGCGACTTCCTCCGA
Source organism: Hyphomicrobiales bacterium (assembly GCA_021775575.1). GTDB lineage: Bacteria > Pseudomonadota > Alphaproteobacteria > Rhizobiales > Methyloligellaceae > JAJFHO01. The sequence goes on from JAJFHO010000262.1 coordinate 3,613, forward strand.
TGCCTCCATGTTGGTCTTGAGGGCGGTATCTTCAATCGAGTGCTCGCGTGTCGCTTTGCCGGAATTGACGTCGATGGAAACCAGCGCTTCGGTCTGGTTGAGCACGATATAGCCGCCCGACCTGAGCGTCACATAAGGCGAGAACATGGCGCTCAGCTGCCGTTCGATCTTGTTGCGGACAAAGATCGGCTCGGGCTCCTTGTAGGGCTGAACATTTTTGGCATGGCTCGGCATGAGCATGCGCATGAAGCCCTTGGCTTCCTTGTAGGCCCCGTCGCCCGAGACGAGAATGTCGTCGATATCCTTGCTGTATAAATCGCGGATCGACCTCTTGATCAGATTTCCTTCCTCGTAAACGAGGGAAGGAGCGGTCGAATTCAGGGTCAGATCCCGGATATTTTCCCACAGCCGCAGCAAATATTCGAAATCGCGCTTGATCTCGGTCTTGGTGCGGGAGGCCCCAGCGGTCCGGATGATCAGGCCCATGCCCTCCGCGACATCCAGATCGCTGGCGATCTTGCGCAGCCTCTTGCGGTCAGTCGCATTTGTGATTTTGCGCGATATGCCGCCGCCACGCGCGGTGTTCGGCATCATGACGGTGTAACGCCCTGCGAGCGAGAGATATGTCGTCAGCGCCGCTCCCTTGTTGCCGCGCTCTTCCTTGACGACCTGCACGAGAATGATCTGCCGGCGCTTTATGACCTCCTGGATCTTGTAATAGCGCTTGCGGCGGCGCCTGGCGCGTTCGGGCAATTCCTCCAGCGCGTCTTCCGATCCGACCGATTCAATGGTTTCGCCATTACCGCCTTCATCGGCGGTGTCGGAGCCGTTTTCGGCATCCTCGCCGGCCAGAGCGTCGGCGGACTCGTCTGCCCCATTGCCGCTTGAGGCGCTAGCTTCCGCGTCATTCGCGTCCGGATCGGCGCTGTCTTCCGCGCCTGGCAATTCCGACACGGAGGCGCCAGCTGAACCGGCCTCCAGTGCTTCGGTTGTTTTGCCGGTGTCTGCCTCGGCGCCCGCATCCGGTTTTTTTCTGCGGCGCGATGGTTTTCTGCCGCGGCGCGAAGACCCGGCGTCATCGATTTCAGTCTCCTCGGCCAAGGCGCGGCTTTCATCCGCCGCCTCCTCCTCAAGGAGCGCTTTCCGGTCGGCGACCGGAATTTGATAATAGTCAGGATGTATCTCGCTGAACGCCAGAAATCCGTGCCTGTTGCCGCCATAGTCGACAAATGCAGCCTGGAGTGATGGTTCGACGCGGGTTATTTTTGCGAGATAAATATTCCCTCTAAGTTGTTTTCTAGTCGCGGATTCGTAATCAAAATCCTCGATCCGGTTGCCGCGCACCACTACGACTCGTGTCTCTTCGGGGTGCGCAGCATCGATAAGCATTTTGCTGCCCATGTTGCATTTGCTCCGGCACGCCAGCAGACCGCAATCGTGACGAACCCGGTATTCCTGGGACGTTCATCGCTTTACTCCTGCGTGCGATAAAATGATGGGCGCCGATTCCTCTCCAATACGCGCAAAACCGCCGTCACGGGCCAACTGCCGGTCCGCCAACAAAGGCAGACCGCCACAGACCGCTTCGGCTGCTGTGAGTGGAGATAAACTTGCGCCAGTTACTGTCATCTCAATGGCTCGGCTTTCACCGGCCTTTCGCGAACCGCCGTTCCGTGGAACGGCTATGAAGAACAAGGTGCCGCGCGGTAGTCCGCGCCGTTCCGTAAGGATTCACCCTGAACATTTTCCAAATGCGTCCACCCTCTATGTAGGTATCGCTTCGGGTGGTTGCCAAAAAAAACTCTTTTACGCTGGATTTGTCCGCACGACATTTGCCGTCATTTCCGGCAATGACACCGACAAACTCCAGTCCGGCCATCCGCGTCGTCGCGCCGGCCAATCCAGCTTTCCGCCGCTGTGCGGCGAAATATGGATATACCACGCAGACTCTTATCGTCGAACGCAGCAAATGATCTTTTACGTTTCGAAACACGTCCTTGGCAAGGAAAAGACGACCCTGCCTTCGCCATTTTACAAGATTGAATTAACCGGGCCTGTTTATATTTGTTGTCCGTTCCGCTAATTGGGTAGGGCGAAGACGGTATAGGGCCCTCCCGGTCGGCTTCTGATCCAAAACGATTTGCGGCATCGCGCATGGTCATGACGAAGCGTTCAACGGAAGACCAGATTTATCGGTTCAGCCGCGCGCTGGCGGCGATCTTCCGGCTTGCGAGTGTCGTCCTGATTCTGACGGCCGCCGTATTTCCGGCACGGGCCCTGGCCGAATCGACCGTTGCGCGCGACGCCCGTCTGGGGGGCGATCAGAATCGGACCCGTTTCGTCGCCGACCTGTCGAAGGAAGTGGAGTTTCGCCTGTTCACGCTTGCCGATCCCTACCGCGTCATCGTTGACCTCCCCGATGTCCAGTTCCAGCTGCCGCCCGGCCTCGGCAAAAAGGGACGCGGACTGGTGGCGGCGTATCGCTATGGGCTTATCGCGGCCGGCAAGGCCCGTATCGTTATCGACCTGAAATCGCCTGTTCTGGTCGATAAGGCATTTGTCCTTGGCGCCAAAGACGGACAACCCGCGCGGCTGGTCATAGATCTGGTGAAGACCGACCGGAAAAGCTTTCTCGAAGCGCTGAAGCGTTCGTCGGCATCGCGGCCGAAAAAGCGCGCAAAGCCGCCCGGTGTCATGGCGCCGTCGTCGAAACGCGCCAAAGGCAAGAAGGGGAAACCCGTCGTCATAATCGATCCCGGCCATGGCGGAATCGATCCCGGCGCTACCAGCCGCAGCGGCTTGAAGGAAAAAGATGTCGTTTTTGCATTCGCCCGCGCATTGCGCGACCGGCTGCGCGCGACCGGGCGCTATAAGGTCGTGCTCACGCGCGATATCGACACCTATATTCCTCTTCGCGACCGGGTCACCTTCGGGCGCAAGAATGGCGGCGACCTGTTTATATCGATTCACGCGGATTCGCTGCCTGGCCGTTATTCGAAAACGATCAGTGGCGCCACCGTCTATACACTGTCGGAAAAAGCCTCCGACGTGGAAGCCAAG
>JAJFHO010000263.1 GCA_021775575.1 Hyphomicrobiales bacterium
CAAGGGTTACGCGATTGGCTCCGCCGGGCTTGGTGCGCTGGTGCTGTTCGCCGCCTATACCGAGGATCTGAAACATTTCATCGGCAAGGCCAATGAAACCAACGGCGAGATGTTCGGGTATTTCCAGGGCATCGAACTCGACTTCTCATTGTCGAACCCTTATGTCGTCGTCGGCCTGTTTCTCGGCGGACTGCTTCCCTATCTGTTCGGCGCCATGGGCATGATGGCCGTGGGCCGGGCTGCCGGTGCGATTGTCGAAGAGGTGCGCCGTCAATTCAAAGAGAAGCCGGGCATCATGAAGGGCAAGGAAAAGCCCGACTATGGCCGGGCTGTCGACATGCTGACGCGTGCGGCGATCAAGGAGATGATGATCCCCTCGCTGCTGCCGGTGCTCTCACCGATCGTCTGCTTTTTTGTCGTCAATCTCGTGGCCGGCAAGTCGGCGGCTTTTTCCGCGCTCGGTGCGATGCTGCTCGGCGTCATCGTGACGGGACTGTTTGTCGCGATTTCCATGACCGCTGGAGGTGGTGCCTGGGATAATGCCAAGAAATATATCGAAGACGGCAACTATGGCGGTAAGGGCTCGGAGGCGCACAAGGCTGCGGTGACCGGCGACACCGTCGGCGATCCCTACAAGGATACTGCCGGACCGGCCGTCAATCCGATGATCAAGATCACCAATATCGTAGCGTTGCTGCTGTTGGCGATTCTTGCGCACTAGGCTCCGCCACACGGGCTTGGCGCTTTATAACGCTGGTCGAACGAGGCCCCGCGCGTTTGCGTGCGGGGCCTTTTTCCTGTCCGCCTTTACTGGCCGCCGCCAGGCGTGCCGGGAGGGGCATCGGCTGATTGCTGGATAATTGACCTCCGGTTGGCGATGTTGCCGAAAACTTGCTGCAACGCCGAAAGTTTTGTGCCGCGCGAGGGTGTCTCGCCCTTGATGAAGTCGAAAATGACACCGTCCTGCAATCCGTAATTCGCGACCTGCGCCACGCTGTCATGCTGATCGAAATAAACCGCGAGGACTTTTTGCTCGATCAGCTCGGGCCTGCCCATCGGGCGGGTGCGTTGCTTGGCGGAAATATAGTAGAAAACGTCGCCATCGACCGTGCCGGTCGTGTCGGGCGACCCCAGCGCCAGGCGAACCTGGTCTTTCGACATGCCGGTCTGGACCTGTTCAAGGTCGACCTCGGTGAAAACATGCCCGCGATGATCGATTTGGGTAGCGCCGCACGCTTGCAGCAGGGATATGGCGGACGCCCCGCACAGGAACAGCATGGCGACCTTCATCCGTAATTTGCCACGGGGCCTCGGATTGCAATCTTGCAGCTTCATCTTTTGAGTGCTCTGTCCCTGTCGTAACTGTCCGATACGGTGTCCGCACCGGCGTCTGAACTAATTCGGATCACCGGAAAATGCAACAAATGGTGACTTTCCCATTTCCGTAACCGATGATTGTACACGCCGGCGCAACAGACTAAATAGGGCGAATGTTCACATGGTTTAGAGGGCATCGCGAACTGAAGCGGACCGCGCACGATCTTTACGGCTCCATTGTGGCTTTATCGCGCCAGCCGCGGCTGTTCGATGAAATTGGTATCCCCGACAGCGTTGAAGGCAGGTTCGAAGCGTTGGCCGCGCACATGTTCCTGTTCCTGGAGCGTCTGCGGCGCGAGGGCGAAGCGGGAGCGCCGATTGCGCAGGCGCTTGTCGACGGGTTTTTCAGGGATTTGGAGATATCAAGCCGGGAGCTGGGCGTCGGCGACCTTGCGGTACCCAAAAAGATGCGGCGCCTGGCTGTGGTCTATGCGGAACGACTCGAGGAGTATCGCGAGGCAATAAATGCCGCCGATCCGGCAATGCTGGAAAAAAAGATAGCGCAGAATATGCGGCTCGCCGATGCCGGGCCGGCAGCCGCCCTGTTCGCAGACTATCTTCGGCGAATGCACGACCGTCTCCAGAGCGTTGAGATGAAAAATCTTCATCTCCTGGATGTCAACAGGCCCTTGCAATGAAGAGATCTGACGCAGAGGCGGATAATTTGTCCCAGCTTCCCAGCCTGATGATTCGCGTGGACGAGATCCCGGGGGCGGGGCTCGAGAGTTCTCTGACGGCGGATGTCGGGGAATGCAAGGCGATTGCGGATGCCCTGGAGCTTGTCAGCCTGGACAGGCTGACGTTCACATATGCGCTCAAGCGACAGGAAGGCGCCAGGGTCAGGTTGAAGGGCCGGCTTCAGGCCGCGTGTGAACAGCGCTGCGTGGTTACGCTTGATCCGGTTGGCGCAGAAATTTCCGAAGAGGTGGAAATAGATTTCTGGCCGCCCGACCAGCTGCTGCTTCTGGAGGAGCAGGCGGGCGACGATATGGTCGATATCCCGTTGGAAGGCCCCGAGCCAATTGTTGACGGCGCCATCGATCTGGGGCATCTGGCATATGAAATTCTTGCCTCGAACCTCGAACCCTTTCCGCGCAAAACCGGGGCGTCATTTGCTTGGGAAGGGGCCGAGCCGTCGCCTTCAACCGAACCTGGCGGACCCTTCGCGGCCCTCCAGGCGCTCAGGAAAAACAGGAAATAAAGTCACCGGGGCTGACCGGCTTGCAGGCGCGTAGAAGCAATTTCTGGTTGTTTCGCCCCGTCAAACAATTATCTTCAGTCGCCTTGGGTGCTGAAACTGGGGGGAGAGCCAGGCGAATGCCGGTCTGTGGCCTGCTCTCTTGAGGTGCGTTAATCGAATATGGTCACGCCGGTAACGATAGCCCTGGATGTTATGGGCGGAGATCACGGGCCCTCGGTGGCGATCCCGGGGGCAAATTATTCGCTAATTCGTCATCCTGACACGCGGTTTCTGCTGGTTGGCGATGAATCGGCCATCAATGAGCAATTGAGCGGGTTTCCAAATCTGGCGGCCTGTTCGGAAATCATCCACACCGACATATCAATCTCCATGGATGAGAAGCCGAGCCAGGCGCTGCGCAAAGGCCGCTGGAAAAGCGGTATGTGGCTCGCAATACAGGCTGTCCGTGACGGTAAGGCGGATGCGGTTGTTTCCGCGGGGAATACCGGAGCGCTGATGGCAATGTCAAAATTTTGCCTGAGGACCCTCCCGGAAATCGAGCGGCCAGCCATCGCCGCTATCTGGCCGACGGTGGAAAGCGAGTGTATTGTGCTGGATGTCGGCGCCAATGTCGGAGCCGACGCCGCCCAACTTGAAGATTTCGCCATGATGGGCGCCGCCATGGCGCGTGCCTTGTTCTCGCTCGATCGGCCCAGCGTCGGTCTTCTGAATATCGGCGTCGAGGAGATCAAGGGGCTGGAGCAGGTGCGTGAAGCCGGCGCCGCGCTTCGCCGTACCGATACCTCCTTCGACTATCGCGGCTTCGTGGAAGGTGCCGACATCGGCCAGGGCGTGGTGGATGTTGTGGTCACCGAAGGATTTTCCGGAAACATTGCCTTGAAGACCGCGGAGGGAACCGCTAAGCAAATCGGTTCCTACCTGAAAGCAGCGATGAACCGGTCCCTGCTGGCGAGACTGGGCGCTTTTCTGGCGCAGGGTGCTTTTTTGGCACTGAAAGAAAAAATGGATCCGAGGCGGTCGAATGGAGGCCTTTTCCTCGGACTCAACGGAATCGTTATCAAAAGCCACGGCGGCACGGATTCAACAGGATACGCAAGTGCAATTGATTTGGGTTACGATATGGTCCGAAGCGGGCTGGTGGAACGGCTTTCCAGCGATATCAAGAAATTCCATGCCGTTCTCGAGCAGGATGTCGCGGTCCTCGAGCAGGAGCGGTAACAGATGATCCCGCTCCGCTCGGTCTTGCTGGGGTGCGGCAGCTATCTACCGGCAAAAATCGTAACCAACGCGGATCTTTCAGAGCAACTGGACACCAGCGACGAATGGATCACCGAGCGCACGGGTATCCGGCAACGCCACATTGCCGCGGAAGGGGAAGTGACGTCGGATATCGGGCTGGCGGCCGCGCGCGTGGCGCTGGAACGCGCCGGGATCGATGCGAGCGATATCGATCTCATCATCCTGGCGACATCAACTCCAGACAATACCTTTCCGGCGAGCGCGGTGACCATTCAGGCGGAGCTGGGGATTACGGGCGGTGCCGCTTTCGATATTCAGGCTGTGTGCTCGGGTTTCGTTTTCGCGCTTGCAACGGCCGATAATTTTCTGAAAGCCGGACAATATAAGCGCGCGCTGGTCATTGGCGCCGAAACGTTTTCGCGAATTCTGGATTGGGAAGACCGATCGACTTGCGTACTGTTCGGCGATGGCGGCGGTGCGGTCGTGCTCGAGGCGCATAAGATCAACGGCGCAGCCGATCAGCCGGGAATTATTGCGTCAAAATTGCGATCCGACGGGCGCTACAAGGACAAACTATTCGTTGATGGCGGACCATCTTCGACCGGTACCGTCGGCCATTTGCGCATGAACGGCCGGGAAGTCTTTCGTCACGCCGTGACCAATATCAGCGATATCATACAGGAGACACTCGAGGGCACCGGGCTGACCGCGAGCGATATCGACTGGTTCGTTCCTCATCAGGCGAACAAAAGAATTCTGGACGGAACCGCCCGAAAAATCGGACTTGCGCCGGAAAAAATCGTGATAACGGTTGGCGATCACGCAAATACGTCGGCCGCGTCAATTCCGCTCGCACTCGACACGGCATATGGCGACGGGCGCCTGCAGAAGGGAGACCTTGTGCTCATGGAGGCGATGGGCGGCGGATTTACCTGGGGCGCGGTGCTCGTGCGCTGGTAAAGCGCGACGTCCGGTACATTTTGTCACGAATTCCATTCCCTCGGATTTCAGAGATCCGGCCAAGCGTCACAAATTTGGCACGAGTTTGCGAAATACAACGCGAAATCTTTCGAAAGTTTCGATTTTATCGATGCTGGCCGTTGACCGCCATTCCGCCAGTCGATTAGCATCACTACTTCTTCTCGCGACGAAAGGGAGCAAAGGTCGATGAGTGGAAAAACCTTGACGAGGGCCGATCTGTCGGAAGCGGTCTACCAAAAAGTGGGGTTGCCGAGAAATGAATCGGCGGATCTCGTTGAAACCGTTCTCAAAGAGATCACCGGCAGTCTTGAAAATGGCGAAACGGTAAAGCTGTCATCCTTCGGGTCGTTTGGAATCCGGCAAAAGGGCGAGCGCATCGGAAGAAATCCCAAGACCGGGGAGGAAGTGCCAATAACACCACGCAAGGTTTTAGTTTTTCGTGCGAGTAATATCATGAAGTCACGCATTAACGACGGCCAGGGCAAGAAGTAAGCGCATTGCAAGTCAGGTCTTGCGCGGAATCGGGGGAGGCTGTCTCCAGGGAGTCAAATGTTGGGGAAATCACCGGAGGCTTTTCGCACAATCAGTGAGGTCGCAAAGGACCTCAGTGTTCCAAAACATGTTCTGAGATTCTGGGAGGGAAAATTTACGCAACTGCGGCCGATGAAAAGAGGCGGCGGGCGGCGTTACTACCGGCCCGAAGATGTCGACCTTCTCAAGGGGATCAGGCAGTTACTTTATAGTGACGGCTACACGATCAAGGGCGTTCAGAAGATCCTCCGCGAGCAAGGCGTCCGCTTCGTGATGGACTATTGGGATCTTGCAAGCCAGGGCGACGCCGTTGTTCTGAGGGATATACCGGATTTGGCCTCGGAAACGGCCAGGAGCACCGTCGAGCCCTATGTACCCTCGGGTAGTCAAGACCAAGGCGAGCAACTTTCCGAAGGACAGGCGGTAGAGTTGCGCAGGCTTCTCGGCGACCTCGAAGAATGCCGCAAGATTCTCGCCGACGCCAAAAAATAGCATGGCTCGTTTTCGGCGCGCGCGGCTTGATGTTGACCAGTGCGCCGTGAGAAGGCAAAACAGCAAATGTCGGAGCGTGGCGCAGTCCGGTTAGCGCACCGGTCTGGGGGACCGGGGGTCGGGAGTTCAAATCTCCCCGCTCCGACCATTTTATAACATGAATATCAGAGCGCTATTTTCATAGACTAATTTGTCCTTTCATCCCGGATAAGCGGAAATGGCGCGCGTCTGCCAGCGGTGTGGCGAAAACAGTCATCCCGGTTGACGCGGGCTCATGTTCCCATCGACCGGCAGAATTGCGGTCTTTTGCCGGTGGCCCGCGTTCAAAACAATCGTATTTCAATCAGATGATGTCCGGTTTGAGAACCGGAGAGGGCATTCCTGGCCTTTGGCTGCGGAGGAAGTGCCCGGACGTGCGGAGTGAAATTTGCCTCCTGTCACATGCGCTCTGCTACCCGTTGGCGCCTCTCGTTTATGGAGGGTGAAGGGCGTCCGACCCTGCCGCCATCACATCGATTCAATCAATCGATAAGTCGATTTTTTCGATTTAGGCAATAAGAGAGAAAGTGCTAGCCTTCTGTATACGGGCTCTGAGACCTCGTTTTCACGACTGTAAATGCGGGAATGCTTCAATATGGCTCGCGGTCGGTAAAACAATAAAAGTGGCCGGAGTATCGTTTTGTGGTCGCGTCGCATGCACGGTTATTCTGCCGGTGCCGGCGCCCTAAACGGGAGGAATGAAATGATCCCCAGTCGTAAAAAGGCGGCCGGAAATGCCGGCGCATATCTGGACGTGAAAACGCTTATGCGCGTCTCGGCGCGTACCGCTTTCACGGCCATCGCCATTACCGGTTTTGTGACCGGTGCGAACGCTCAATCTTGTGAGAATCCGAAGGAACTGACCTTCGCTATCATTCCCACGGAAGAGACCGTCGCCGAGGTTCAACTCTACAAGCCGGTGACAGACCGTCTTGCCAAGGAGACCGGCAAGAAAATCCAGTTCTTCATGCCGACATCCTACGCTTCGGTCGTGGAGGGGTTGCTGGCCAAATTTATCGATGTCGCCGTCCTTGGGCCGTACAGCTACGTGATTGCAAGCAGCAAGGACAAGACGATTGAGGTGTTCGCAACCTATGCCAAGCGTCCGGGGCATATGCAGGAAGAGGGCCCTGGCTACAAGGCCGCGCTGGTGACCAAAAAGGGATCGAAATTCACAACGATCGACTCCCTGAAGGGCGCAACCCTGGGCCTGGTCGATCCGGGCAGC
>JAJFHO010000264.1 GCA_021775575.1 Hyphomicrobiales bacterium
GTCGACACCGGCAACCAGGGCCTGCTGCTATACGGCATCAAGAGATCGAAAAGGCCGGCCGACGAACGCCACCCCTTCGGCCACGGTTCGGAGATTTACTTCTGGAGCTTCGTGGTCGCCATCCTGATCTTCGGCCTGGGCTCCGGCATCTCATTTTACGAGGGCGTGCAGAAGCTGTTCCACCCTCATCCCATTTCGAGCCCCCATATCAATTACATCGTGCTGCTTGTTGCCATGGTGTTTGAAGCCGGCGCCTGGTGGATCGCCTTTAAGGAATTCGGCAAGGTGCGCGGCAATTTCGGCCTGTTCGAAGCGGTGCAGCGCTCAAAGGATCCGACCCTATTCACAGTGCTGTTTGAAGATACCGCCGCCATGCTGGGCCTTGTCGCCGCCCTGATCGGCGTTTTTTTCGCGGACCGGTTCGGAATTGACTGGGCCGACGGCGCGGCTTCCATAGCCATCGGCATCATTCTCGCCGGCACAGCCGCCGTTCTGGCCTACGAAACCAAGGGGCTGCTCATCGGCGAAGCCGCGGGCCGCAATGTTTTGATCGGTATCAGGCGCATCCTGTCAACGTCGCCGGAAGTGCACAGGGTCAACGAATTGCGGACCATGCATCTGGCGCCGAACGATATCCTGCTGGCGCTGAGCCTTGATTTTCATGACAATTTGAGCGTCGGCGACGTGGAACAGTCCATTTCGCGCATCGAGCGGGATATCAAGGGGCGCTTTCCCGACATCAAGCGGCTGTTCATCGAAGTGCAGTCGAAGGAAGACCACCATCGCGCGGTCCTGGCCGCGCGGCGGTCGCAACGCAGCGACTAGAACAGGTTCGACGATTTCTGAATCGCCGATCATGCTCGATCTATTTGTTTTAACGCGCTTTCCGGGCGGAAAACCGCCCACACTTTTCCTGAAAGCGCTCCAGGAGAGGACCGGCAGCCATGATGTATCTCGAGTGGATCATGGCCGCGCTCGGTGTCATCGTCGTCTATATGCTGCTCGGCTATGCCTGGGCGTGGTGGACGGAACGCAAGGGGCGCTGATTACATCGAGCCGAAATCCGGCCGTGCAATCATCAGCCAGTAGATTGCGAGAATGGCGGCGAAGGCCGGCCAGCCGAGCCAGAACCAGACCCGCATCAGCCGGTGATAACGCTCAGGTAACGCGCTTCCTTCCGCGGCAGCCGCAACAGCCAGGTCGCGCATGCGAATCTGGATGACGACCACGGGCAGCCAGCAACAGCCGATGAACAGATAGAGCGCGATGCTTGCCGCCAGCCATCCGTCTGAAAATGCGTGGCCGGCCGCGAAGGCCAGCGCCACGCCGGTCGCTGGCTGCAGGACAACCGCGCTCGCCGTAAAAACGAAATCGGCCAGCACCACGATCCTGAGGATCGGCGCGGCCGTGGCGGCTGCGTTGCTCCGGTTGGCGATGAACTGGAAAAACGCAATCCCGATCCCGGTGCCAAACAGGATTGCCGCCCCGAGCAGATGCAGAAATTTCAGCAGGAAATAGATGTCCGGCATGACCGCCTTCACCTGGCTTGCGCGCAGGCCATAACAGGCAATGTTGCGGGAATGAGCGGAACCACTTTCAACAGCGCCCCCAGCGGGTCCAGTCACAGGCGGGGATCAAACCGGCCGAGACCGGCCAGACAAGCCGCACTCAGCGCAATCTGCGCCGCGCCGGCCCACGATCTCCCAGCCATCCCCGGCCAAAGCCCTTGCCACATGCAGGCCGATGAAGCCGCAGGCACCGGTGACGAGGCAGCGCATCGCTCATCCTCTCGCGCCGGAGCATAAAGACCCTAGAAAGGAATTTCGTCGTCGAGTTCCTTGTCGAAGGACTTGGCCGGCTCCATCGCGCCGGCGCGGCCGAAATCGCCGCCATTGCCATTGGTATGCTCGCCCGCGCCGCCGCCGGCGCGGCTGTCGAGCATCGTCAATGTCGAATTGAAGCCCTGCAGCACGACTTCGGTCGAGTATTTGTCGGCGCCCGACTGGTCTTGCCATTTACGGGTCTGCAGCTGGCCCTCAAGATAAACCTTGGAGCCCTTCTTCAAATATTGCTCGGCGATCCGGCACAGCCCTTCATTGAAGATCACGACCCGGTGCCACTCCGTCTTTTCCCGGCGCTCGCCGGAAGATTTGTCGCGCCAGCTTTCCGTTGTCGCCACACGCAGGTTACAGACCGGCTTGCCGTCCTGCATGCTGCGGATTTCCGGATCGGCGCCCAGATTGCCGATGAGGATGACCTTGTTGACCGACCCTGCCATATCACTTCCCCTTCTCTTGCTCGCAATTCAGCCCTTGAGACTTGCGCGCGTCCGGCATTGCCGGCGCTCGCCCGCCCGGACCGATTCTCCCGCGCACAGTAACGCGGATCGAAACTGCGCCGCCACCGCGCGGCCGCGTCCTGTCCACAGTTGCCTCAAGCTGTCCACAGATCTATGGCCGAAATGGTGATAACCGCAACATGGCGCATGTTCCTGTTTCGTTCTTGTATAGAATCAAATCCGGGCGATTGCAAGCCACCTAGACGCGGAGCGGCGCGGAAGTGTGACCTTGCGGCAACGCTCGTTTACCGACTCGCGCATTCCGGTTACCAAAATTCCAATAAATGGCGCTAACCTATGGAAAAAACCGGTGCCATCCCGTATGAGCACGCTTGGATTCGCTCGCGCGCGGACGATAAACAGGAACATAATGCATTGATGAATCCCGCAGCACGGCAAAAGGCGCGCATCCTCGGACGCGGTCCCTTGGGCTTTTCGCGCAAGACCTGGCCCTTCGTGAAAGTGCTGGTCGCCAACTGGATCTTCTCGCTCGCCTTCTATGTCACGGCGAAATTCATCTTCACCTGGTCACCCCTGTCATGGACCGTGGCCGACCGGCTCGAGCTGATGATCAAATGCTCGATCTTTTCGGTCCTGCCGGCCATCGCCGCAATCGCCATCGTGGCGGCGCAACGGCTGAACCCGGACATGTGGGTGGGCCAGAAGGTCAAGCCGAACTCGGCGCTCGACGTCAACACGCGCTTTATCCTCAACACGCTCGAGCAGTTCATTCTGTTTCTCATCGGCCTTGCCGGCATCGCCATGTATGCGCCGCACACCGAGGCGCATTCGATCCCGGTCCTCACCGCCCTGTTCCTGCTGGGGCGGATGCTGTTCTGGGTCGGCTATCACAAAAACCCGTATCTCAGGGCCTTCGGCTTCGGCGTCACCTTCTACCCCACCGTCGGCGTCTTCTTCTGGCTGCTGGTGCGCCTGCTGACCGGGTATACGATCCCGATTTAATGCCAAGAGGCGAGGAGCGCCCCTCAAACAGCGCAGCGGCAGGGCAAGCAATTGGGCCGTTCCCGCTTCCTCCGTCATGCCCACCCCTACCTTCGTCATTCCCGCGGAGGCGGGAACCCAAAACTGACTCTCAGCCGATATTACCGGAAAGATCCCGCCACTCGGGGTTATCGCGCATCATCGGGCGTATCTTCCACGCGGTTCCATTTCTTCGGCCGCTTCTCGCGGGCAATGGCGCTTACCATCATTTCAGGGCGCTCAAACCAGACCAGCCGGCCAACACCATATTTCCTGGCAAAACCATCGATGTCTCCGGCCTTGTGCTGCGCCATGCGCATGGGAAGATTGCTCGTCACACCGGTATAAAGGGTTCCATTCCGTTTACTTGCGAGCATGTAAACGCATGGGCTTTTATCCATGGTAGCCGCCTATTTGGGTTCCCGCCTTCGCGGGAATGACGGACGAGGGCGCGGAAATGACGGAGGAGGTGCGGAAATGACGATGCAAGGGATAGCGCCGGCCCTTACTTTTCCGGCTTCGGCTCGGCCTCCGCTTCCGGCTCGTCCGGCGGGGCAATCTCTCTCAACTCCGCCAGCGTCTCTTCGCTCAGATGCTTCGCCGCCGGGCAGGTTTTCTTGTCGACAAGCGCTTGGGCGGTGAGTTTGGCGTATTTTTCGTAACGTTCGGCAAAACCGGAAACACGCCGCGCGATGCCCTTGACGATGTAGCCGCCGGTGTCGTCCTTGCAGGAGATATCAACCAATCTTTTGGCCCTGGCGGCAGGCGCAGGTCTGGACCGACTTTGCAAGTCGGTCCAGAACTGCCACTTCGGCGAGCCGGCCCACGCCGCGACCTGGTGCGGATCCAATAGATGCGCCAGCCGCTTGGCCACGCGCTTGCGCACGGCCTCATCCCCAAGCCCGGCGAGCGTCTCACGCAGTGCATCCGGATCGGAGGGCGTCAGGGCAATGCCGCGCAGATCGGCGTCTTCGACCTGCGCCTCGTTCAGCGGTTCGACCAGCCAGATCTCCGCCTCTGCGAGGTTCGCCCCCTGCATCTGCGCTCCTGTGAGGTCCGCCCCCTGCAGCTTGGCATTAGTAAAGTCGGCTCCCTGCAAAAAGGATACCGGTGCTTTCTCGCCCTCAGGACCCTCTTCAAAAAAACTCGCCCCCTGAAGCTTTGCCCAACCGAGATAAGTCCCCTGCATCTGCGCCCCGGTGAGGATTGCACCCTGCAATTCAGCCCTTCCAAGATTTGCCTCCTCAAGATTAACCTGTGTGAGGTCCGCCCCCTGCATCTCCGCCACTTCAAGGATTGCTCCTTGCAACTTAGCACTTGATAGATCTGCTTCTTGCAGATTCGCTCCCAAAAGGTTCGCCCGCTGCATCTCCGCCTCGAAGAGGTTCGCCCGCTGCATTTTCGCAAAGCTGAGGTCCGCCCCTTCCAGTTTCGCTCTCTTCAGTTTTGCTTCGCCCAGTTGGGCGTGTGAGAGATCCGCCCGGCGGAGAATGGCGCAGTCTCTGTCATGGTCGCCGGGTTCGGCCTTCTGCCCCGTGTCATCCTGTTTTCCCGTCCGGGCGCACAGAAATTTGGCGTGCTGCAAATCCGCTCTGTGCAGAGAAACGCCCGTAAGATCGGCGGCAGTGAAATCGGCGCCTTGCAGTTTGGAGCGAGCCAGCACCGCATAGCGCAGATCCCGGTCGCGGAAGGAGAGCTTCAGCCCCCCTTTCCCCTCTTCGTCAGCTCCGGTCAGATCCGTATCCGGCACCAGGATATTGCGCGCAAACAAGCTGTTCGGTTTGCCGGTCGCGAAATTCGGCGTTCCTTCGAAGAGCCAAGCCGTCGGGCAACCCATGAGCCGCTCTTCAGGAGGCGGCCCCTTGCAGAAACCCAAGGTCGCCAGTGCGATGTCCAGGCGGCCGGCCGGAATCGTCGCCACGCCGAAAGACAGGAATGCAACAATCCCCATGCCGGCGATTATCAGCGCGAAGCGGAGCGGCCTTTCGAAAAAATTATAGCTCAGGGACTCGCCAAGACGGCTTTCCGGGCGGTCAACAAACATGCCGATGCTCACCAAGATCACAAGGTCCAGAACCAGCACCCCACGCTGTAGCCAGATGACCGGATAGGAGTGATAGGGCAGAAACTGAAATTGGAAATAAAGCAGCGCGATTAGCGGCAGAATATTAAGCGTCAGCCAGCCCATCAGCCATTGACCGCCTCTCACAACACGGCTGGTTTCCGGGCCGGCGACATATTGCGAAATGGAATAGCCGTGCAGCAGCAACCGGGAGGGATGTTCTCTCGCCAACTCCTGCTGTTTCTTTTTGCTTCGCCCCGGGCTGCGGACCTCATCGGCAATCGCTGCGTTATACGCGGCCAGTTTCCGCGACAACGACACATGCTGCATCAACAGCCCGAAATGGAACAGAACCAGCAGAAACGGGCCGAACATGAAAAAGCTGAAGAGCGGCAATTGGACGTCGATTATCGGAAGTTTCACCGCGCTGTTGAGCAGCAGGGCCTTATGCGTAACGCTCGCCAGAGTGACGAACAGATAAGCCAGAAGGCTCAGGAAGGCGATCCAGCCGTTCCGCGCCTGACCGCTGGCATCGTTAGCGGCTTTGAGCAGATTTTCGATGGTTTTCGCTTTGTCAGTCACGCAACAGCCCGCTCAACGCCCCCGAATGCTTCGATTAGAGCAAATAAACCGGCGCACTTCCAGAAGAAGCCCCGGAAAACACATAGCTTTGAATGGTTCCGCCCCACTTTCCTGCTACCCCCCCTTGCCCGCGCCGCGATGGCGCGATAAGCCGTGCAGTTAATCTGTTAATCTCGTCATTGCCGGGCTTGACCCGGCAATCCATGCCAGTGGCGTCTCGGCGGGCCGATGGGCCAGTGGAATGGATCCCCGGGATGAACCCGGGGATGACAGATGGGAAAAATGGTTCGAAACAGCACAACACATGACCGCCAAATCCATCTCCATCCGCGGCGCGCGCGAGCATAACCTCAAGGGGTTCGACCTTGAGCTGCCGCGCGAGAAGCTGATCGTGATCACGGGCCTGTCGGGCTCGGGCAAGTCGAGCCTCGCCTTCGACACCATTTATGCGGAGGGCCAGCGGCGCTATGTGGAGTCGCTCTCGGCCTATGCGCGGCAATTTCTGGAGATGATGCAAAAACCCGATGTGGACCATATCGAGGGTCTCTCGCCGGCGATTTCCATCGAGCAGAAGACGACCAGCCGCAACCCGCGCTCGACCGTCGGCACGGTCACCGAAATCTACGATTATATGCGGCTGCTGTTCGCCCGGGTCGGCATCCCCTATTCGCCGGCCACCGGGCTCCCCATCGAAAGCCAGACCGTGAGCCAGATGGTCGACCGGGTGCTGGAGCTGGAAGAAGGCACGCGCGCCTACCTGCTCGCGCCCATCGTGCGCGGGCGCAAGGGCGAGTACCGCAAGGAACTGGCCGAGCTGATGAAGAAGGGCTTTCAGCGGGTCAAGATCGACGGGGCGTTTTACGAAATCCCCGACGCGCCGGCGCTGGACAAGAAATTCACCCACGATATCGACGTGGTCGTGGACCGCGTCGTGGTGCGGGAGGATATCGCCACCCGGCTCGCCGACAGCTTCGAGACGGCGCTGCAGCTCGCCGACGGGATCGCCCTTGCCGAGCTGGCCGACAAGCCGCTGGATGCGGCGCAGATCGCCTCGGCCAATATGGGCCGCAACGAAACCCATGAGCGCATTATTTTCTCCCAGCGCTTCGCCTGTCCGGTTTCCGGCTTCACCATCGACGAGATCGAGCCCCGGCTGTTCTCCTTCAACAATCCTTACGGCGCCTGCCCGGCCTGCGACGGGCTCGGCACGGAGCTGAAATTCGAGCCGGACCTCGTCGTGCCGGACGGCAATCTGAGCCTGCGGCAAGGCGCGGTCACGCCCTGGGCGCGCACCGGCGCGACCTCGCCCTATTACGCCCAGACGCTGGAAGCGATCGCCCGGCATTACCAGGTGTCGATGTCGGCGCCCTGGAGCGAACTTCCCGAGGCGGTGCGCAACACCATCCTGTTCGGTTCCGGCGAGGAGAACATCGAGTTCACCTATGACGACGGCGTGCGCGCCTACACCACGTCGAAAAGCTTCGAGGGCGTGGTCACCAATATCGAACGGCGCTGGCGCGAAACGGATTCAAGCTGGGTGCGCGACGAGCTGACCCGCTACCAGTCCGATTACCCTTGCGGGTCTTGCGACGGCTACCGGCTCAAGCCCCAGGCGCTGGCGGTCAAGCTTGGCGGGTGTCACATCGGCCAGGTTACCGAAATCTCGATCCGCGCCGCGGAAAGCTGGTTCGAGGCGCTGCCTCCCACGCTGAGCCCCAAGCAGAGCGAGATCGCCGAGAGAATTCTCAAAGAAATCCGCGAGCGGCTGAAATTCCTCAACGATGTCGGGCTTGAATATCTCACCCTGTCGCGCGGCTCGCGCACGCTCTCGGGCGGCGAGAGCCAGCGCATCCGCCTGGCCAGCCAGATCGGCTCGGGGCTGACCGGCGTGCTCTACGTGCTGGACGAGCCCTCCATCGGCCTGCATCAGCGCGACAATGCCCGGCTGCTGGAAACGCTTCGCGCGCTCCGCGACATGGGCAACACCGTCATCGTCGTCGAGCATGACGAGGAAGCGATCCTCACCGCAGACCATGTGGTCGATATCGGCCCCGGCGCCGGCATTCACGGCGGCGAGATCGTCGCGGAAGGCACGCCGAAAAAGATCATGGCCTCGCCCGACAGCCTGACCGGGCAATATCTCACCGGGATGATGCAAATCCCCCTGCCCGCCAACCGCCGGAAAATCTCCGATACCCGCAAGCTGCGGCTCACCGGCGCGCGCGCCAACAACCTTCAGGACGTGACGGCGGAAATCCCGCTCTCCACCTTCACCTGCATCACCGGCGTCTCGGGCGGCGGCAAGTCCACGCTGCTCATCGAGACGCTGTACAAGGCCGTCGCGCGCAAGCTGTCGAACGCGCGCGAACAGCCCGGCGCCCATGACAGCCTCGACGGGGTCGAACATCTCGACAAGATCATCGACATCGACCAGTCGCCCATCGGCCGCACGCCCCGGAGCAATCCCGCGACCTATACGGGGGCGTTTACTCCCATACGGGAGTGGTTCGCGGAGCTCCCCGAGTCCCGCGCGCGCGGCTACAAGCCGGGGCGGTTTTCCTTCAACGTCAAGGGCGGGCGCTGCGAGGCCTGCCAGGGCGACGGGCTGATCAAGATCGAGATGCATTTCCTGCCCGACGTCTATGTCACCTGCGACCAGTGCAGGGGCGCGCGCTACAACCGCGAGACGCTGGAGATCAAGTTCAAGTCCAAATCCATCGCCGACATTCTGGCCATGACGGTGGAGGAAGGCGCTGAATTCTTCAAGGCGGTGCCGAGCGTGCGCGACAAGCTGGAGACCTTAAAACGCGTCGGGCTCGGCTACATCAAGGTCGGCCAGCAGGCGACGACGCTGTCCGGCGGCGAGGCGCAGCGCGTCAAGCTGTCGAAGGAGCTGTCGCGCCGCGCCACCGGCCGCACGCTCTATATCCTCGATGAGCCGACCACCGGCTTGCATTTCCACGATGTGGCCAAGCTGCTCGATGTGCTGCACGAGCTGGTCGACCAGGGAAATACGGTCGCGGTGATTGAGCATAATCTGGAGGTCATCAAAACCGCCGACTGGATCATCGACCTCGGGCCGGAAGGCGGCGACGGCGGGGGGCGGATTGTGGCG
>JAJFHO010000265.1 GCA_021775575.1 Hyphomicrobiales bacterium
CGATGGAACTGTAGGCCATCAGCCGCTTGATATTCTGCTGCCCGATCGCCGCGAATGCGCCAAGCAGCATCGATGCGATCGATACGAACACGATAATCTGCTGCCATTCCTGGGTGATCGCCGGAAAGGCCGTCATGACCGCGCGTATCAGCATGGCCATGGCGGCAAATTTGGGAGCCGCGGCAAAGAAGGCGGTCACCGGCGTCGGCGCGCCCTCATAGACGTCCGGCGTCCACATGTGGAAGGGAACGGCTGAAATCTTGAATGCGAGACCGGCAAGGAAGAACACAAGACCGAAAATGATACCGGTCGAGGTGTCGGTGGCCTTCAGGCTTGCCGCGATCCCCTCAAAGCCGACGGTGCCTGTAAAACCGTAAATCAGCGAACATCCATAGAGCAGCATGCCCGACGACAGCGCGCCGAGAACGAAATATTTGAGCCCGGCCTCGCTTGAGCGCACCGAGTCGCGCCGGAAAGCCGCGATGACGTAAAGCGCCAGGCTCTGCAACTCCAGTCCCAGATAAAGCGCGATGAGATCGTTTGCCGAAATCATCATCATCATGCCGAGCGTCGCGAGGATGACCAGGACCGGGAATTCGAACTTCAGCAATCTGGCGTCGCGCATATAGTTGAACGACATCACCACGGCGGTTGCCGAGCCGAGCAGCGTCGCGATCTTCATGAATCGGGAATATCCATCGCTCACGAAAGCGCCGTTGAACAGGGTTTTCTCCTCGCCGCCCTGGATGAAGACCAGCAGCCCGGCTGCGACCAGAAGGCCGACCGCGAGCCAGCCCGGCATCTCGCCGTCGCCGCCCCGCACAAAGACGCCTAGCATCAGCAACGCCATCGCGCCGAGCGCCAGCAGCGCCTCGGGCATAACCGGCAAATAAGCATAGAGGCTCGTGGCGGTGTCCAGCATGATATCCCTCTAATGCGCAACCGCGAGTTGGGCCTGCGATGCCGCGGCCAGCGCGGCCTCGTAATTCTTGATCAGATTGTCCACCGACGCGACGGTAACATCGAGCAACGGCGCCGGATAAAAGCCGAACAGGATTGTCAGCACGACCAGTGGGACCATGAACGCAACCTCGCGCATATTCATGTCGGTGATGTCTTTCAACGCCGGTTTTTCGAGCTTTCCGAATATCACCTTGCGATAGAGCCAAAGGGCGTAGGCGGCGGACAGGATGATACCCGTCGTGGCCAGCAGCGCGACCCAGCTGTTGACCCGAAACGCGCCGAGCAATGTCAGGAACTCGCCGACGAATCCGCTGGTCCCCGGCAATCCGACATTGGCCAGCGTGAAGACCATGAAACAGAAGGCGTAGACAGGCATACGGTTGACGAGGCCGCCATAGGCGGCGATCTCGCGCGTATGCATGCGGTCATAGATGACGCCGACGCACAGGAACAGCGCGGCAGACACGATGCCGTGGCTCAACATTTGAAAAATGCCGCCCTGCAACCCCTGCGCGGTAAAGGTGAAAAGCCCCATGGTGACAAAGCCCATATGGGCGACCGAGGAATAGGCGATCAGTTTCTTCACGTCTTCCTGCGCCAGCGCCACCAGCGAGGTGTATATGATGGCGACCACGCTCAGCACGAAGATCACCGGCGCGAACTGATCCGATGCGATCGGAAACATCGGGATTGAGAAACGCAGGAATCCGTACCCGCCCATCTTCAGGAGAATGGCGGCGAGGACGACGGACCCGGCCGTCGGCGCCTCCACATGGGCATCGGGAAGCCAGGTGTGCACCGGCCACATCGGCATCTTGACGGCAAAGGAGGCCAGGAAGGCGAACCAGAGCCAGCCTTGCATGCCCGGAGGAAATCTATAGGCCAGCAGGGTCGGAATATCGGTCGTGCCGGCCTCCCAATACATCGCCATGATCGCGAGCAGCATCAAAACCGACCCGAGCAGCGTGTAGAGGAAAAACTTGAAGCTCGCATAGACGCGCCGCTTCCCGCCCCAAACGCCGATAATCAGGAACATCGGTATCAGCCCGCCCTCGAAGAACAGGTAAAAGACAACGAGGTCGAGCGCGCAGAAAACACCGATCATCAGCGTCTCCAGCACCAGGAAGGCAATCATATATTCCTTCACCCTGTCCTGGATCGCGTCCCAGCTGGCCAGAATGCAGAGCGGCATCAGGAAAGTGGTGAGGATTACAAACAGCATTGAGATGCCGTCGACACCCATATGGTAGCTGATTGAGCCGCCAAGCCATTCCTCCTGCTCGACAAACTGGAATTCGGCCGTCGTAAAGTCGAATTCCATCCAGATGACCAGGGACAAAAGGAAGGTGATCACGGTCGTCCACAGCGCCACGTAGCGCGCATTGCGCACGGCGACGGCATCGGTCCCGCGAATGGCGAAAATGAAAAGCGCGCCCAGAATCGGCAGGAATGTGATTGCGGAGAGGATAGGCCAACCGATGGTCATGGGGCACCTCCCCCGGCCAGCACGAACCAGGTCGCAAGCAGCGCGACGCCGATCAACATGGCAAAGGCATAATGATAGATGTAGCCGCTCTGCAGGCGGACAACCCAGTTGGTCACATCGAGAACCCGCGCGGCGACGCCGTCGGGGCCAATTCCGTCAATGATCCGGCCATCCCCCGTCTTCCAGAGCCGATGCCCGATCCGCTTGGCCGGCTCGGTAAACAGCGCGTCATAGAGTTCATCGAAATACCACTTGTTCAGCAGGAACCGGTAGATGCCGGGAAAAGCCCGGGCCAGATTGGCCGGCATCACCGGGTTGGCGATATAAAACAGCCAGGCCAGCGCAAAGCCCGCGGTCATCATCGCGAACGGCGCCACGATCACGCCGAAGGGCACATGATGCATTGCTTCCAGAATGTGATTGGAGGGAAGCATAAACAGCGCGTCGCGCCAGAAATCCGCCTGCCCCTCGCCGATAAACAGGCCCTTGAAGGCAAAGCCCGTGACGAGCGATCCGAGCGCCAGCAGAAACAGCGGAACCAGCATGACGGTCGGCGATTCATGCGCATGGCTCATGACCCCCGGCCCGGCACGCGACGAACCGTGAAAAGTCATGAATATCAGCC
>JAJFHO010000266.1 GCA_021775575.1 Hyphomicrobiales bacterium
AACGCGGCCTATGCCGCCTTCAAGGGCGCCATGCGCACGGCGCGCGAGAGCGGGTCGCTGCCGCCGCCGAAACATATTCTCAACGCCCCGACCGCGCTCATGAAAGAACAGGGCTATGGCGAAGGCTACGCTTACGACCATGATACGGAGGCCGGCTTTTCGGGTCAGGACTATTTCCCTGAACAAATCGGCCGGCAGAGCTATTATGCGCCGCCGGAGCGCGGATTCGAGCGCGAGATAGCCAAACGTCTGGCTTATTGGCGCAAGCTCAGGGATGAAAGCGGGGGAAACCCATGAAAATGTTCCTCATGGCCGCAGCCGGCGGCGCGTTCGGCGCTGGCGCACGCTACCTGGTCGGTGTTGGCGCGCTGCGCCTGATCGGCTCCGGCTTCCCATGGGGCACGCTGATCGTCAACATCGCCGGCTCATTCCTGATGGGGGTCCTTATTGAGGGCGCGGCGCTGAAATGGTCGATGTCGAATGAGATGCGAACCTTTATCGCAACCGGCATCCTTGGCGGCTTCACGACCTTTTCCGCTTTTTCTCTCGATTTCGCCATACTGATGGAGCGCAAGGCAAATGCGGCGGCGATGATTTATCTCGGCGCATCGGTGGGCCTCTCGATCCTGGCGCTGTTCGCGGGCCTGAGCGTCATGCGGGCGATTGTCCAGTGAAACGATGACCCGGGTTGAAACAAGAGAAGTGGAGGCCGGTGAGGAGGGCATGCGGCTCGACCGCTGGTTTCGGGCGCATTATCCCGCCCTCGGTCACGGCGCGCTGCAGAAAATGCTGCGCAAGGGCCAGATTCGCGTCGATGGCTCGCGGGCGAAGTCGAGTTCGCGCCTCGAAGCCGGGCAGACAATCCGCGTGCCGCCCGTGCCCGAAGCGGAAGCCGCACCGCCGCGGGGGGAGCTCTTAGACGATGACAGGAAATATGTGCAAAGCATGGTTTTGCAAAAGGACTCTTCCGTTATCGTTTTAAATAAAGTGCCGGGTTTCGCAGTCCAGGGCGGAACCGGTACGCCGCGCCATCTCGATGCTCTTCTCGATGGTTTGAAATTCGGGGCCAAGGAGCGTCCGCGCCTTGTCCATCGCCTCGACAAGGATACCAGCGGCGTGCTGCTTATCGCGCGCACGAGAGTTGCAGCGTCTACGCTGTCGCGCACTTTCCGCACCCGCTCGGCGCGCAAGATTTACTGGGCGCTGGTGCATGGCGTGCCGCGCCCGCAGCAGGGAAAGATAACGCAGGCCCTGGTGAAGAAACGCGGCGCCGTCGGTGAGCGGGTCAGGGCTGCCGAAAAGGCAGAAGAAGGCGCACGGAATGCCGTCACCTATTACGCCGTCGTCGCACGGGCGGGCGAGAAATTCGCCTGGCTTTCGGTAAAACCGGTGACGGGCCGTACGCATCAGATAAGGGCGCATCTGGCAGGTATCGGCCACCCCATTGTCGGCGACCATAAATATGGCGGCGACAGCGAAGTCGAGGGGGAAGACATCGAAGAGCGGCTGCATCTGCACGCGCGGCGGCTGTCGCTGCCCCATCCCGGCGGCGGAACGCTGGACGTGACCGCGCCGCTGCCCGACCATATGCGCGCCAGCTGGAAATTCCTCGAATTCGATTCGGCGGTGGAATTCGATCCCATGGACGCGGAGGAGCTCGCGTGAACCCGCGCCTTGTGATCTTCGACTGCGACGGCACCCTCGTCGACAGCCAGCATGTGATTGTAGCGGCGATGGAATATGCCTTCACGCGCGAAGGGCTTGAAGCGCCGCCGCGCGAAGCGGTGCTGTCGATTGTCGGCCTGTCGCTGCCCGAGGCCATATGGCGCCTGGCGCGCACGATGCCGGAGGTTCCCGAAGAGGCTGCTGTCCTGCGCCTCACCGACGGCTACAAGGATGCCTTCACGGAGTTGCGCCAGGATCCGGCGCATGAGGAGCCGATGTTTCCCGGCGCGCGGGAAGGGGTGCTCGATCTTGCGGCCCGGGACGATATTCTCCTCGGTATCGCCACGGGCAAGTCCCGGCGTGGCGTCGACCGCCTGCTCGAAATGCGGGGGCTTGACGCGTGTTTCGCAACCATCCAGACCGCCGACGACGCGCCGTCGAAACCGCATCCGGCGATGATCGTGCAGGCGATGGATGACGTGGGCGCCAGTTCGGACGCGACGTTGATGGTGGGCGATACGACCTTCGATATCGAGATGGCGCGGAACGCCGGCGTCACCGGGCTCGGCGTTTCCTGGGGCTATCATCCGCCCGCACATCTGGAGGATGCCGGAGCGCATTATATCGCGGGGGATTTCGCCGCCCTGCTGAATGCTATCGGCGATCACGAGGCCAAATCCGGGACCGGCGAATGAGTGGAACTATCGGCCGGGAAGACGCGGGCGCGCGCCTCGCCAAGCGCTTCTACGAGGAGGCCGCCATAGCGCAAGCGGGAGGAGGCTGGAGCGTCGAGCTGGACGGGCGCCCCATCCGTACGCCGGCGAAAGCAGAATTCTTGCTGCCTACCGAAGACTTGGCTGAAGCGATTGCGGCGGAATGGAATGCGCAAG
>JAJFHO010000267.1 GCA_021775575.1 Hyphomicrobiales bacterium
GTCATAGGGCGCGAGATTGGGGTGTGCATTGCCCGACGGCGCCGGGCGCTTGCCGCCCATGAACCAGTTGGACGCATGCGGGAAAAGCAGGGACAGCGCCGTGTCGTAAAGGCTTACTTCCACAAACTGCCCGTTTCCGGAGTGCGAGCGCTCAAAAAGCGCCGACATGATGGCGATGGCGGCCGCCATTCCGGTGCCCATATCCACCATTGCAATCCCGAGGCGCGTTGGGCCGCCGTCGGGTGTGCCATTCACGCTCATCCAGCCAGCCATGGCCTGCACGACCGCGTCGTAGCCAGGCAGCTTTCCAAGCGGTCCGTCCGCGCCGAAGCCGGAAATACGGCAGTGCACGAGCTGCGGGAAGCGCTCCTTCAGCACTTCCTCATAGCCGAGATTCCATTTCTCCAGCGTACCGATCTTGAAATTTTCGATCAGGACGTCGGCATCCTCAAGCAGCCTGAACAGGATCTCCCGCCCCCGGGGCGTGCTGATATCGACCGAAATGCCGGTTTTTGAGCGGTTGACGCCGACAAAATAGGAAGCGGTCCCGTCGTCGCCGAAGGGCGGGCCCCAGGCGCGGGTTTCATCGCCCTGCGGTGGCTCCACCTTGATGACCTCGGCGCCGAGATCGCCGAACCACTGGGTGCAAAAGGGTCCTCCCAACACCCTCGACAGATCGACGACCTTCAATCTGCCAAGTGTTCCTTTTCCTTCCAGCTCCGTCATTCTTGTTGTCCACCTGATCCTGAGCAAAGTGCCGCGCACCGGTTACGTCATTGCCCGTCGCGGGTCAGGGTGCGTCCGGTTCCCGCGATAGCGCGCCGATTTCGTCTTCCGAATAGCCCGCTTCCCGCAGAATTTCCAGATTATGCTCGCCAAGACAGGGCGCGTGGCGGCGCAGGGGCAGCGATTGCCGGTCTAAACGATAGGCGGTATCGGGAATTTCCATTTGCCCCTCAGTTGGATGCTCATAGGGGCGAAAAAAGCCGATATCGCGCAAATGCGGATCGTTCCTAACCTCGGCGAAGCCGTTTACGGGACCGCAGGGAATCTCCGCATCCCGTAATTTTTCCAGCCATTTCGCACTGCTGCATTCTGTCAGAACCGCTGCCGCTTCGGCGTAGAGAGCATCGATATTCCGTGTTCGCGCGCCAATAGTCGCAAAGCGGGGATCCGCCAGGACCTCCGGCCGGCCGGCGACCTCCCAGAAACTGCGCCACTGCCTGTCGGTATAGGCCAGCATGCAGATATGTCCATCGCGTGTCGCGAATGGTTTGCGCTCGCTCGAAAGAACACGGGGGTAACCCGGTTTTCCATCGGGCGGAATGAATGTCGCGCCATACTGGTGTTCGAGGAGGTTATAGGCGACCATGCCCTCGAACATGCCGACCTCGACATAGCTGCCCTTGCCGGTTCTTATCTGCTGCACGATCGCTGCGATCAGCCCGCTGCTCGCCATGATCGCGGCGGTCTTGTCGACGATGGCGGAGGGCACGAGAACCGGCGCGCCGTCGCGCTCGGCGAACAGGCCGGCGAGCCCGGACTCCCCCTGCACAACATCGTCATAAGCCGGACGCCCGCCATAGGGTCCGTCCTCCCAGTACCCATGGAGACCGCCATAGACGATCTTCGGGTTGTGGGCCAGCACGGCGTCGGGGTCGAAGCCCAGCGCCGCGATTTTCTGCGGCCTGATATTGTGGACAAAGGCGTCCGCACCCTCGATCAGCCGCCACAATGCGTCGCGTCCGGACTGCTTCTTGAGATCGAGAACGACGCCGCGCTTGTTGCGGTTGGCCGCCATGAACAACACGCCCATGCCCGGATTACGGGCCGGACCGACGCCGCGCAACGTATCGCCGCCCGGCGCCTCGATCTTGATAACGTCGGCACCGAAATCGCCGAGAATCTGCGTCGTGCAAGGGCCGAAAAACGTCGTCGTCAGATCAAGAACGCGGATACCGTCGAGGGGAAGTTTTTGCGGCTCTGGCATCGCGTCAGGCCCGCTGATTGAAACGCCGTCCCACCAGGGCACTGGCAATGTTCATTTTCTGAATGTCGATTGTCCCGCCGGCGATACCCCAGCCCCAGCCGTCGCGCAGTTTCTGTTCCACCGGAAACTCCCTGGAATAGCCATAGCCGCCCATGAGCTGCACCGCCTTGCCTGTCACCTCGCGCACCATCTCGTTGGCAAAGCATTTTGCGATCGAGCTTTCACCCACCGAAGGCAGCCCGGCCTGAGCATTGACCACCGCGCGGCAAAGCAGCAGCCGGGCGGCATCCACCTTCATTTTCATCTCCGCGATCTGGAGCTGGACCGCCTGGAAATCGATGATCGGTTTGCCGAACTGCCTGCGTTCCTGAACATAGTCGAGAACGTAATCCAATGCCGATTGCGCTATGGCCACGCTCATCGTCGTATTGCCGCAACGCTCCAGATCAAACGCTTCCATCAATTTTCTGAAACCGCCCGCCGGGATTACCAGGTTATCTTCAGGCACCTCGACATTGTCGAAATACATATCGGCGCTGGGAATGCCCCTGAAACCCATATGGCGCTCGCGCTTGCCGAAAGTGAAACCCTCCGCGTCCTTCTCGACCAGGACCGCGCCGATGCCTTTCGCGCCGGGTTCGTCCGACATGCGAGCGTAGATCACATAGGCGTCCGAATGCCCTGCCCCAGAGCACCATCGTTTTTGGCCATTGATAACGATCGCGCCTTTTTCAGCCCTGGCCGTTGTCTTCAGATCGGTAAGCGCGCTTCCTGCATCTGGCTCCGACATAGCGACCGCGACGATCATTTCGCCGGCGCAGACTCTCGGAACAATACGCTGGCGCATTTCTTCAGGTGCAAAATGAGCGAGGGCGAGGACGGGGCCAAAGCATGATTCAAAGACCGGAAAAGCAACGCCGGGCGACACTTTGGCCAATTCCTCAAGCACAAGCGCCGCCTCGAGATGACCCATGCCGCCGCCGCCGAGACTTTCGGGCAGATTCACGCCCAGAAAGCCCAGCTCAGCATATTTCCTGACCGTTTCGCGTGATGCCGGTTCGTCCTCTTCCTCGATCCGCCGGGCTTCGTCGCCAAGCTCGCTGGCGGCAAAGCGGCGCACGGTTTCGCGCAACGCCGCCTGCTCCTCATTCAGGGAAAAATCCATTGACGCGACCTCTGCTCCGCCCATCGCAATAACGTTGCAATATCGCCGGGGCATGATAATTTGTAAATGAAATATCATTTCAATCGATGAAATGGCGATGCAATCATACAAACCCGTCAACGCCCTTCTTCGTGGTCTCGATGTTCTGGCAACCGTGAACAAACGCGGAGGCGCGGCAAGTGTTGGCGAGATTCACCAGCAGACCGGCATCGACAAGGCGACGATCGTGCGCATGCTGGAAACGCTGATCCATGCCGGCTTTATCGTCAGAGACGCGGAGAAGCGCATTTACGAAGTTACCGGCAAGACTCTCCTGCTCGCCTCCGGCTACGACCGGCACCGGACGGTTGCGCGACTTGTGGCGCCCATCATGATGCAATTTCGGGCCGAAATCGGTTGGCCGTCCGATGCCGCGATCTTCGATCAGGACGCAATGCTCATCATAGAGACCTCTCGGGAAACAGGCCCACTGCATGTCAACCGTCATCCCGGCTACCGGGCTCCGATTCTCGCAACCAGCATCGGGCGCGCCTATCTGGCCTTTTGCAGCAACGATTTGCGTGACGCGGTAATGACGAAGGAAGCGCTGGACGTCGCCAGTTGGAACGACATTGCGCGCAACAGCCATCTGGCGGGCAAGATTTTCGATGGCATACGCCGAAAAGGTTACGCCACAATGGATGCGGAATATTCGCGGCTCGAATATGACAACAAAATCTCAAGCATCGGCGTTCCGATTATCGCCAACGGCAAAGTTCAGGCGTCAATTAATGTCATCTATCTGAAGAATGCACTGACAGCGAAGAAGGCGGCCGAGACGCTGCTGCTGCCCTTGCAGAAAACAGCCCAACTTATGGCCAATGAACTGGCGCTCCAGCCCAATTGACGAGCATGAAGCCAGTATGGCGGGGCAGTGCCGCGCGCCGTCGGGGCCCGAGCCCGCGGGACGCCTGCTGTTTACGCGCCCCGAGGCACGGGTCCTGGAACCCTTCCGGGATCACGAACCCGTCCGCTTTCTGAGCTCTTCCGCATACACCGTGAGCGCTTCTTCGAGCGTACGGCTCGTATCGAGAGTTTCGCGCGTTTCGCCGGCAAAGGGCGTCGCCGCCAAGATGCGGAAAATTTCCGCCGCGCCCTCGTGAAATCCAGTTGGCGCGCCGGCCTCGGAAAACGTCGCGGCGATCTCTTCCATTTCACCAATCCAGCGCCCGGAATCGGCGGGAAGCCGGGGCACCCGGTCGCGCATCGCGGCCAGCGCTTTTTGCTGGCTGATCGCAAACTCCTCCCGCAGTTCGCGCCCGACCCCGAGCATCTCGCCGGCCAGCAACACGCCTGTGTGTAATGTCCAGGTCCCCTTGGTCAGGCCCGCGTAACACATTTTGAGCGCCGACGCCCGGCCAAGCTCCACGCCGAGTGGAACAACCTCGAAACCCTCGCCGTCCAAAGCCTCCATCGGCGCGGTATCGGGGCCGGAGACGTGAATGCGTGTGCGCCCGCCCTTGCCCGGTGCCAAACCAATGATGCCGGCATCGATATAGCGCGCGCCTGCACCGCCGATCTCCTGTCCAACCCTTTTTGACGTGTCCGGCGATATCGCATTGCAATCGACATAGACGGGCGCAGAACCGCTTGTCTGCATGGCGTTAGCCACCGCCCTGGCTTGAGCCACGGCCTGCGACGGCGGCAAAATGGACAGGACCAGGTCCGCCTCGCGCGTTAGAACAGCGAGATCCGGTAGATCGCGCAGCCCCGCCGCTTCGGCGAGACCCCTGGTCCGGGCGCTGCGTCCCGCGAGACAGGTGACGACGTCGTGACCATGCGCGCGCAACGCGCGCCCGATCCCATGGCCCATGTCGCCCGGCATCAATATGGCGATTTTTTCCATGCAAGCCCTCCACCGTTCCGCGCGCGCCAAAACCGTGGCGGCCCCGTGATCAATCGTGCGCGAGTAGCAGAGATTAGGTCTGGAAACAATGAACTGAAACGCGTTAGGGTCTTGCCGGCCCCGGGCGCATTTTTTTGGCAACGCAAACGATTTCACAAAAACTGTACTACCCCGTGGCAATAGAGAGGATAGAAATGAAGATTCTGAAATCACTAATTTTGTCGGCAGCCGCGGTAGCGTTACTGGGCGCAGTGCCCGCGCAGGCCGCCGACTTGCCGTGCAAGACAGCCAAGCTGATCGTTCCCTGGAAACCAGGCGGTGGAACCGCGGTCATCTTCAATATCTTCGAGAAGCTCATCAACGAGGCCGGCGCCAATCCGCGCATCCAGGTTGTCACGGTGCCCGGTCAGGGCGGCAACAAGGGCGCCAAGGAGGCCGCCAAGTCCAAACCGGACGGCTGCACCTTGTTCGCTATTCACCAGAGCGCCATTACGAGCTTCCTGAATGGACGCATAAAATTCCAGTTCGATAATTTCGAAACCGTCGCGCTCCTCACATCGACCCCGGACATCGTCGGCGCTGCCAAGGATGTTCCATGGAACACGCTTGCCGACCTTAAAACGGCGGCAAAGGCTGCGCCGGGAACCATCCCGACCGGGGCCACCTTTGGATCGACCAGCCAGTTCATGTGGTTGCTGTTGGAAGAACTGACCGGCATGAAGTTTAAATATGTGCCGTTCGACGGAACCCGCGAGCGTATGACCGCGCTGCTTTCCGGCGCCATCAAGCTCGGCACATTGAATGTTGCCTCGGGCCGCAAATATCTGGAAGGCGGCGACCTCAAGGCCTTCGCCATCGCCGATGACAAGCGCTCGAAGCATCTTCCCAACCTGCCGACACTGAAGGAACTCGGCATCGACATGGTCTATGCGCTGAAGCGTGGCATCGTGGTGCCGAAGGGAACGCCCAAGGCAGCCATCGAACACTGGTCGCAAGTGTTCAAGAAGGCAGCCGAGAACCCGGCGCTGATCAAACAGATGGATGCCAAGGGCACCGAGGTCAAATGGGTCGGACCGGCCGACTATCGCGCCTGGGCCCAGAAAACCTTCGACGACCACAAGAAGGTCGCCGTCAAGATCGGCATGTATAAGGGCAAATAACCGTCAGGCATCCTGGCGTATATATGGCGGACCCGTGATGATTTGCGGGTCCGCCTGAATCTACCGCTTGACCAATCAGGATCAGATATCCATGGACCGGCTGAACCGCGACGTTTATCTGGCGGTGTTTCTGCTGTTTTTCTGCGGCTTCATGTTCTGGGCGAGCTTCGATATCCGGGTGCCGGATTATGGCGTCCTGGCGCCGTCTACATGGCCGCAGATAATCCTCGCGGTCCTCTCGCTTCTGTCCCTGATCTATCTTGTCCAGTCGCTTCGCGCCGGGCCGGCGGCGCCGGAAAGCGATGGCGAGGCTGCCCCGAAAGGCATCGGCGGTTATCTGAGGTACTGGCGCAATCCGATTATATGTTTCGCGCTTTTCGCCGCCTATCTCGCCTTGCTGCCGATTCTCGGCATGTTGGCCGACGGCATTCTGTTCGTCTTTGTGCTGCTTTGCGCGCTTGGCGGCTGGTCACCGCGCATGATGCTGATCCATGCCGCCATCGCCATAATCGCGGTTGCCGGCATGTGGTGTGTCTTCACCTTCGGCCTGAATGTCCTGCTACCCACGGGCATTCTCATTCCCGGCCTCTAACGGCCATTGCTCGGGGGGGGCAGACATGATTCTCGAAAATATCGGCCTGGCATTCGCCGAAGTCCTTACTATCAAGACCCTCTTCCTGATGACGATTGGCGTCGCGGGCGGACTGATCGCCGGCGCAATCCCCGGCTTTACGATTGCTATGGCCGTGGTGCTCACCCTTCCCTTCACCTTTGCCATGCCGCCGTCGCAGGGGCTCGCGACCATGGTCAGCGTGCTTGTTGGCGGACTTTCGGGCGGGCTGATGGCGGGAATACTTACCGGCATTCCCGGCACGCCCTCCTCCGTTGCGACAACTTTTGACGGCTTCCCGATGGCGCGCAAGGGCCGGCCCGGGCTGGCGCTGGGCCTGGGCGTATGGTCGTCCTTTTTTGGCGGAATTGTCAGCGCTGTCCTGCTTGTAACGCTGGCGCCGCAACTCGCGCGGGTCGGGCTCGAATTTCAACCCTGGGATTATTTCATGCTGGTCATGTTTGCCCTCACCATCACCGCCAGCCTGGCGGGCAAACATCTGGTCAAGGGCCTCATCGCCGGTGCCATCGGGCTGCTTGTGCGAACGGTCGGCGAAGACGAGGCGGTCGGCATGGCGCGGTTCGACTTCGGCAGCGAATTGCTGCTCCAGGGATTTGATTTCATTGCTGTTCTGATCGGGCTGTTCGCCTTCAGCCAGCTTCTGAACGATGTGCGCGATCCCGAATTGGCGCGCAAATCCCTGTCCGAGAAAGGCACCATTCAGGCGCGGATCGAGCATCTGAGCGCGCTAAAGGAGATTGCCAAACGCTGGACGATCGTCCTGCGCTCCTCCCTTATCGGGACTTTTACCGGTATCCTGCCCGGCGCCG
>JAJFHO010000268.1 GCA_021775575.1 Hyphomicrobiales bacterium
CAATTCTTTGCCCCCCTGGGGTGGGCGCCCTGCCCCCCCGCGCGCCGCGCCTTATGGCGCGCGCCCGCGCAGGCCCGAGCCCGAAGGGCGAGGAGCAGCCGTGAGCGATAAACTTAAGCGAGCCGCACCACGCCAACCCGACCGAAGGGAGGCAAGGCCGACGGGCCGCCGCGCCTTATGGCGCGCGCCCGCGCAGGCCCGAGCCCGCAGGGCGAGGATTAGCCGTGAGCGATAAACTCAAGCGAGCCGCACCACGCCAACCCGAGGCGAAGCCGAGCGAACAGCCGTGAGCGATAAACCAAACCCCGGCGGGAATCCCGCTAGCGCTTGGGTTTCCGCTGGCTGTACCATTGCAGGAATTCCTGGAACAGCCGTTCCTGCTCGGTTGGATTGCCGGGCGCCGCGCGGACCGCCTGGGCGCGGATGGCGGCCTTGTCGACGGCGGCGGTGGAGCGCCTCTTGTCCAGCATGGCCTGCACCGCGGGCAGGCGGTTCCAGCCCGGTATCTCGGCGGCGAGATTGACGCTCCGCCACTTGGGATGGAACGGTTCTTTCTGCAGCCGGTCGAAACGCTTGAAGAGATAGTCGACAAACCGGGTCACCTTGCGGTTGCGGCTATGTCCCGCCGACCAGTTGAAGGCGGCAAGAACGGTCGGGACCGCGATTGTCTGCACGCTCTGCCCCGCCGGGATGAGGTCGGGATAATCCTTGGCCTCGAGGATGGCGGGCAGATAAAAATCGGTCAGCTTGTCGTTGAAGGGAACCGACAGCAGCCGGAAACCCTCGGGCCATTTTTTCTTCACCAGCGGGCGAACCGGCTTGGCGGTGACGAAAACGACCGCGGCAAACTTGTCGCTCTTCTTCATCTGCTGCATGGCGACCGGGTGCGGGATGAAGGTCTTTTTCACCTTGATGCCCAGACGGTCGAGAATGATCGGGCCGGTGAAGGCCGCCGAGGTCCCCTTGGTGTTGAAATTCACCGGTTTGCCCACGAGGTCCTGCAGCGAGGTGATCTCGGGCCGGGCCAGAATGTGAAGCTCGGAGTTGAACAGCTGGGTGATGTAGTGGATGCGCTGGTTGATCCGGGCAATATTCTGCTGTTTCCCGAAAAAATCGAGCACGTCGCCATTGATCACCGCGAGGTCGATGCCGCGCAGATAAAGCAGCGCGTGGACGTTGTAAGAGGGTCCCCGCGTGATGATCGGCAGGATCTGCATTTCGTCGCCATCATCAAGGACGCGGGACATCTCCTCGACCAGGCGGATGGGCGCGCCTTCGAGTTTCCCCGCGGCGATGCCAACGACCCAGGCGTTGATTTTGTCCCTGAGCGTACTTTCCGGAACACTTTGAATCTGCGCGCGCGCGGGTTTCTTCTTTTTTGCCCGGGCAGCCGGCGCCGTGGCCTGCGCGACGACGATGGGGTCGCCATTGGCCAGAGGTCCGGCCGACGCCGGTCCGTGGATCAGTAATAGTGCGAAAACAAGAACCGCAATCGATCGTATGTGCATCTGCATCTCCAAAGACTTCCCATTCTCGCCCGCGCCTCTGGCGCAAACACCAATCCCGCGCCGCGCAAGGCAGCGCGCGTGCTCCAATTGCCAGCCCCTGTTGCCTAAACCAATATTGGCCTTCGCCGGTGAGCCGTGTGCCCGGCAGCATCCTCCAACAGGCATTCGGCGCTCGCCGCCAAATGCCCCACGCGGATGCGCTACCCTGGCGCGGTATACTCGCGAGCGAAGGCAAACTCCCCCGTAACGCTCATTTTACGGCGCATTGTGGCGAAACCGCAGCAAACCCCGGCGAAGTTGCGTCGAGCGCAACCTCAACAGGACGCTGCAACGTCGCGTCTGTCGGGGACTTGGAAGCGCCGGTCCAGGAGTGAGCGCGCTCGTGCCGCTGTTGCGCGGCGCGCCGGCTCAGGCGGTAGCGCGGTTTGGCCGGCGGCGCCTCGCCTCGGCGAAGGAGACCAGTTTCTGTTCGTCCTCGCACCACAGCGCAAGCGGCACGCAGCGCAGGCTCTCACGGATCGTCAGGCGCGACTGGCCGGCCAGTTCCGGATGATCGCGCAGCACGCGGCCGAGCCTGTAGAAAGGAATGCGGGCGTTGAGATGATGAATATGATGAATGCCGATATTGGCGGTGAACCAGCGCAGGACGGCGGGCAGTTCATAATGGGAGCTGCCATGCAAGGCCGCCTCGTGGCGGTTCCAGTCTTTCCCTTCCGCCCAGTGCGTATCCTCGAACTGGTGCTGCACATAGAACAGCCAGACACCGGCTGTCGCGGCCAGCAGGGTCACCGGCAGTTGCACCAGCAGGAAAGAACTCACCCCAACGAGCCACATCATCGCGGTGACGATGAGCGCGATCACGACATTCGTCGTCATGGCGCTGATCCAGGGCTTCCAGCCCCGGCGCATAATGCTGATCGGCAAGCGGTGCTGGACCAGGAAAATATAGGCCGGGCCGATGCCGAACAGCACGACGGGATGGCGGTAAAGCCAGTATCTCAGCCGCCCCATGAAGGACTTGCCCTGATATTCACGCACGGTCAGCGTCTCGATGTCGCCGATTCCGCGCGATTCCAGATTGCCGGAGCCGGCATGGTGCAGCGCATGCTTGTGCCGCCAAAGCTCATAAGGGGTGAGGGTGACGACGCCGAGAATGCGCCCGACGAGATCGTTCACGGACTTTTTGTGGAAGAAGGACCCATGGCCGCAATCATGCTGGATCAGAAACAACCGCACCAGAAGGCCGCCGGCGGGAAGCGTCAGCAGCAGGCACAACCAGTAGCTGACGCCGAGGCTGAGCCACATCAACACCCAGCAGGCGATAAACAGAGTGGCGGTGAGCCCCAGCTCGAACAGGCTGCGCGGCAGGCTCGGCTTGGTGTAGTCTTTAAGAGCCTTCATCCATGCGCGCGCGTCTTGTTCGGCCATTGGCGCGGAGGGAGTATCAATTTCCATTGTAGACCTTCCAAAATTTCCCTGGGATCACGCCACACATTTGTTCTTTTCGCAGGTTGGCGACGGCTGTTCAATTGGTCGGATGTCGGATTACCCTTTTGGCGCTCACAGGTCCAGAAGTTCGACCGTTGTTTTTCCTTCAGCGATCCCGGCCAGAACCTTCTCCTCATTCGCAATGCGCGCACCGCAGCGCTCGACAAGGCCGTCGATCTGACCGGGGCGGATCACCACGACGCCGTCGTCGTCACCGACAAGTACGTCGCCGGGATGAACCGCGACGCCGCCGCACTGGATTGCCGCGTTGACCTCGCCGCCGAAACCCTTGTGCGGACCGGACGGGACGATGGCGCGGGCGTATACGGGCACGCCCGATGCGCGCAACTCCGCGACATCGCGCACCGCGCCGTCGATCACCACTGCCGCGACACCGCGCTTTTCGGCCGCTGTGTGCAGGATACCGCCCCACAGCGCCGTCTGGTCATGGGAGCGGCCGTCGGCAACGAGCACGGCGCCGGGCCGGGCGATCGACGCGGCGTGATGCAGGGCGAGATTGTCGCCGACCATGCAGTGGACCGTGAGCGCCTGGCCGGCAAAGCGCTTGT
>JAJFHO010000269.1 GCA_021775575.1 Hyphomicrobiales bacterium
GGTATTGCGCTTGACATGTTTGATCTAGAGTGTAGATTGGGAACCAGATGCAAGTATCTCTTAGATGACCGCTAGGTTTACTAGAATGGAGCTATCGGAAGATCAAAAGAGCTCTCCATTGAGTACGAGTTGATCGGTAGCTTGCTACAATAATTGGTAGTATAGGAGTCGAGTGATGATTTCACAAATCAACAGAATCAAGAACCATGGTCTAGTATTCAGGAATTACAAGAAAACAGAAGGTCTTCCACAGTTTAGAAGGTACAACCTCATCTACGGATTGAACTGGACTGGGAAGACATCTCTTTCGCGATTGTTCGAGGCGGTAGCTGGAAAAGCAATAAAAGGTAGCCCCGAATTAGAGTTCGAAATCGAAGACACAGCAGGTACGAAACTCAATAGGGGTACTCGGGCATACAAGGGAAAGATTAAAGTATTTAGTAACGATTATATTGAAGACAATTTCAAACTTATCGAAGGTCAAGCTAACGCCCTGTCCGTATTATTAGGCGCAGAAAATGTTGACATTCAAAAGAGCATCGCTGCCGATGAGATGATTCTCAAAGGTGACCCTAATAATCCCTTGATGAAAGGTAAACGTTCTCTGCTTGAGGAAGCAAGAAAAGAAAAACTCCTGAAAGAGAGGGAGAGGGGCGAAAAGCTTACCGATATCGCCAAAGTTATAGGCGTGGATTGCGTAGGCTATGCCAAGAGGACTTACCGTAGACCTGATGCCGAGAACGACATACAAACGATTAGCAACAAAGATAAGTTGGACAATGACGCCGCAGGTAATTGCAGAACAGCTCTTCAGCAAAAATCAATGCCGGAGTTAGACTACGTGCCAGTGGGAAAGCTAAGGGTTGGGGTGGAAGGTTCTAATGAAGAAAGAGACGCTTTGTCAGTTCTATCAACAGCATGTGAAGAATTGTTGCAAAGGACAGTTCCTTCAAAGCGGATAGGCCGATTGGCAGAACACGCTGACATCTCACAATGGATAGAAGATGGTCTCAAACTCCATGATGCACACGGTTCAAAATGTTGCGAATACTGCACTCAGGAGATTTCCTCTTTGCGAACAATTCAGCTTTCCCAGCATTTTACGACAGATGGTGACTCGCTAAAAGATGATCTCGTCGAAATATTGAGAACGATAGAAGATGTCAGAGGACAATTGGACCGTCTAACACTACCCAACCCTGCCCAGTTATATGATGAGCTGAGAGGCGGATTCAACGATGCTGGAAGTCGATTCATTGAGACACGAACTCAAGTGTTGGTGGAGCTGTCACAATTACAGGAAGCTGTTAAAGCTAAGCACAACAAAACTTACGAGAAGGTCGACCTTCCAGTTATTCTTGACGGTGAGCAACTCTTGAAATGTCTTGGAGAGATTAACAAGTGCATAGAAGAGAATAACATCAAGACTGCGAACTTTGATGCTGTGAAAGAAGAGTCTTATCAGTCACTGAAGAAGCACTGGTTAAGCACTATAGTCAATGCTATTCACACATTGGACGACAGCATCAAATCATTGATCAAGAACATTGATGTCTTACAAAATGGTGACCCTAAAAATTCCCAAGAAATCGGGATTGTGGGGATTGAAGCCAGAATTGCTGCAAACCTGGTAAAGATTTCATCTACCGAAAAAGCCTGCGCTGAGATCAATGATGGACTCGTTCAATTCCTAGGTCACGATGAATTGCGATTCGTTTCTCAGCCAAGCGGCGACGTGGCCTACACTGGCGATGTAGGGACTCAATCACTCGGATTCTCTATCGAGCGTGGGGGCTTGCCAGCGATTTCATTGAGCGAGGGCGAGAAGACGGCCATAGCGTTTGTGTATTTTACTGTTGACCTACAGAGCCACGGTTTTGAGTTGAAGAACGGAATTATAGTTCTTGATGACCCAATCTCTAGTTTGGACATTGGTCTCTTGTATCGCACATCCGTGTATATAGAGAAGAAGCTCAAGTCAGTTCACCAATTGTTCGTTCTTACTCACAACTATGATTTTTTCAACCAAATCAAGAAATGGTTCGCGAATGCTTTCGGAGACGAAAAAGATTCTTCTGCCGAATTCTTTATGCTAGGCAATCACTTTGACGCGGATAGCAAAACAAGAACTGCTCGCTTGTTACCTTTGGATCCACTCTTAAGGGATTTCGAATCGGAGTACCATTATCTGTTTAAGAAACTCTGCGATTTTGATCAGGACAATTCAAGTGAAGGTGGTACCACGATTTCAGTGGTGTACAACTATCCGAACCTAGCCAGAAAACTACTAGAGTGTTTTTTGGCCTTCAGAGTTCCAACAAGAGGTTCATTCTATGCCAAAATGCTCAAATTGCAGAAAGTGAATAAGGCAATTCCATCTCAAGACATCGGCGTTGCTTATCAGTTTGTAAATTCACACTCACACCTAGATACAAAGAGTGGATTATCGCAGTTTGACCCTACCTTGCCTCTAAATTGCAAAGAGAACATCCGATTAGTCCTAAGACTGATTGAGCTTGCAGATTCAAAGCACTACAGGATGATGAAGAATGCGGTGATCTAAATTGAGTCTTCTAATGTTATGTTGCTTAAGCTGGCGTGTTTCGGACGTGAGTAGATGGTCATGCTTCAAACTATAGCGCTACCTCGCTGATACCCTTCGCTTCGCTCAAGGTGACGCTGTGGGGCGCGTTTTCTCTACAATCCTACCCCTGATATCTGACCACACCGCAATAGAGACTGACTTACTTGAGCTTCGCTGATAAATGCGAACCGCAATCAAAAAAAAGTTCGGGAACGAACCCATTTTGTTGTAGCTGATGGTATTGGAGTAACTGCGTGAACTAGTCGAGATCCTTCGCTTTGCTCAGGATGACATTGTGGGGGGCATAGGGTTTGAATTGAAATCTAGATAGGTCACCTTTCAATATCTGCGTCTTAGGATGTTCCGTGATCGAAAAGGGTGGGGCAAGCCCCACCCCTACATTAGGCGCTGCGGCTTGTATAAACCGCGAGGATTCCAACTAATGAAGATTACAGATCAGCCTGTCTGGTCTGGGGCTTCGAAGCCGATTTTGCTTCCGCTGTCTTTGCCGCCTTGGACTTTGATATCGCCGAACTGCGCCTCGAATTTCTTGAGATTGTCAGACAAAGCTCCTTGGAGCATCTTGGCGTGAGCTGGGGTCATGATAATCCGAGCTTGGACACGGGATTTTGGCGAACCAGGCATAACGCGGGCAAAGTCGATGATGATCTCGTTGGCCGAATGGGCGATCATAGCGAGGTTGGCGTAGATACCTTCGGCCTCTTTTTCACCGAGTTCGATGTTAATCCGCTGGCCGGGGGCGCCTTGTGGCTGTTGAGGTTGGTTCATCTGTGTACTCCTATCGTGTAGTTTCTGACTTCAATCATTAGGTCGTTAATCCTGCCGATTTGACGGCCAGCTATAGTTTAATATATTCGGGGGCTGGTTCGCTAGTCTTGGGCCGGCTAATTGTTAGATGTATTAGTACCGAAACAGATTGCTTCGCTTTGCTCGCAAAGACTGAAGAGCGCTCTAATTGAGATAATCCTGAAATAATCCTGAAACAATCAAGATTAGCGATATAGAAATATGCCATTATCAGAAGTCAGAATTAAAGAAATCACCGATAAGATCGGTAAATCGAAAATCATGATTCTTGGTGATGTCATGGTTGATCGCTATCTCTACGGCGATGTTGGGCGGATTTCTCCTGAGGCTCCAGTTCCGGTGGTTGAGGTTAAGCGTGAGACTGTGGCGCTGGGCGGCGCGGCGAATGTTGCGGCGAATATCCATGCGCTGGGTGATACTGCTTTGGTTGTTGGAATTGTTGGTTCAGATTCAGCCGCTGAGACATTGCACAAGGGGTTCTCTGATTCTGGTCTTAGCAATGAATGTCTAATTGTTGATCCAGATCGCCAGACGACAATGAAGACACGGATTATTGGTGAGAATCAACAGGTTGTGCGAGTTGATCGGGAAGACCTCGATGAGTTATCCTCTAAGATGGAAGAGAAGGCCTTGGCGATGTTTGAGAGACATGCTGGTGATTGCGCGGCGCTGATTATCTCTGACTATGGTAAGGGCGTTATTACAAAACCTCTGCTTGAGAAACTCATTCCAGCCGCACGCAAACATGGGATGTTTGTCGCTGTTGATCCTAAAGAGACGCATTTCATGAACTATAAGAATGTTTCGGTGATCACACCGAATCATCATGAGGCGTCGTTTGCCGCAGGACTGCGGATTGTTGATGATGAATCATTGAAACGCGGTGGATCGGATTTGCTTGAGAGACTTCAGCTTGATTCACTGCTGATCACTCGTGGTAAAGATGGTATGACGCTGTTCGAGCACAATGGTGATCGGGCTGATTTTACGATGACTCATTTCCCTACTTTTGCACGCAAAGTGTTTGATGTTACTGGAGCCGGCGATACTGTTATCGCTAGTTTTGTTTCTGCAGTATCGGCTGGAGCCAGTCTCAAAGAGGCTACGGTGATCGCTAACAGCGCGGCTGGCGTTGTTGTTGGTGAGCTAGGCGCGGCTACAGTTTCTCTTGAGAGCCTGCGCGGCAGTCTCAAGCCTCGCAACTAAGTAACTAGAGAAGTTTCAACAGGTTGTAGCGTCTATTTCTAATTGATTAAATATCTCAAGATGTTATCATGGACTGTTTCGGACTATTCGTCATTCTTTTCGATTGACAGGATTCGAGTAGTCTGTTAAGTTTCTAATCAGACGATACCTGCCGCCGCCAGCGCGTGTTTTCTACACATTCCAGAATGGAGAAGTTTTATGAGAAGGGGATTCTCGTTTTTCACGTTCGCGCTCGTTTTGAGCGCCTTTGTTGCGCCACAGAGTGTTTCTGCGCAAGATCAGGGTATACCGGATACGGTTCTAATTGAGGGAGGGCCGCTTTATGTCGGTCGTTCCGTCCCGCTTACATTTCGGATTGTGAATGACGAAGTGGTTGATGGATTCGTGTGTGGTCAGAGGTTTACATCAGCTGGTGGAGCCGCAGTAGTCTTTGACTCAGCCGTGTGGATCAATCGCATGGCTGATCCATCGGTTATGAATTTTCGGACTACGAATTCTGTGCCTGGATCGGGCACATTGATGATCGGCGCCGTGCAGATTGGTATCGGTGATGACAATGACTTAGTCGCTGGTTCTGATGCGCTAGCGTTATTGTATTTCACCGGAGCATTTGCTGGTTCCGTTGTCTTTGATAGCGCTTTTTTGGGAGGCGGCGCTGAATTCGCGCTTAGCTCCGATTGCTGTGGCGCAATTTTCCCACAATATGTCGGAGGCTCATTTGATATCATTGAGGGCGCCTTGCCGCCAACTGTTTCCGTCAGTAATCCGTTGGAGCGATTTGTCTCAGGCTCGCCTGTTACGTTCAGTGTGGATGCCTTCTCTCCAGAGGGCTATCCACTTTCTGTGAGTAATCTGAGTATTTCCTCTGCTGACGATCCAGGGGTTGTTCCGACTGGCACGTTATCTGATAATGCGTCCTTCCCATATGAGGTGACTTGGAGTTCCAGCGCAAGTGATATTGGTATTTGGAAGATCACGTTTGATGTCTGTGACACTGCTGGTGGATGCACACCTGTTGCCATTGACGCTCAAGCTGTTGAATCATCGGAGTTTCTCACGTCGTTCTCTTCTGCATCAATCGACGGCTATGTTCGTGCAACCGGACTTATGCATGGGAATGTTGATGGTGATCAAGCCCCAGAGATTGTCGGTGTAGGGAGTGTGCTTCTATCCACTCCGCGCGTAAAGATTCATAAGTATCATTCGGGTGGGCAGTTTACAGAACTGTATTACGACAGTAATAAAGTGTCGTCTATGTTCGCTCCGGCCCTGTCGTATTTGGATCATGATAACACTCTTGATATGGTTGTCGTGCAACTCCCTAACACTGGTGGTAATGGCGCTGATTGGCGGGTCGCTGGCTGGACTGGTGACGGGGTTGGTTCTTTGTTGTTGCAAGATGAGGCTGCCACAATCGCTGTTCCGCCGAGCGCAGGTGTTGTAGGTGATTTTACTGGAGATGGAGACGTGGACTATGTCACCTTTCGAGGGAGTGGTGAACTATACGCTGGCTCTGGAGATGGAGCATTTACACATGTTCAGCCACTAGTTGGTCCTCCTGGAGGGGGTCGGGCCGCTACTGTTGGAGATTTCAATCGTGACGGTTTTCTTGATATCGCCGCTGGTGGAAACAGTGGGCTGCAGATTCTCTTTGGTGACGGAGCTGGCAATCTTAATTCTGGG
This sequence comes from Hyphomicrobiales bacterium, assembly GCA_021775575.1. GTDB lineage: Bacteria > Pseudomonadota > Alphaproteobacteria > Rhizobiales > Methyloligellaceae > JAJFHO01. Next base: position 6,302 of record JAJFHO010000269.1, read on the forward strand.
CCAATCTATCCACAGCAGTATGGCGCCGCTGATGTTGATGCGACATATGCTGGTTCGGATTTCAATCATGACGGTTACATAGATTTATCGATAACAACACCAGATATTGGTGGTGTTGATAGTGATGTGATTGTCTATTTGGGGGACGGTTCCGGTTCGTTCAGTCCAACGGTTATTCGAAGAGTGCTTGGGCAGGCCTTTGCCAGCGCTGTTGGCGATTTCAATGGTGATGGTGAACTAGATATAGCATATGTCAATGGCGGAACGAAACGTCTAGGCATACTATTCGGTGACGGTACAGGAGCTTTCACCAATGAGATCCGTTACACTGTATCGGGCTATGCTCCCAGTCACATCGATGTGGTTGATCTAGATATGGATGGAGATCTGGACATTGTAGTTGCAGCTGTCTCTGGGTCAAGTCAAGCGGAGCTTGTGGTTCTTGAGAATCTGAGCGATCCAGCAGAATTCAGTTCTGTTGCGATGGATTTCAGTGTTCTTGACAATGCTGAGATTCAGATTTCTAACTCGTCGGGTCAAGAGATAAACTCTGTTTCCAATACTCTTGCCTCAGCTGAATATTTTAGACGTAATCTTAATGGCAATACGAAGCTGGATGATTTCGTCTGTATGTCTGCGGCTGAATCTGGAGCGCATACACTCAGCCTTTCGCTCAAGCCTAGCGTCTCAGCTAACTCACCTACAACAGCCACTTACCAACTCGACGGTATGACACATCGACTTCTCAAGGATGAACCACTAGGTGTCGCGGGCTTGCAGTTCGAGGTTTACCCCGATGGTTCATCGCCGATTATGCCAATCAACGGCGCTTTTACTCCGCTTTCATCACCAAGTTTTGTTTGGGAGCAGGGTGGAGTTTTTGAATTCGAGATTTCAGGCGAACTGAGTTTTGGCACACTTCTGCACAGCGCTATTGTTTCTGCTAACCTGTACACTGTTCCGCTCGATCTCAGTGCGGCGGATACGGCTCTTTACTATTGGAGGGTTAGACCTCAGGGCGCGTCAGAGTGGCAGCATGTTGCCGCTATCAACGTGTTGCCGTCAAGTGGAAGCATTTGTGGTGACGCTGACGGGAATGGGAAGATTAATGTGGGTGATGTGACATTTCTAATTACACACATTTTCTCATTCGGGGCGGCTCCTGATCCATTGAGTTCTGGTGATGCGAATGGCTCTGGGAATATCAGCATTGCTGATGCCGTATATTTGATTTCGTATATTTTTGCTAGTGGTCCGGCTCCAAGTTGCCCGTAGGCCTTTGGAGTCTATCCGAACCAAGAGTTAAGTCTCTTGGATTGCTCTAAGTTTTGAAGAGCGCCCGTTGGAGAGATGTCCTCTCAAGTGGGCGTTCTTCACAAGTACTGATTTGCTAGGTGTCTTGGATGTCAGGTACGCGATACGCGATTAGCCGAGTGTGAGAGTAGCAGTCGGGTCTAGTATTGGTCTACGCGGCCTTCAGTGTGACGAATTGTAGAATCCGTTACGCGCACTTCCGCCATCTCGAAACTCAGGAAAGTCTCAAAGTGGTTGTAGCTCAATCTGTTGCCGAGAGAGTCCAATAACTCAGCGTTGAATGATAAGCGGTAGCGAGGTATGTCACGGACATCGCGGGCATCGAGGATGTCCCGCACTGAAAGGTAGTCGAGGGGGAATGGCCCAAGCTTCACGTATTTCTGAACGCCTTGAGTGTAGTTGGTTTTGTCTATCCAAGCGAATGGGCGAATGCGGTGTTCATCAACATACTCTAGAAACATTGAATCGATTCTCAATTCGGAATTAGGTGGAGTAGAGTCGGTCACGCCTTCCCAAGAAGCATCAACACTCAGCCAAACTGGAGCATCCCCATAGGGGTGAAACACATTCCGGAATGTTCGCCGGCCTAGATTGACGAATTCTATGGGTATCGTAAACATCCCTTCTAGGTACAGGGGGACGGTATCTGGTGGTGTAGAGTCAGTCAAGGCGTAAGTTGTGCCTTTAAAGGACAGTTTGAGATTGTCAGCGTCGACTGCACCCGAGGAGTCTCTCAGGAAGTCGGCTTGTGGCTCAAATCTATACCTCGGCCAGATCTGGTCGAAATTAGCACATCCGGAAAGGACCACAACCAAGAGGCAGCAGCCTAGTATTCGTATGTTGTTTGAGTTACGACCCATTTCAAAAAATAGGGTTAGCGGATGCGGTTGTCAACTAAGGTGAGAAACCGCAGTGATTGAAATTTGCCGCGAGTTAGTTTACTTATTAGTGTACTCGCTAGAGGATTGTTTGGCTTTGCAACTTCCCTCTAAATTCCGTATTCTCACTTTCGATGCGTGAACTAATATACATAGCTTGCGGTGGCGCCTTGGGCGCTGTTCTGCGGTTTTTGGTCGGAGGGTGGGCTCAGCGACTTAGTTGGGGAGTTGTCTTTCCGTGGGGAACACTAGCTGTGAATCTGGTTGGTTCGTTGGCGATCGGGATTCTCTGGGCTGTTTTTGAGCGTTTTCTTGATGCTTCTAACTTACGGTTGTTTCTCCTTGTCGGTCTGCTCGGTGGGTTTACGACATATTCAACTTTCTCGATGGAGACTTTGAACTTAGTGCGTGATGGGCAGCTGAGACTAGCGGCATTGTATGTGATTGTGCATATTGTTGTAGGGTTAGCTTTGGCGGCCGGTGGGTATTTTGCCGCTCGGGGTGTTTTAATAAGATAGGCCGAGAGTCTCGCTGGGAGCAGGTCATGTGTGTTAATACAAGTTGCAAGGAACTTCATTGAGCATTTCTAACTACAAATCCCTAATTGTTTCGCAGAGCAAGATTCGCGAGGCGTTGGCTGAATTGCCACGGCGTGGTGAACTTTTTCGCCACAATTTTAAGATCGTCTTCACTAACGGAGTGTTCGATATTTTGCATGCTGGGCATGTAGATTACTTGAGTAAGGCTCGCGCTTGTGGTGATGCATTGGTTGTTGGCGTGAATCGTGACGCTTCCGTTACGCGACTTAAAGGCAAGGGGCGGCCGATAAACTCTGAGTTGGATCGTGCGAAAATTATTGCGGCGCTGAAACCTGTTGATTTCGTAGTGCTGTTTTCGGATGACACTCCAGAGAAATTGATTAAGATTATTCAACCGGATGTGTTGGTTAAGGGCGCAGATTACAAGATCTCGGAGATCGTTGGCGCGGAGTTTGTGAAGTCGTATGGTGGCAGTGTTAAGCGCATAAGGTTAACACCAGGTAGATCGTCAAGCTCTGTAATCAAGAAAATCTCTAAGAAGAAAGCTACTCTCTGATGGCTCTTGATGGACAGGCTTTTGAGGCTTTGGCTGGACTCGCCAAACAGATGCGCGAAGAAAAGCCTGAGAAGCTATTCGCGGAGATTGAGCGCGCCTTGGCTGCTAGTGACTGCGCCAAAGCTCAAAGGCTTTGCGCAGCTATGCGCAAGAAGCGGAGCAAGCCGATAGCGGCGCTCTGTATTCTTTCGGCACAAGCTGCGTTGGGTGTGGGTGATGTTGCGCAGGCGAAGGAAGAGACACACAAGGCTCTGCAATTGGAGCCACAAAGTACCACAGCATTGAGAATACTGGCAGATCTGACTTTCGCCGCTGGTGAAGAGCCGATTGCTATGGTGTACTATCAGCAGGTTCAAGAGAATCTGGGCTCATCTGCGGTGATATCTGTTGATCTGGCTTCATTGCAGACTAAAACACTGAAGCGCAGGTATCTCGCTCTGCGTAACAGAGTCAAGAGTGTGACTGATGAGCCTGAGTTGTCGGTGTCTAAGACCAAAGAGTCTACGACGATAGTGTCTAAAACCAAAGAGCAGGTTCTGCAAGTTGAACCTACTCCCTCAGGCAGGGCGGAAACAGGTGAGAAGTCAGATTCGAAATTCGTTCCCGAGTTAGGGAAGATAGATGAGATAGATAAAACAATATCTGCAGTGGATCTGCCTAGCATCGAGGTTCGTGAAGAGCCTGCTAGTGAGTTAGAGGTTGAGAAGGTTGAGAAGGTTCAGAAGTCAGAGGCTAAGTCTTCGGCGCAGTCTTTGAGATTCTCGCGTCCAATGGAATTAGAGTCTGGGTTAGTGGGTACGGGAGGCGCATTCTCCGCACCCACATCCGCTAAAGATATGAGTCGTTATGACAGGATGAAATTCCATCCTGTTTTCCAGACAGAGACAATGGCTCGGATGCTGATCGCTCAAGGTCATAAGCAGGCTGCACTAGATCTGATAGATAGACTTGTAGTGCGTGAGGACACTGAGTCTGGTCGGATGTCTCTTGAGAGTTTGCGCGAGGGATTGCGCGAGGGTTCGCGCGAAAACTAGAAGAGTCAGAATCGTTTCTCTGTTTGTTGTTTGTTATTGAGCCACTCTTGACCAGTGGCGTTGCCCACCCTACATTCGTTTCTATGACATCGCGTATATCTTTAACAATCCATGCGCGAGTTTAATTGCAATGAATTACTCAAGATCACTGACCGATAACATTTTGAATCCTAACGGCAGAATATCCCAATGAGCGTCCAACGAATAACACGTCTTAAGAAACTCCTTCAATCTGAAAACCTTGATGCGCTAATTGTAAGTCGCCCAGAGCACATTCGTTTTCTGACAGGATTCACCGGATCTAGCAGTCTCTTAGTAGTTGAGCAGCGCCGCGCACATTTCTTTACCGACTCACGTTACACAGTGCAGGCTAGTAAAGAAGTTAAAGGTGCAAAGGTTATTGTTCTTGCTCGGCCACTGGCTCAAGGGTTAAGTGAGATCCCTTCGGTGCAAAAACGATACACTCGAGTTGGTCTAGAGTGTGATTACACGACGATCACTCAAAGGCAAGAGTTTGCAAACTGTCTCAATGGAGCATTGCTTGCCGCCACTCGCGGTCTTGTCGAGACGATTTCAGTTGTGAAGGATAACTCTGAAATCAGGCTTATTGAGAAAGCCGTTGAGATTACCGATCGGGCGTTTGCTGATGTGTTGGGATTTGTTAAGCCTGGAGTGCGGGAACGCGACCTAGCCGCTGAGCTAGAATATCGTATGAAGAAGCTTGGCGCATCAGGGCCGGCATTCGACACAATTGTTGCATCTGGAATCCGTTCGGCGTTGCCGCATGGAGTGGCTTCTGATAAGAAAGTTGATAAGGGTGATTTCATCACGTTTGATTTTGGCGCAATGTATCGTGGTTATTGCGCTGATATGACTCGCACTGTTGTTGTTGGCAAAGCTACCGCTCGTCAGAAGAAGGTGTATGCTCTCGTTCTCAAGTCGCAAAAAGCTGGTATTGCCAAGATCAAGGCTGGCCGGACCGGCGCTGAGATCGATCTTGCCGCTCGCGCTGTCATTGTGAAGGCTGGACATGGCAAGCGATTTGGTCATAGTCTTGGGCATGGAATTGGGTTCTATGTTCATGTCGAGCCGCGTCTTGCGGCTACCTCTCCAGATGTCTTGCGTCGGGGAATGGTCGTGACTGTAGAACCTGGGGTCTATTTTGAAGGTTGGGGTGGGGTGCGAATC
>JAJFHO010000270.1 GCA_021775575.1 Hyphomicrobiales bacterium
GGCCGGAAGTATCGGTTTTGGTGGCAAATGATACTTTGCTAGCAATGTCATGATCGCGCTTCATGAATTGGACGGTATAACAATGGTCAACTGCGCCGACTAGGTCTTGGCGAAATTTTATTTGACCCAACATGAAATAAAAACCTTTTATGAACAATAATCGATAAGGTTACATTTATGAATAAGCGTACCTGCTTTCCATATATAATTATGTCGTTTTATTTATGTCCCATATTACATTGCTCAATCAGAATTTAGATTTATGCCTTTAAACTACTCACCGCCTTAATACGCCAACAATTATTTGATCCCAATAAGCTATTAATTGAGGGTAGAATGCGCCAACAACTTGTTGAAGGGCTGACAGTTGACCCGCACGTAGTCTGCCACTTGAATCTACGTTTGTGACATTGGTATGAGCAGGTATGTCGGTTAGATCATCATATTTGCGCAATACCCAATCTATGGTTTCTTGGACTAATGCAGTCTTTTCTCCTCTAGTAGCTTCCAACCATGCTCGTGATTCGGTTATCTGCGCCAACTCGGCCAACACCTCTTCAAGTTGGGACGCCTCACTGGCAATATCTCGGGCAAATAATTCGAATTCCAAGCCAAATCTAACGTGGAATGCTTCGTGAAGTATTGTGTCCGCTACCTGCTGGGCAGATTCAAAATTTCGCACTGCAAGTCTAAGAGTTTTTGTTGCAGGGTCATATATGGCCAAAAAGGGCAAACCTTCTGCCGAATCTGCTGCGATGTGAATATTTTCATCTTCGAGCAATTTAAGTACTGCTCTGCGGCTAGGGGTCCTTCGAAGAAGAGCCCTCACTTCTCTGTTAGTGAAGCGTATGCGTGAGCCAGACTGCGCTCGTCCTTGCTGCAGTCCTTCAACGAGTTCTCTCCGTCGTATTGTTGACTGTGGATTTCTGCGACTTTGGAAAAGCTCCGAATAGCTGTCGAAACCGCGCGATTCCAAAGCCGTGCGCCCGAGTGAATGCAAGGCCCTGCCGAGATCAATGGCATTCCCGAATGCCTCACCGAATTCCGCGCTTCCTTCAGGAGCACCCAAACCCTCCGCCAACAATCCGGTGGTTGTTGTGGAAAGGACCACAGGGCTCGTTAGGCCTGCCACCCGTTGCAGGCCTTCAACGGCGCGGTCCGTTTCCGTTTCGTCCATTGCTCCGGTTGCCGAGGCAACAGCGACGGGCGTTCCGACACTTACCAAGGAAACTCCGCCTGCTATCATCATTGTGGCTTCCACTGCTGCAAAGGCACTGGCCCCGCCTGTGACACCAGCAAGCGCAATACCACCGGCTATCATCAGCGCGCCAAGGGCTACGATACCTGCAGCCTTTAACCAACCAGGTGCCTCGAATCCATTGTCTTGCTGCGCCAGCTGATCGGCAATGAGCCTATTTCGGTCATGTACGCCAAAATCGTATGAAAAACGGTCAAACGGTTCGAGATCATTGGCATTGAAAGGAACAAGTTCCCCAGTATCCAAAATGCCCGAAATAGTTGCCTCAAATGCCAGATCTGAAATGAGATCTCGGAAATCTTCGTCAGACGTGGGGCCAATAAGCTCATCCAGACTTGGCTGATTTCGATCAGCGTTAGATGACGCTCGTGAGAGTGAATCAGGTGCTGTCAATCCGGCCCCGAGACTTTCTTCATGCGCCTCTGAATCGAATTCGATGAAGGAATGCGATCCGCCTTCTGAATTAAGGACTATCCTTACTCGTCCACGCCCAAGTTCGGTTTCAATTGACGGATTTTCAACTACAGATTCGATCTCGCCGGTCGTTACATCTTTCAAAACCTGAAAAGAAACATCGCGCCGAGTCACACTGACGCTACCTAACTCATCCGTGTCATCAAAAATGACTTCAAAACCACGAAAACCCTGGGAGAATGTTTCCTGCGATGCCTGTATAGGCGGTCCTTCAGGCTCCAAATCTCCGCGCCTCAAAAGCTCATGGAAGCGGGCGGTTGGATCGCTGGTCTGCAACCCATCCTCATCCACCAGCGTCACTGGATTGTTTTGCACGAATTGATAGAGGTTGAGACCGTCCGCCGTGCCAATGGGATCGGGACTGAGCCAGCGCGCCAACCAAGGCGCGTAATAGCGGAAGCCGAAGTAATAAAAGCCCGTCGCGTCATCTCGCTCCTTGCCCATAAAACGATACTCGCGAAGCGAAACATCGCGACCCGTGGGGCCGTCGCGGCCAGCCAGAAATGCCGTGCCACCGAACGGAAAACTCTCTTCGTAAGAGATGACATCGCCATTTGGGGCCAATTCCAGGGTTGTCGACCCCAAACGATCCGTGAGCTGATAATGAATGCGCGTTTCGCCGGCGCGATTAGATGCTGACCGCCGCGTGTCCTTACGCATATCGTGGATAATCGCAAAGCGGCGCGAACCCTCCTCTATGTAAGAAGAAACGCGCTCCAGGACCGTGCGGTCGCCAACACGAACATGCCGGATTTCACAACCGTCCAGATAAAGCTTTTCTTCCGTTCGGATCTCGCCGGTTTCCATCAAGGAACGATGGATCTTGCGCACTCTCTGACCGTCGCCACCATAGAGATAAATTTCTTCGTCGTCTGGCCGGCCGGAAGCGCTGCGGTCGACAATCGTCACGTGCTTGAGCTGATTGCGCGCGTTCCATTCCAGACCCGCCACATGCGCGAGCTGCCGGCAGTTTCCGGCCGCATCAAACCGGCCTTCGGGGTCCGTGATCGCAACGCCGTTATGATCGACCTGGGGCAGCGAACGATTGGAGGTTGCGGATCTCCAGAAATCGGTGCGCCATCCTTCAGGTGCATTCGTTCCACCGGTATGTTTCATGCGTTTCATGTTACCGGCAGGATCGTAGCTGTAAGTGCGCGTGTAATTGCCGATCTGGCCACCGTCGTTGAGGCTTATCGTGCGGGTCGATTTCAGGCCGCCCAGGCGTGGATCATGCGCTCCAGCAACGAGCGCCCTGTGAACCCGGCCCGTCGCGCGCACGAGTTGATAATAGGGATCATGTTCAAATGTCCGGGAACCGGATACGTCGGAACCCAATCCGCTGATGGGATGGCGTGCGGCAGCTTGAACCCGGTCGGCGATTTGAACCACATTGCCCGCGGGATCATATGTGTATTTGAGATCCTGAAAAATTCGGCCGCGCCGTGCCGTGGCGGTGCCCTGTCCGGCGCCTATTCGTTGCGATCGCAGACGGGCAAGCCGCCGCGTCATCGGATCGTATTCGTAACTTACCAGGACGTCGTTGCCCAGATGCTCCGTCGCGCGCTCACCGAAGGCGGTAAATGTTGCGTCTTTCAAGACGGCGTGATCGGACAGGGCGCCATCCGCGCTTGTAAAGGTAATTCCTGCCAGGCCGCCTGGATGGTATTGATAGCGGCGCGTGCTGCCGTCCGGAGGCTGGTGTTCGATGAGGCGCCCAAGGCCATCATATCGCCCCCTCGATACATATTTGGTTTCCTCAAGGTCGACGCGATTTATGTCAACCCAATCGATCTCGTTATCGACGTCTCTGGCAATTTGGCGATGGCTCTCCAGCGGGCGACCATCTATGTCGTAATTCTTGATCTCGGCGATACTGGCCGCGTCAAAGTGGCGAAGGAGGCGTCCACGGGCGTTTCGTGCAGCGCCATCGGGGACGGTGGGTTCATCCCCATATACGAACCGATCAGAAACCCATGTGCGACCATTGCTGTTCGTCCGGATTATTGTGGGCCGACCCGCCAAATCATATTCGGTTTCCACCTCCGTGCCTTTTGAATCCCAAGTCAGAATTGGCTGGTCCATCGCGTTGTGCACCGTCGTGTGTGCACCGGCATCCATGTTTTGTTCGTGGATGATGCGACCTGCCATATCCCTTCTGTAACGCATTGCCACAAGGCCCCGGGCGTCGCGCACCAAAATGGGTTGTCCGGCGGCATCCAGTTCGGACTCCGTCGCCCGTACCTCGCCATCCTTGCCATTTTCGACAATGGCAACCGCCCGTCCGGTCGGATCCAGGTGCGAGATCGTGGGCGTGTTCACGTGCCGCTCGGCTTGGCTCAAGGCAAGGCGCTCAGGCGCTTGCGCGTTCATCGCCTGCCGAATCGCGCGGTAACCTACCGCCTCATCGATTGCATCGTTGGCATCGTAACTTCGTGTCAGCCAGGGTTCGTAATCCTGTTTTGCCACCGTCCCATTTGGGAACAGGACGCGGGTCTGACGGCCAACGGCATCATATTGAAAAAGGGTCGCATGACCGAGGGATTCGAGCTCTGCGTCCTCTTCGAATGCATGAGTGGTGGAGAAAAAGGGTTCGAACTGTTTGATAGGCAATTGCTTGTTGTTGAAGACGATATGGCCAGAGGCGCGCCACCGCGTTTGAGCCGGTTCAAGTATCGGCTGTCCATCCGCGCCCAAATTGAGGATCCCGCGATCATCGCGATGAATCGCCGGTCCTGCTTCAGAACGTTCCTTGGATTGGAGTATTCTTCCGAAGCCATCGACATAACCCACCGCAATGCCGATGGCGGCGTCCATTCCTGAGCGCGAAGATCCGCTGTCATGGACGAGGTCTTGGCGATTCAAAATGATCGCGGCGTTAGGTGCGCGCGCACGATCCCAGTTGAAAAAATCGAAAAAGATAAATGCACTGGATTCCTGAACAAATGCCTCAGGTCGATCGAGGATCGCTTCACGCGTTGGCGGAGGCGTTGGCCGCCTTTCGGCAAGTGTCCCGTAGCCGTGGCGCGCTTGTGCTCCAACAGGCGTTTGCGCGGTGCCGTAATTCGATACCGCAACTGGCAGACCCAGCGGATCGAAGCTGGTCTCCTCAATATTGCCGTTCGCATCCGTCACCTGCCAGGGCGTCATCAAGTGATAGTCGATCTGGTTCCGCTGGAGATTGCCGACCGGGTCGATCATTGCAATGACGGCCATCCAGTGCGGATCATATTCAAGCACCGTGCGACCCCCATCAGCATTCATGGTGTCCGCAGGCAGGTAAAACGCTTCGGCGTCATAAAAATCGGTCTGAGGACTTGGACGCCACCAATAGCCGTTGCGCTCAATGTGACCGCTGCGCCCAAGGAGCTGGTCTGAATCTAATCCGTCCCCAAAAAACTCCGTTGCGGGATCTGAAGGAAGGACGGCCGTTCCTTCATGATGTGGCAGCGCTGGCTGACTGATTTGGCCGTATGGGAGAGGTGCTGAGCCGTCAGAATTCCAATAATATTGGCGCGACCAGTTCTCTAACCGCGCTCTTGGCTCGGTGCCAACGAAATGCTCACCGAATTGAATGTGCGTTTCGATCGCCGCCGCAACGTCGTCGATAAGTTGCGCGCGGGCCGCGATGGAGCCTTCATCGGTCAAAACATGTTTCAGCTCGAACGTGCGTGTGCCGAGAGGTATGCCAAGCTCATATTGGTTGTCGTTGTCCAGATTGAGGATATCCAGGTCGGTGCAAGTCGCAATTGGTTGAACCTGTTCGACACGACGTTCGGGGGCGCTGGCACGACGTGGATAAGCTATAGAAACTGACCTCTTGGCACTGCCATAGTCATCTACATCGAGCACGACCTCGTGTTCGGTCCTTGGGTCGGCAGCCTTTTGTTCATAAATGCGTCTCAGGCTCTCGACCAGTTGCACCGAAAAGGCTGGCTTAAGTCCATTGTCGCTTGGTGGCCTTGCGCGTATCAGATATGCGAATTCTGAAACCTCGAAAGGATGGGCCAAACGAATACCATTCGCATCCACGCCGAAGACTTCCGTGCGCGCAATGTTGCCGGTAGCTGCCTTAAGGCCCCGGTTTTGATCCTCCGGCAGCAGATCGTCTCCGCCGGCCAAGGTGACATTTTTTAGATTTTCAGCCTCAGGATCGCCGCGATAAAAGTCACCGCCATGCCTGGTTCGCCAATCTGGTCTGCCGTCATAGAACCAGGTCCGTGTGCAAACCGGTGTCTGGAACTCTGATTCATTAAACTCGGAGCTGTTTTTGTAATACTCAGTGTCATACTGCTCTACGAGCGCAAACCCTCGAAAGCTTCGCTCTACGCTGTCGAATATACCGTCATGATAAACGTACCGGGTAATGGCTCGTGCTCCGCCAACTTCGTCGAAAACTTCGAGGCTATCGACGACCGTGCGGTGCTGCGGCAGGAGAGAATACCAACCGCGTCCGAGATTCTTGTCGCGCAGATAATGCATGGCCGAGTTGGAGTAAGTGAAGCTAGTCCTTTTGCCGAAGCCATTTTCCAGGGCTTCCAAGAGGCGCGCGGGATTTGAACTGCCCAGGCGCAGATAGCTGATGGGTGAGCGGTCGCGACCTGGAAGCCCACTGGACCAAACGAGACAGGCAGTACCATCGCCCAAAAGGTCGAGCATCTGAACCGAAGCCAGATCATCAATATAAGGGAGATCGTTAATCCTGCCGCCATCAACCAATCGGTTTCCATTATCATTATACCAAATCCTGATTTCGCCGCGGCCAAGATAGATAATGTCGCTGGTGCCGCTGCCGTCGAGATCGTGCAAGCGCACGCGCGACGCATTATAGGTCGGATCGGAAATGAAATCGGTTGGTATCTCCATCACGATGCCCGCACCGAAATGGCCATTACCGAGATTAGGCCAGTACTCGACGCATCCGCTCGTGATGAAAACTTGGTCGGGAAGCCCGTCGCCCGTCATGTCTGCGTAGAAGCGATCAAGGGACCTGTTTTCACCAACAGCTGCGTTGCCGCCTGTTCGGCTCGCTGAACCTACAGCGACATTCTTGGGTGGATCGAACCCTCTTTTGCCTTGCGATGAATACCAGGTTACGCGGTCCGTTTCGCTAGTGACAATATCGCCGCGGCCATCAGCATCGAAATCCAGTACTTGCGTATTGCCGCCTGTCTGCGGCGCAGTTTCGAACGTGCGAAACCCTGCCCAGGAGCTGGTATGAGGGTCGTATTCGAAATAACCGGCCTGCTGACCACCGAGCACAACCAGGTTGGGGTTTCCATCTCCGTCGAAGTCAGAAATTGAAGCGACGGATGCAGCCGATGGCCTATGTCCGATCGATTGCAATGGACCGAGCTTGCCGCCTCCGAGATTAGGCTTATGAAGCCAAGCCATGCCGGATCGATACAATATGCCGGGAATTCCTTCGCCGAGAATGTCGATCCATTGATAGTCAGTCGCGTTTATGCCTTGTGGCGCATTTTGGACGCTCCGTTCCTCCAAGTGGCGGAATTGCCGATCAATAGAACGATCCGTATATTGGAGCCGCAATGACGGAAGGCTTTTGCGGTCATATGCTTCAGTTTGATTTCTTCGTCTGAACCCCGTGTAGATGATCTCGGCCAGGGTTGAAGCCGTGTCTGAAATTGTGTGGTTGAGCCGAAGCTGCCCGACCAGCGTCGGCCCAGGACCAAGCTCATCAAATTGATGAAACAGCAATACGCGCTGGCATAATCGATAGGTTCGCAGTTCGAACCCCAGGTTATAGGTTGAGTAAGGATCTGCCCGCGCCGACCATTCAAAAGTTGGTTCCGCGCGTGGGATGTCGGCTGTGTCGTTGTCTTTGATGATGCCGTGATCGCCATAATCAAAAACAACCATGTAGCGCCAACCGGAAGGGTCAGGCATTGACTGGGTCGGATCAAGTGGCCGTCGGTTGCCATAATAGACTGCTTTGAGATAACGCTGCGCGGTGGGAAAGAACTCGGGGCGGCGTCTCGACTCGAATATCTGCCTCCGGTCCACCCTCAAAGCGTTCTCGGCAAGGTACTCGTAGTAAATCGCGTTTCCTTTGCCGTCGAACTGCATTTCGATCAGCCAGGCAAAGACTCGCCGGTCATCTGCTGGGTCTATGATCCGCGATGTATTGTCGTCGGCAAGGCCGAAAATCGAAATTCCGCCCGTTCCGTCGCGAACTCTCCAGTGAACGCGGCGCGTCTCTTCCGATATCCATTTCTCAAAGCGGCGATAGTTTATTTCGCTCTGCTCACGATAGTAGAGAACGCGAAAACCATCCGGCGTGTTCGTTGGACTTCTATGGCGTCCTGTCTGATCCAGCCATGGTACAAGCTCCTGGCCATCAAACTCATAATGTTCTTCACCGCCATAGTCCGGCAAGCCATCTCTTGTCGATAACCTGACGGCTGACGCACCGGAAAGAGACCAGCCAAACCCGAAGACGGAATTGCGGCTACCGGAGCTGTAGCCGAGAGCAAGATTGGGCTGGAATTGGGATCTGCCTGGCGCGAGCGGGATCGGCACGCTTGTATTCGCCGAACCTGTAAACGCATCAACGCTACATTCATGGCTAAGCGCGGCCTTGTCTATCAAATTAGCAAGTGCCGAAATATCAACAGCGACCGCCATGCTAATTTCCAAGTCTTACGAGTTACGCCAGTAGGATAAATGATACTGTGGTGATTTGACCTTTGGCAATGAAATATAATGTGAGTTATCTGCAACCTGGAGGAAGATCCCGATTACTGCATGTGCAAAGTCTTCAAATCTGCGATCTGAGAATTGATGGCAGGTAAGGTCGCGTCGTTCGTCGCAAAAATTCATTGCGCCCGCGGACAATATTCTATGATCATTTCAGGTTGTGTCACGTATTTGCAATTTGTCGACGGTTGTCCGCATGACGGCGTCGGGGGCTATGCGGACGTCAAACAGCGCCATCGGTAGTCCTTGAGTAGGTTATCCAAATTCTGCAAAAAATTTTTTGCCTCTGGGGAATTTCAGAATTGGCAGTAAATTCTGGGAGCACCCAAAGATGTCTCAGACGAAGGGCGTCGGGGCTTTTCTCAATTTGCCCCGGCACGCCTTGATTTACTGCGTTGCCGTCGTGAGGTGACCGTCTCTCTCCACCATCGGCATTTTGTCTTGATGATCTGTGCTTCCCTGAAGGTGTAGAAGATTTCGCCGTTGAGCAGCTCGTCCCGGAAGCGTGCCGTTGAAGCTTTCGATGTAGCCGGTCTCCCAAGGTGATCCTGGCTCGATATAGGCGGTCTTGGCCCCGACGGCCCTGAAGCGAACACTTCACCACTGCACGAAAGCTGCACTGAATTCCTGAAAAGCTGATGAGAGCCGCGCCGGTTCCTGCATGGCGGACCGTCATAACGGCGTTCATGAGCGATCACGATCCACGCCCTGAGCCGCCAACGCGTCGTTTGCCTGAAATGGTCGCATCCCGACCAGGAAGAGACCGCCATGCGCATTGTATTGATCAACGTCCCCCATCCATCGATCGGCAGCCGGATCCCAGATGATCATTTGCCGCCGCTGGGTCTGCTGGCCATCGGCGGTCCGCTCATCGACGACGGTCATGACGTTCATTTGATCGACGGTGAGATTGGTCCGATGTCAATCCAAGGCCTCGTTGGCAAGGCAACCCGGTTATCACCCGACGCCGTGCTGTTCGGGCATTCCGGCTCCACCTCCGGCCATCCCATTATCGCGCAGGCCGCGCGCCGTATCGCAAAGGCCATGCCCGGTGTCCGCATCGTCTATGGCGGCGTTTTCCCCACCTATCACTGGCGCGAAATCCTGAAGGAGGAGCCCTATGTCACGGCCATCGTCCGTGGTGAGGGTGAAGAAACGGCGCGGCACCTTATGGATGCGATCGGGCAGGGCACGCGACTCGAAGATGTAGCCGGTATCGCTTTTCGCCGGAACGTCCGCCCATACGCGACGCCACCGGCGCCACTCATCCGCGACCTCGATGCCTATCGCGTGGGTTGGGAGCTCATCGACCATGCGCGCTACAGTTATTGGGGCGGTTTGCGGGCCGTGGTCGTCCAGTTTTCCCGCGGCTGTCCGCATCTTTGCACCTATTGCGGTCAGCGAGGCTTCTGGACGCGATGGCGCCACCGTGACCCGATCCGCTTCGCCAAGGAACTGGCCCGCCTCCACCGCGAGCATGGCGTTCAGGTGATCAACTTTGCCGATGAAAATCCGACTGTCTCCAAAAAAGCCTGGAAGACATTCCTGGAAGCGCTGATCGCTGAAAAAGTCGATCTGATATTGGTGGGCTCCACCCGCGCCGGCGATATCGTCCGGGACGCCGATATCCTGCATCTCTACAAAAAGGCCGGATGGACGCGTTTCCTGCTCGGTCTGGAACATACGGACGAGGCGACGCTGGCGCGCATCCGCAAGGGCGCTACGGCCGCGAATGACCGGGAGGCCATACGTCTGCTGCGCAAGCATGGCATCCTGTCCATGGCGACATGGGTGGTGGGCTTCGAGGAGGAGACCGACGCCGATCACTGGCGTGGGCTTCGCCAGCTTCTCTCCTACGATCCCGATCAGATCCAAATGCTCTATGTCACTCCGCACCGCTGGACGCCATACTTCCGGGCCGTGGCCGGGCGCGAAGTGATCCAGACGGACCGGCGCCGCTGGGATTACAAACATCAGGTTCTGGCGACGCGCCACATGCCGCCATGGCGTGTTTTGCTCTGGTTCAAATTCACCGAGATGGTGCTGCAAGGCCGGCCCAGGGCGCTGTACCGGACCTTTCTGCAACCCGACCGCCGCTTGCGCCAGGCGATGGCCTGGTACAGTCAGATGGGGCGGCGCGTCTGGCCGTATGAGATCTTCAGATTTCTACGTGAACCGCTGGTTAAGGGCGGTCCCAGCCTCCGGAACTTTTGGGGAGTGCCGCAGGACACGGAAGAGCGCGCGATGTCCGTAACCAGCCGGCCCTCTGCACGGCAACTGCACAAAACTCCTGAAAAGCTGATGAGAGCCCCGGCGCATCCTTGCAAGGGCCGGCGTCATAACGGCGCTCATGAGCGATCACCATCAACGCCCTGAACTGCGGACCTGCCGCCTGCCGCACCGGATTCTGCGCGACGGCTGGTGGTTGTGTTCGGAGCCAGTCCGCCCGTCCGCCGCCGTAATCCCATTTCCAGGAGCCACGGCGCCGCGGGTACCAGGGGAGTGGCGGACGGGCATCACGCCTAGTCGACGAGGGAAACCACTATGCCGCATAATCTCACTGCCGCTCCGACGATACCGGTCGTCCTGAGGGGCATAAGCCACACTTTCGCCTGCGCAATCCTGACTGCAGCAGCTGCCGACTGGCTGCTCTATGGCCACCCGGCCGGGATTTCGGTAGCGCTGCTGCTGGTCATTACCGCCGTCTGCGTCTCCATCGTCAATATCGCGCCACTGGCAGGCAGAACATGGCTTGCGCTGGCCGGCATTCTTGGCGCTTGCCTACTGCCAATTGTGGAGAATTTCGGCCTGTTGTCGCTGTTCTGGGGGGTCACTGGCCTTTGCGCCTATACGCTTGTTGTGTCGGGCTGCGCTCCAGTTGGAATAGCTGACGGACTGCGGCAGGGGTCGAGACTCATCTTCACCGGCCCGTTACGGATACTCGTCGACTTGACACGGGCCAGCGCTCTTCTGAGGCGGTCAAAAACGCCCCTGTTCGGCCAGGGGAAAATGGCTGCATGGATGGTTCCAATGGGGCTTGGTGCCGTCTTCCTGCTTCTTTTCAGCGCTGCCAATCCGCTCATCGAACAATGGATTTCCGGCATCGATTTGGCCGGGACGGTCGACCATATCAGAATCCTGTTCTGGCTGACTGCCTTGGCGCTGGCATGGCCGTTCATGCGGGTGCGCCTGGGCGGTAAAAAAAGACTGCCAGCCGAAGCGGCTACATCCCTGGCGGAGCCCGCGTTGGACGAGGTGGCGGGGCAATTGCTCGGAGCGGATGCGGTGCTCTACTCACTCATCCTGTTCAACGCGCTTTTCGCGGTGCAGACAGCGCTCGACATTGCCTATCTTTGGGGAGGCGCCGCGCTGCCGAAGGGAATGACCTACGCCGACTACGCCCACCGGGGCGCCTATTCCCTGATCGTCACGGCGCTCCTGGCAGCAGCGTTCGTTCTGTTTGCGCTAAGACCCGGTAGCGCCATGGAGCGCTCGCCGTTGCTCCGCGGACTGGTTTATTTGTGGATCGGCCAGAATGTGTTTCTGGTGATGTCGGCGATGCTCCGGCTTAATCTCTATGTCGAGGCCTACTCCCTGACCTACTGGCGTGTCGCGGCTTTCATTTGGATGCTTTTGATTGCGACTGGGTTGGTCCTGATTGTGGCCAGGATCGCGCTGCGAAAATCGAATGCGTGGTTGATTTCATGCAATGTAATTGTGCTTGCGGCCACACTCTATATATGCGCCTTCGTCAATTTTCCCCACCTGATGACCGGCTATAATATCGATCGCGCCTACGACCACACCCACAGCAGACCGGTTACTCGCAGAGCTCTTGATCAAGGATATCTTTGCCGCCTAGGCCCTTACACCATCCCTGCCATTACCAAGGCATTTACGTTTACTTCGGATGGCGTCTCTTGGCTTAGTGCGCCGCCGCAACTGGAACGCTGCATGTCCAACCATATCAAGCGGCACCGCGCACGCATGGAAGATTGGCGGGCCTGGAGCTTTCGCGGCTGGCGGCTTATGCGGTATTTAGATAAGCAAGGCCGTGTGTAAATCTTCACCAGAATTCGGAAGGACCTCATGATATTTCCGAACGGGGGCGATCTTGATGCATCATATTCTTGTCGTCGATGACGATCCGCACATCCGAGAAGTAATTTGCTTTGCCCTGGAAAAGGACGGAATGGCCGCGATAGTGGCGCGCGATGGCGCGGAGGCGCTGGTCCGCTGCGCCGAGAAAGCGCCGGATTTGATCATTCTCGATGTCGGCATGCCGGAACTGGACGGGCTGGAGGTCTGCAAGGAGATCCGCAAGACGTCGGATGTGCCGATCCTGTTTCTGTCGGCGCGCGACGACGAGATTGATCGCATTCTCGGTCTGGAGATCGGCGGCGACGATTATGTCACCAAACCCTTCAGCCCGCGCGAGCTGGTGGCCCGTATCAAGGTCATCCTGAAGCGCCTGACGCCCCGGACGCCCGGCCCGGAAGAGAACGCAAAGCGCTACGAGCACGGACGGTTGACGCTCGAGCCCTTGCGACACTCGGCCGACTTCAACGGGACGGCCCTGGAACTCACGGCCTTGGAATTCGCCATCGTCAAGGGCTTTCTGGCCCGGCCCGGCATCATCTACACGCGCGAGCAGATCATTAACATCGCTTATGATGTGAACATCCATGTCGCCGACCGGACCGTCGACAGTCACATCCGCAACATCAGGGCCAAATTCTCAGCCGCTGGCTGCAATAGTGTGATCGATACCGTACGCGGCGTCGGCTTTCGCCTCGGATCCTGCGAGGCCGGTTCGTGACGCCCATGCCGGCCAAGGGAAAATGGCGGCCGACGCTGGGCATGATCGTGTTCGCGGTCCTCGCCGCCGTCCTGGCGCTGCCGGTTGCCGGCCTGAACTTCTTTCGACTCTACGAGAATGAACTGGTCCGCCAGACGGAGAGCGAGCTGATTGCGCAGAGCGTCGTTCTGGCGGCGGTTTTTGCCAGCGAAGCCGAGCGGCGGCTTTCAGCCGGCCTGGCCCTCGGCGTCGAACAGCCGAAGGTTGCGCGCCCAGAGCCCGGCGCGCGTTATCAGCCGCTTCCCCCGCAGCTTGATCTCGGCCGCTACGAGATCAGGGCACCGCGCCCAGATACCAGACTGGCGGCCCAATGGCCCGAGCCAGGCTATTTTGAAATCGGTGCATTGCTCATGCCGCTGACTGTCGAGACCCAGAAAAGAACGCTTGCCGGTTTCCGCATTCTCGATCCGCAGGGGACCATCATCGCCGGGCGGGGCGATGCCGGTCTGTCGCTCGCCCATGTCGAGGAGGTCGCCGCCGCGCTGAAAGGCCGTTATAGCAGCGCCCTGCGGCAGCGTATTTCCGATGAGCCGCCGCCACCGGTTTATTCGATAAGCCGGGGCACGCGCATACGCGTGTTCACAGCACTACCGATTATCGTTCAGGGCCGGGTCGCCGGCGTCATCTATGCGTCGCGCACCCCGAGCAACATCGTCAAATATCTTTATGGCGAGCGGCGCAATGTCATTCTCGCAGGTCTGACTGTCGCTGCCGCGGCGCTGATCGTAGGGCTCGTCTTCCTGCGCGCCATCACACGCCCGATCCATGAGCTGATCCGCCGCACTGAGGCGATGGGCGCGGGCGAGCGCGACGCCATCCGTCCCCTGGCGCATTACGGGACGCGGGAAATCGCGGCCTTGGCCCATAGCTTTTTCGGTATGGCCAGAGGCCTTTTCGACCGATCGGATTTCGTGACGACCTTCGCAGCTCACGTCTCCCATGAACTGAAGTCGCCGCTGACGTCCATTCAGGGTGCGGCGGAATTGCTGCGCGATTCGGGATCGTCCATGACCGCCGCGGAGCGCAAGAAATTCCTCGACAATATTATTGGCGACACGCAGCGGCTGACGGCACTGTTGCAGCGGCTGCGTGAGCTCGCCAGGGCCGACAATCCGCAGACCACCGGTAATACGGCGCTCAACGTAACGGTTGCGGACCTTCGCAAGGCCTTTCCCGGGCTTGCCATCGAGATGAAGGGAGACACCGGTCTGGCCATCGCCTTGTCGGCAGAGAATGCCACCATCATTTTCTCCCATCTCGCCGATAATGCCGAGCGGCATAGCGCGACGACTCTCACTATTGCCCTCGAGCGCGCGGAGGGCGAGGTTCAGGCGGTCGTGAGCGACAATGGCGACGGCATTTCCGAGCAGAACCGCGAGAATATTTTCGACACCTTCTTTACCACCAGGCGCGACAGCGGCGGTACCGGCATGGGGCTGCGCATCGTCCGCTCGATGCTGGCGGCCCATGGCGGCTCGATCCGGCTTCTACCGGCGCCCGCTGGAACTTCCTTTGAGCTACGGATCCCGGCGGTCGACAGGGTGTGATGAAGTTTTCGGCTGACCAGAAATTGCTGGAGTCCGCCCTGCGGGTTCTGCCGTGGCGAGCGGGCTCGCGGTCCCCGCCATACTCGCAGGCTGTTACGCCT
>JAJFHO010000028.1 GCA_021775575.1 Hyphomicrobiales bacterium
GCTGACGGTGATGAAGGGGCTTCCGCTCGCCTACTCCAAGGACATGCAGGAAGACAAGGAGCCGACCTTCGACGCGATCGACAGCCTGTCTCTGATGCTCGCGGCGGCGACGGGCATGGTCGACGACATGGTTCCGGACAAGAAAGCCATGCGCAAGGCTGCCGGAGCCGCCTATGCCACCGCCACCGACCTCGCTGACTGGCTTGTGCGCGCGCTTGACATGCCGTTCCGCGAGGCGCACCGGGTGACCGGTGAAATCGTCGCGCTGGCGGAAGGCAAGGGTGTGCCGCTGGAGCGGGTTGCGCTGAAAGACATGCGGAGAATCGAAAAGCGGATCACCGAAGACGTGTTTTCGGTGCTGAGCGCCGCAAAATCGGTCAAAAGCCGAAACAGCTATGGCGGGACAGCGCCTTCAAATGTCCGTAAATCGGCGCGAAGCTGGATAAAGCGGCTGGAAACGGACGCCGCATCGGGCTAAAAGGATGGGAAGGACGGACCGCGCCAGGGCGCGGCAACGGGGCAAATGTGATGATGCGCACCAGCCGATACAAGGGCCTGACCCTGTCGCTGGCGATTCTCGCCGCGGCGGCGCTCGCGCTTTCGGGCTGTGGCCGCAAGGGACCTCTGGAGCGTCCCAAGACCGCCAACGCCGCGCAGCACAGCTACGACCCGGCGCCCGACGCCACCGTTCGGGGCCCGCAAAAGCCCTTCATTCTCGACAGGCTGCTCCGATAGGAGCCGACCGGTTCCATGCACCACTTTGCCTATAAAGGCGGCGTTCTATACGCCGAAGGCGTCAGCCTTGGCGAAATCGCGGGAGCGGTGGGCACGCCTTTCTATTGCTATTCGACCGCCACGCTGAAACGCCACTACACCGTGTTCGCCAACGCGTTCGCCGGCAGCGATGCGCTGGTCTGCTATTCGGTCAAGGCCAACTCCAACCTCGCCGTCCTGAAGACGCTGGGCGCGCAGGGTTCCGGCATGGATGTCGTATCGGAAGGCGAGTTGCGCCGCGCCCGCGCAGCCGGCATCGCGGCCGAGCGCATCGTCTTTTCCGGTGTCGGCAAGACCCGGAGCGAGATGGCTTATGCGCTCGATGAAGGCATTTACGCTTTCAACGTGGAGTCGGAAGCCGAAGCACACGCGCTCAGCGACGTCGCGGCCGCGAAGGGCGCCCGCGCGCGTATCGCCTTTCGGGTGAACCCCGATATCGATCCCAAAACGCATAAAAAGATTTCGACCGGCAAGGCGGAGGACAAGTTCGGCGTGCCCTTTGACCGCGCGCGCGGCCTCTACAAGGAGGCCTCCGGCCTGCCGGGAATCAAGGCGTGCGGCATTCACATGCATATCGGCAGCCAGATTACCGACCTGCAGCCCTTCGCCGATGCGCTAGAGCTGCTGCGCGCGCTTGCCGACCAGCTTCACGACGACGGGCACAGCCTCGAATTCGTCAATTTCGGCGGCGGGCTCGGCGTGCCCTATCGCGGTGACGACGATATACCGCCACACCCCGATGATTATGCGAACGCCGTGCGTTGCGCGCTCGCCGATCTCGATTGCAAGCTGGTGTTCGAGCCGGGACGCGTGATCGCCGGCAATGCGGGCGTTCTGGTCGCCCGCGTGCTGTATGAGAAGCATGGCGCAAACAGACGCTTTACGGTCGTCGATGCCGGCATGAACGATCTCATCCGCCCGACGCTCTACGATGCGTGGCACGAGATCTGGCCGGTCGACGAAAAGCTGCGCGGCGCGCCCGCTACCCCAACCGACGTGGTCGGGCCGGTGTGCGAGACGGGCGACTATCTGGCGCTGGAGCGCGCGCTGCCGGAATTCGGCGAAGGCGACCTGATCGCCGTCCTGACCGCCGGCGCCTACGGGGCGGTGCAGTCCAGCAGCTACAATACCAGGCCGCTGGTGCCGGAAGTGCTCGTCAACGGCGATGCCTGGGCGGTTGTCCGGCCCCGGCCCACCTATGACGACATGCTGGCGCTCGACCGGCTGCCGGAGTGGCTTTGAAAGGCAGACACATCCATGGAAAGGCAGACACATCCATGAGCCGCATACCCCTACTCCCCCCCGATCGCCTGACGCCCGAACAAAAGCAGCTCTATGACAACATCACCGGCGACAAGCGCCGTCAGGCCGCGCGCCGTATCAAGGCGCCGGAGGGTGGACCGCTCACCGGACCGTTCAATGCGCTGCTCTATTCACCGAAGCTCGGCGACGCCGTTCAGAAGCTCGGCGCATCTCTCAGGTTCGAATCCTCCCTGCCGGGGCATCTGCGTGAACTCGCCATCCTGATCGCGGGGCAGCATTGGCGCGCCAATTATGAATGGTTTGCCCACGCCCCCATCGCCGCGCGCGAGGGATTGGACGAAACCGTCATCGCGGCGGTGAAGAAGGGGGAGGCGCCCGGCGACGCCCCGGATGACGTCATGGCCGTGCACCGCTTCGTCAGCGAACTCATCCACACCCGACGTGTGAGCGACGAGACCTTTGAGAGCGTTCGAGCGCTCGTTGGCGAGCCGGGCCTGGTCGAGCTGATCGCGCTCATCGGCCACTACACGCTGATCGCCGGCCTGCTCAACGTCTTCGAGGTGGGTCTGCCGGAGGGCGAAACACCGCCCTGGCCGGAATAGACCGGACCGCAAGGGCACCGGGGAGAGGACCCCCGCCAGCGTGCGTCAAAATTCCTTTGTAGCGCGGAGGGAGAAGATTGAACCCTCGATATCCGGCGCCCCGACGATCTGATCCTCCAGCCATTGCGCGTCGCCGGTCAGCGCCCAATGCTCGTTGATGACGAGACGGTAGTAGAATTCAGTCACGCGGCTTTCCCGCACCTCGCCATTGCCGCCCTTCAGGCGCGCATAGCCGATGCCGATATTATCGTCCGGACGCCCCCAGATGCCGCCCTTGATATTGACGCCGCCCGAATAGAGCCTGCTATGAGTGACCGCCGCGGCGTCGTTCTGCCGGCCGAGACGGACAAAGACGCCGAATGTCTTTCCGAGCTCCTGGTCCGCGGACACCGTGAATTGCCGCAGGCCTTCGCGGTTTGCGCCGGTCGGGTCCAGAAATTCATCGCTCGTTCCCGCGGCGACGATCCGATATGTGCCCTCGCCTAGCGCCGTGGTCGAGGTAAAGGCAATCTGCCCGCCATAGAAAGTATAGCCGTTGCCGTCGTCATTTGCGCCGACCCGCATGGTCACCGCGCGCGCCGACCAGGGCCCCCGCTCCAGCTCAACCACGCCGCCCCAGTCGTAGGACGGCAGGAAGGCGGTCGGCGCATTGACCAAGGCCTCGTTCATGAACTGAGCGTATTCATCGTTGGCGAAGGCGTTGTCGTCGAGATAGTCGGTTGAATCGATCAAGCCACCGGTGAAGGCAAGCGTGCCGTCGCCGGCAAAATGGAACCGCCGCCGGTACCAGGCGCTCAGCACATGGTCGCGGCCCCGCCCGTTGAGGTCTTTAACGTCGTCTTCAAGATCCACCGCCCAGGGCGCGAGGGCGAAAGGCGAAACGGGATTGAGGCCATTGTCGCCGCCGAACCCGAATTTGAAGAAAAGTGAATTGTCGCCTTCATCGTTGACGCTCACCTCCGGCTGGAAGGAAAGCCCGCCCCGGCACTCGTCGCGACCGCCGGCGCCATCGATCTCCTGGCACTGCACCGCGGCGGCGGCTACCCCGTTGATCGACAATTTGTCGTTAACGTCTATGGCGCGGGCCGGTGTCACCGCCGCCATGACGGCCAACACTGCCGCAACACCGATTTCGGTTGCGAACTCTGAAACGGAACGAAGTTGTGAATGAAGATGTAAAGACCCGGTGCCTTTGCCCATGATGTCCTCCGTGGCATATGCGTTGCGACTCGCCAGTCGCCACGACGGACATTCCGCACCAGCACGCGCCCCGCGTCCCGGATGGGCGACATCTTGGCGGCAGGTCTCCTGGCTCACGGGTCTTGGGGTATCGCGCGCCTTCCCGGTTTCCCGGTGGCAAAATGCGCGACGCCTCGCCGTTCACAGTTGCGGGGGCAGCCACGGATTAGGTCCCTGATGGGTACACCGCACCGTGTTCCCTCTTTAATCCCATCGGCCGTCTGACCGAAAGGGAACCGTCGACAAAAAAATGCCATCTCGGTGAACCCGGGTCAACCGATAACAGAGTAACAACAGCTATATCGCGCAAGAACTCGACGGCGCCAGTCAGCGCCCGGCATTCATTGATCGTGAAGCAGAGGCCGCGGGCTCAATCGTCGTCTTCGTCTACATATCCTTTGGGCAACTTGTGGGCGATACCCTTATGGCAATCGATACAGGTCTTGCCTTCCTCCAGGCCTTCCTGCATTTTTTTCGCGCTTCGCCGGCTTTGCTTGTGGAAGTCCATCGCCTCATAGGCGTGGCAATTCCGGCATTCCCGGGAATCGCTCGCTTTCATGGACGCCCAGACCCGCTCGGCCATCTCCAGCCGGTGGCTTTCAAACTTCTCCGGCGTGTCGATGGTGCCGATGATCTTGTGATAGAGCTCGTTGGTCGCGCGCACCTTCCTGATCAGTTTGGCCGTCCAGTCTTTCGGCACATGACAATCGGAGCAGATCGCCCGCACGCCCGATGCGCTGCGATAGTGGACGGACTTCTTGTACTCCGCGTAGGGCTTGCCGCTCATTTCATGGCAGGAGGTGCAGAAGTGCAGCGTGTTAGTGTGCTCCATGAAGGTGTTGAAGCCGCCCCAGAAGACGATGCCGGCCACACCGCCAACGACGAAGATCGCACCCCATGTGTAACGGCTGGTCGGGCTCCAGAACCAGTTCCATAAACGTTTGATCATTGCCGACCCCCGTTTCCACCTGCCGCGTTATCCCGCCGGAACGCGCCGGGATGATCTTGACGAAAAGTGCGAGCCGCGCTCACGGAAAAGCCGGCCGCCGACTTGAACCAGTCGGCGGCCAGTTGGAGACGGATCGTTCGTGCATAAATTGGGCGCTCACTTCTCCTTGGGCAGCGTTGCCACATGCGTCATGATATCGACGACAATCTGAGGGTCGAGTGCCCGGAGCGCGGGCATCTGCTCGGCTGGCTGTCCGTTGAGGATCTTGTGCATGACCTCCCACGGATTGCCCATCTGCTTGGCAAGTGTCTTTTTCATGTCTTTCGGCAGACTGCCGTCCTTGCCGTGACATTGCGCGCACATGGTGGTGAAATATCCCGCACCACGGGCAGCATCGCCGCCCTTCGGCGCCTTGGCGGCACTATCGATATATTTGCTCATATCGATCTGCCCCTTGCTAACGAACATGGCCAAA
Organism: Hyphomicrobiales bacterium; assembly: GCA_021775575.1. GTDB lineage: Bacteria > Pseudomonadota > Alphaproteobacteria > Rhizobiales > Methyloligellaceae > JAJFHO01. Next base: position 5,303 of record JAJFHO010000028.1, read on the forward strand.
TCCTGGAAATCTCCATCGTCCATCTTGCCCGCCAGCTTGTGGGCGTCATCCTTCAGGACCGCCACGATCTTCGCCGGATCGGCGCCGGCCATACCGCCGATGCCTTTGATTCCGGTTTTGTAGGAACCCGACGCATATGCACCGTCTTTGCCCTGGTAATCCCACCCATGGCAGGATTTGCAGCGCCAGGTCGTGTTGCCCTTCTTCTTGGTATTGGAGGCGGGCCAGGCGGCGTGGGTGTCTTTCGGCTTCTCGGCCTTTATGACCGCGAACCATTTGTCATAGAGCTTTGCGCCCCGCGCCAGCTGTCCCTGCAGTTCTTGCGCGGCGCTCGCCGGGGAAATTATTACCGCTCCTAGGACAAAGCCCGCGGAAACGGTAGCGGATAAAACTGCTCTGAAAATCGGCCAGGTCATGCCTTCTCCCTTTCCAAATATGCCCAAAGAGGTTCTTGCCTGACGAATTCTAGAGCTCAGCCTGCCGGACCGCATTGACCTGTGTTACTGCGGGAGCTTGGCCGCGAGGCCGCACCGCCAGAGACCCTGTCGCCTGGCGGTTCCGGTCTTTTCAATCCCCGATCAGAAGCCCTTGGGATTGCAATGGTTGCCGATTGCGCCTGATATAGCGCGGTTCGGATTTCCGCTTCCGGCAGATGACGCAATGCGGGTGAATCGATAAGGCAATCGGGTCATGAACGGCAAAGTCAAGATCGTGCGAACCGACCGGGAGCTGGAATGCCCCCATATCGACGCAGGCCTGCGCGCGCGCGGGGCGGAGCTTGTGCTGCTGCCCGACGGTGTGGGTGAGGACGAACTCGCCGCCGAAATCCGCGACGCCGATCTGCTGCTGATGTGCTACACGCCCATCACGGCGCGGATCATCGGCGCGGCGCCAAGGCTCAAGGGCATCGTCAAATATGGCGTGGGCATCGATGCCATCGATATCGAGGCGGCGAAGGCGCGCCGCATCCCCGTTGTCAATATTCCCGAATATGCCGAGGAGACGGTTGCCGAGGGCGCCTTCGCCCTGATGATCGCGCTGGCCAAAAAGCTCATGCCGATCCAGAACGCGATGCAGAGCGAGGGGTGGGTCTGGCCGGCCCCGCAATGGTTGGGATCGGATATCGCCGGCAAAACCCTCGGCCTCATCGGCGTCGGGCGGATCGGCCGGAGCATGGCGCGCATGGCCGGCGCCGGGTTTGGCGCCCGCGTTCTCGGCTATAGCCCCCATACCAGCGACACGGAGTTGAAAACCGCCGGCGTCGAAAAACAGGACAACTTGCGCGACATGCTGGCCCAATGCGATTTCGTCTCGGTCCATTGCGTCCTGAACGGCGAGACCCGGCATCTGATCGGCCGCGCGGAACTGGAGGCCATGCAGCCAACGGCCTTCCTGATCAACACTTCGCGCGGCGCCATCGTCGATGAAGAGGCGCTGGTTGAAGCGCTTCGCGAGGGACGTATCGCGGGTGCAGGACTTGACGTTTATTCCCAGGAACCGCTCGCCAAATCGGGCCATCCGATGAGCCCGCTTTACGCGATGGAGAATGTCATTCTCATGCCGCACCTGACTTTTTACACGCACGACGCCATGGAACGGCTGGAGGCGGAAACGCTGGAGCGCTGCTTTGAAATACTCGACGGCAAACCGGTTCTGGTGAAGTCCGCCGATCCGCGCCTTGCCGCGCAAGGCCACGGCGTGACGTTCGGGACATAAGGACGGGCGGACCGTTCAAAACCAACATCGGGGGAGAGTAGCCATGAAACTGACGATGGACGGGCGCAACGCACTCATCACCGGAGGAAGCCTCGGCATCGGACGGGCCATCGCCAAACGCTTCGTTGAAGCGGGCGCCAACGTGGCCATCCTCGCGCGCCGCCAGGACGTGCTGGATGAGGCAAGGACCGACATCGAAAAATGCGGCGGCGGCAAGGTCGTGACAATTTCCGCCGATGTCGCCACCGCGCCAGGCTGCGCGCAAGCATTTGCCGCGGCTGTTGCGGCCTTCGGCCAGGTCGATATTCTCGTCAACAATGCCGGCTCCTCGGCGCGCGGGCCCTTCACCGATATCACGGACGAAGACTGGCAGGCGGATATCGACCTCAAACTCTTTGCGGCAATCCGCCTGACGCGCCTCGCCTTCCCGCCGATGAAAGAGCGCCGATGGGGGCGGATCATCAATATCCTCAATACCGGCGCCAAGGCGCCGCCGGCGCAAGGCGCGCCCACCGCCGTCACGCGCGCCGCGGGGCTGGCGCTGACCAAGGTGCTGGCCGGGGAAGGCGCACCGCACAATGTGCTGGTCAATTCGCTGCATGTGGGGCGGATCGAATCCGACCAGTGGGTGCGCCGTCACGCGGCCGAGGACAAGGGCCGCTCCATGCAGGATTATTATGACGAGATGGGCGGCATCATCCCGATGGGCCGGGTCGGAAGGGCAGAGGAATTCGCCAATGTGGCCCTGTTCCTCGCCTCCGATGCGGGCAGCTATGTCACCGGCACGGGCATCAATGTCGATGGCGGCATGTGCCCGGTGACTTAACTGCGCTTTCCGGTAATGTTGTTGCGTTTTGGACGATTGAATGGGGGGATTTACCTACGTTTCCGGTGCGTCCGTTATACGAACGTTTATAACTGTCCTGATTTAAGTAAGCTGCACTCCCCCGCCGGGCGGGTTCCAAACCCCGGCCGGCAAGGGTGAATGTCATTTGAAAAGAGAGGGATTGGTTCATGAACACGATACTGGTACCCGTCGACGGTTCCGGTCATGCCTTGAAGGCGCTCCAGATCGCGTGCGACCTCGCCGAGAAATAT
>JAJFHO010000271.1 GCA_021775575.1 Hyphomicrobiales bacterium
CCGCCCTCGACCGATTCCAGAAGAAAGCTGTTCTCGCGGTTGTCGGCCAGCTTGAGGAAGGCGGAAACCGGCGTTTCCAGATCGCCAACGAGGCGCGTCCACACGACCTGCGGCGCGCCCTTGTCATAGGTCTGTGCGAAGCGGTCCGGCGACGGGGATATAATCGCGCCGCCGCCTGGCAATCGGGTCATCAAAACATTCCGCGCCGCTGGACGGGATTGGTAGTGTCCGTCACGCCGGTCAATTCCTCTATGAGACGCTGATTTCTCGTCACTCCGAACTCTTCGCTCAATCCGGTAACATATTGTGTTAGCAAATCTTCCGCGACTTGAGGCTCAAAGGATTTTCTGAGCGCTTCGGTGGGCTCGGCGCCCAGCGGTTCTGGCTGCTGAATGCTGTCGACCTGGAAAACCAGCCTTTGCTTGCGGTCCTCGGTCGGGGCCGAGCCGTATCCGCCTTTCGACAGGGCGAAGGCCTGGGCGACCGCGGCGCGCGAGAGATCTTCGACGGATGCACCTCTCTTGACCGGCGCCGACTGCTTCACTTCCAGTCCCAGACCTGCCGCCAAGTCGCCAATCGACTGCCCCTGGCGCCCTTGCTCCACAAGTTCCTGTGCTTTCTTGGCCAGGCCCGCGCGTTCCTCCGCCGCACGCCAGTCAGACGCGACCTTGTCCCTAATCTCCGCAAAAGGGCGGACCTTTTGCGGGATGACGTCGAGAACTTCCAGCCAGACCAGACCGCGATCCGGCGTTTCGACCGGATCGATTTCAAGCCCTTGTTCGCTGCGAAAGGTCTCCGCCAAAACCTGGTCGCGCGCCGGTATGACGGTCTGGATCGCCTGACCGTCCGGCCCCTTGCCGCCGCGGTCCACGGCGTCGACGGTTACATAGTCGAGATCCAGTATTTTCGCGATTTCCGGCAACGTGGCGCCACCTGCGCGCTCATCCTCGACCTTGTTGTGGAGATCGAGAACGACTTCCGTCGCTTTTTCCACCGCGAGCGTTTCGCGGATCTTGCTTTTGGCCTCTTCCAGTGGCGTCACCTTGGCCGGCTCGATGTCCAGGATCAGGAGCAAAACCGTGCTCAGCGTTCCCTTGACGGGCTTGCTGACTTCTCCCTTGGCAAGCGAAAATGCCGCCTCCGCGACAGTTGCGTCGGCGAGGGCGTCCTTTGCGATCAGGCCGAGTTGGGTATCGGTTTCAGAAAGTCCCTTTTCCACTGCGATATCGTCAAAACTGGACCCTGCGGCGATCTTGTCATACGCGGCTTGGGCCTCGGCCTCGTCGGCAAATGCTATCTGGCGCACCTGCCGTTTTTCCGGTGAGCTGAATTCGGACTTGCGCGCCTCGTAATGTGTCGTGATGTCTTCGTCGCTGATCGAGACGGTCTTCGCGGCGTCCTTGGGCAGCACCGCCATAAGACCGATTTTCCTCAATTCGGGAATGGAATACTCGGATTGGTGGGTGTCATAATATTTCTGCAAGGCCTCTCCGGTCGGTTCGCTGACAGGGTCGATCTGGGCAGCAGACAAGGCAAAATATTTCAGCTGGCGGGTTTCATTCCGATAGATATCCGCCGCGCGCAGAAAAACTCTCGGAAGCCCGACCGAGCGGCTGAGTGTGTCGACGAGCTGCTGGCGAACATATGTTTTTTGCTGCCGGGCGACGTAGGCTCTTTCGCTCAAGCCGTTGATTTGCAGTAATTGCTCGAAGACGGCCTTGCTGAATCTCCCGGTGGCGTCTTTGAAAGCAGGTTCGCGCAGGATCCGTTCGGCGATCGCGTCCTTGGATATGCCCAGCTTCATCGCGCTTCCCTGATTTTCAAGCGCGGCCTCACGGATAAGCGTCAGCAGAACATGCTGATCGAGTCCGAAAGCGCGCGCCTCTTCAAGCGTCAACGGACGGCCGATCTGCGTTCCCAATTGCTGCATGCGGCCGCGCAAAGCGCTCTGAAAATTCTCATAAGGGATGTCCGTATCGCCGACCGTGGCGACCGAGCGCCGACCGTAGCCGCCAAAGATATCCGCGATACCCCAAACTGCGAAACTCATGACCAACAGACCGATGAACAGTTTTGCAATCCAGGTCCCGGCACCTTTCCTCAATGCTTCCAGCATGACTTTTTAAAACTCACCTTCTTGTCCTGCGGCCCGGCGGAATTACCGGCCTGCCCTCGATTGCGGGGCGACGCATCATATGGAGTGATATATAAACCGGCAACATAGCGGCTTGACGCATTTCAACAATGGCAAAAAGCCTGTAGCAACGTTCACGTTGCTGCGTTAGCGGATATTGAAGAATCACAAAGGTTTCGAGGAGGGAAACGCATATGACGGCAATACGGCCTCTGGTCGCCGGTAACTGGAAAATGAACGGTTTGCTGTCTTCCGTGAGCGAAGCGGCGGCACTGGCGGAGCTTTTGCGGTCGAATGATGAAATCGAAGCCGACGCGATGATTTGTCCGCCGGCCACGCTGATTCCGCTGTTGGCCGAAAGGCTGACTGGCAGCAGGGTCGCGGTGGGCGGACAGGATTGCCATCAGATCGAATCGGGCGCCCACACCGGCGACATCTCCGCTGAGATACTTGCCGATGCCGGCGCCAGCGCCGTGATCGTCGGCCACAGTGAACGCCGCGCGGACCATGGCGAAAGTGACGCAACCGTGAACGCCAAGGCGCTGGCGGCATACCGGGCGGGGCTGGTGGCGATCATTTGTGTCGGCGAAACCGATGCGCAGCGCGATGCCGGCGAGACTCTGGATATCGTTGCGGGGCAGCTTCGCGGTTCCGTCCCGGCAGCCGCTGGCGCTGGAAATACCATTATCGCCTATGAGCCGGTTTGGGCGATCGGCACGGGACGGACACCGACCGCCGATGACGTCGCGGAAGTTCACAACCATATGCGAACGCAATTGATCGCAATTGTGGGCGATGGGGAAAGTTCCGCCATGCGTCTGCTCTATGGCGGCTCGGTCAAACCCTCCAACGCCACGGAACTGATGGCGGTGGAAAACGTCAATGGTGCACTTGTCGGCGGCGCCAGCCTCAAGGCTGACGATTTTTTCGGCATTCTTTCCGCTTACACCGCCGGTTAGTGCTTGTCTGGCGGAGAATTGAACCGATTGCCGGTGGCAAGAGCGGGGGCAAGGCGCTAGTTTGCCGAAGACCGGCCTTTTCGGCTCCCGGCCATTGCCGCGAGATGCCGCAGGGGCCTTTGGATCGGGAGCGGGTCGCGGACATCCAATGGCAAGAGTAAGTATGCGTGGTTACCCAACGGTCTTGATATTGCTGTTTTCGGTCTCCTTCCTCCTGCCGGGACCGGCGGCGGCGCGGCCGCTGGACAAAAAGGACTGCACAGCGTTATCCGCGCAGCGCGCGAAACTGGCCAAAAAAGGCATCGAAAAGGCGATAGTGAAGGGTCCGGAGTGGACGAGCGCCAATATGCCGGCGGAAATCCTCGATCAGGTGCGCCGCTACCTGTTGATTGAAGAAAAGCTGCGCTTCCGCTGCCAGGGTTTTAAGCTGCCGGCACTGGCGCCCGAACAGACCGCCGCCGCAGCGGCAGACGCGGATGCCCGACAGGCTTTACCGGACAAAGCAGAAGGTGCGGCTGCAAAGAAGGACATTTCTCCGGTTGCCGCACCCGCGAAACCGGACACGCCGCTTCAGAAAGAAAAAACCGCGGCGCGCAAGGGCGCCGTAACGCAATCGCCAGCGGCAACACCGGCGGCATCGCAAGTTACCGACACCGCGACGTTGCCATCGTCGGATGTGCCATTGCCCGATCAGAAGCCTCGGCCGGGCACGGCGCGGGCTCGTGCGCCAAAAAAGAAAAAGCGGCCGGCCGCGACCGTACCGGAAACGCAGCCGCAATTCTCCTCCGATGGAAGCTGATCCAAATGGGGCATGATTTTCCGACGCTAGCCAAATCGTCCGCGATCGGGTAAAAGCTGGCGCGCGGGCGTCAACTCCGCCGCTTACCAACCGATTAGAGAAAATATGTCCACGGTCGTTCTGGTTATTCATCTCATGGTTGCCGCCGCTCTTGTTGGCGCTGTCCTGCTGCAGCGTTCCGAAGGCGGGGCTTTGGGTATTGGCGGCGGCGGCGGCGGCGGCGGCGGCGGGTTCATGACCGGCCGCGGCACGGCCAATCTGCTCACCCGCGTGACCGCGGGTTTGGCGGCGGCCTTTTTCGTGACGAGTATCTCGCTGACAATATTGGCGCGGCAATCCTCGGCGCCGACATCGATCCTGGAAGGCGCCGGTCAGACCCAGCCGACCGAGGGCGGTATTCTCGACAGATTGCAGCCCGCTCAGCCCGAAGGCCCTCAGGTTCCACAGTCACAATAACCCGATATCGGGAGCCCCGTTAATTTCAATGGGCAAAAAACTTTCTATGGCGCTGATTCCGCTTCGAATCAGACAAGCATCTGTGTATTCTGCAAGCCCATGGCGCGGTACGTTTTCATCACTGGCGGCGTGGTTTCCTCACTCGGCAAAGGGCTTGCCTCCGCAGCATTAGGTGCGCTTTTGCAGGCGCGTGGATATTCTGTCCGGCTGCGCAAACTCGATCCCTACCTTAATGTCGATCCGGGAACCATGAGCCCCTTCCAGCATGGCGAAGTGTTCGTCACCGACGATGGTGCCGAAACCGACCTCGATCTCGGTCATTATGAGCGCTTTACCG
>JAJFHO010000272.1 GCA_021775575.1 Hyphomicrobiales bacterium
GCCGCTGTTGGGCATACGCGCCCATGAAGATCCAATCTCAATAGTCAACGGCCGCTTCACAGACGCATTTCTTCAAATCAACGGTGATCAATTCTATCTTCGTCGATTGGGTTTTTCAGCGGCCAAACTCTTTTTTATGCCGTCTGTTTCGCGCACCTACACAATCCAAAGATGCGGAACAACCCTTGCTGCTGATCTTGAAAGGATGCTGTTTGAAAGGGGCGTGGACGGATTGCTTGCCACGCCTCATCAGCTCGGCCTGGAAGAACAGCCCGCGCCATTCATAGCCAGTGAAAATGCTGTCGATGAAAAACTTGCCTTGGGTTCCAATTTCCTGCGCGGCCCCATGGGTGTTTATTTCCGCGAGATTTTTTATCACATTCCAATCCTTATTGCGGAACATCTCAACGCGGCACAAAAATTCGAGGCGGCTCAGCATTGGTATCACTACGTCTTTGACCCGACCGCTCTGCCAGTAGCCGATGAGGATATTGAGCGGGTCTGGCGTTATCGCGGATTCCGCAATCTGGAACTTGAATCTCTTCGCGAAATCCTTACCGACACGACGGCCATAGCCGCACACGAAAGCGATCCCTTCAATCCACACGCAATTGCCCTATCCAGGCCCTCCGCCTACCCAAGAAGCGTGTTCATGAAATATATCGACAATCTCCTGGACTGGAGCGATCACCTGGCATCGCTCAATCAGAGAGAACCGCTTCATCAAGCAGCACTGCGCTGCGTTATGGTACTTGAGCTGCTGGGGGACAGGCCACCCGAACTCGGCGATTGCCTCAAGCACGAACAGGATGGCCAGACCCCTCTCGATGAAGTCATTGACAATGTGTCCCAACAGATCGAAGACGCAACGGCGATTGAAGATATTGTGGATCAACCGTTCGAAGGTCGAGGCGTCAATTTGGGGGACAGCTTCCTGGATGGTGGCTTCGTCGGCAGTGATGCCTTCGACCGCCTGTCTGAAATCGGCGACCGACCTCTGGCAAGTGGTTCACCTTCAGGTCCATCTCCCTCACCAATCGCGGGCGACACGGCAAGCAACACTACAGGGTTTTTCAGAGGTACCTTGAATAACGATGCCGGCGAACCAGCACCAACCAGTGCGCGCCATCCGATTTCAGGCAACGTCATGACCTATTCTGGGCTGTCCGCATGGTTGGGTAATTTTGACTTGGTTTTTGAAGTCAGCCGTAGCCTACTCGGGCAAACCAAGGAGTTTTGCATACCGCCAAATCCGGAGCTGCTTGCTTATTGGGATCGGGCCACCGAACGGCTCCACAAGATCAGGCAGGCCTTCTGCGGAGATTTGCCACTGTTCGCGCCTGAAATTGACCCTCGTATGCTGATCGGTGCCAAACGGGACGGTATCTCGCTGGATGAAGCCATGGAAGCATCGAGCGGTCAGGCTCCGCCATACCGGTTTTTCTTCTTGCTGGCCAAGTCCAAGGAGTTTGCGGCAGTCGTGCAGGGGATGGGAGCTGCTATGATGTCGGCGCTTGAACGCCGGGATGCCGAGCAGCTTGCCACACTGAGGATCGTACAGCAGAAAAACACGGCTCTGCTCTCAACGCGCCTGAGAGACTTTGAGGTTGATGCCGCCAAGACTCAGATCGACGCGTTTGAGCGAAGAAAGATAACGCTCGAGGCAAGGCGTGATCATTTGGACGAGCTTATCGACACCGGCACTCTGCCGGGCGAGCAGCTAGAGAGAGCGAGCATATTTGCAGCGCAAGGAGCCAACCTTTCTGCGGCAGCATTAAAGACCGTTGGTGCAACCTTACGGCTTCCTCCTGAAGTAGTTGGACTTTCGAATTCGACACCTACATCGGGCGCAGGCAAAGCTTTGATCATCACTGGCGAAGTCATGAATGCACTGGCCGCTAATTTCCAAGCAATTGGACGAGGTGGTCAAATCAACGCCTCTAACAAAAGGCGCAACGACGGTTGGAAGCACCAGCGCGACGTCATCAATCACGAGCTCAAAGAGCTTGAAAAGCAGATTAGGACGGCCGACATCCGTCGAAGGATCGCGGAGAAATCTCACGAGATCCATATGCAGAGCCGCGATCAGATTGACGAGATTCACGAATTCTATCGCGACAAGTTCACAAATCACGATCTCTACAAATGGTATGCCGCGCAGCTCCAGCGTTTGCATCTCAACGCATATCAGAGTGCGATAAGCATGCTGCGTCTGACCCAACGATCGTTCCGTTTTGAGCGCCCGTTTGAAACGCATACAACAGAAGACGGTAAAGTCTATCGGGATACATCGCGCGCCGGCTTAATGAGTGGAGAGCGTATTCTTGCCGAGCTCCGCGACCTGGAAGAGCGCTTCCTTGTTACGAATGAACGCTCGCACGAGATCGATCAGGCCTTCTCGCTCAACCAGATTGATCCTGGCGCGCTTATTGCTCTCAAGCAAACAGGTCGCTGCACATTCGCGATACCAAAACTGTATTTTGATCTCTTTTATCCGGGCCATTATCGTCTTCGCGTAAAGTCAGCACGCCTGACTATTCCTTGCGTGACAGGTCCTTACACGAATGTCAGCGCCACACTGCGGCTGCTGAACAGTTGGATGCAGACCAAGCCAGGATTGGAAGAGATTAATTTTGTCAACGTGCCGCCGACACGAACCACGACGATCGCAACAAGCACGGCGCAGAACGATGCAGGCGTCTTCAATCTTGACTTTCGTGATGAACGCTACATGCCCTTTGAAGGAGCTGGAGCCATCAGCGAGTGGGAGTTGCGGCTTCCGCGCAACTTCCGCCCGTTCGATTACGCGACGATCAACGACGCCTTCCTGAATATAAGTTACACTGCGGAACACAGCGAGCCACTAGAGGCGGCCATACAAGAACAGACTGGCGAACTGGAACGTGTTCTTACTGGCGGACCGATTGCAACATCCGGCGGAGAGGTTGCGCTGCCACCGGCAAAGCTGGAACGTGAATACAGCCTCCGTCAGGAGTTCACCCCAGCCTTCCACCGCTTGACGGAGGGCCCTCTCGGCCAGTCGGTACGGATTGAAATCAACGCCCGCCATATGCCGCTGTTTCTGCAAGGTCGGTCACTGAAATTACTCAACGCATATCTCAAACTTCAAACAGCCAAGGACACTGTGATTGATGGATTGAACCTGCACGCTGGCACAAGCGGCAGGTCTCTGGAATTCGAACTGGATAACAATACAGGGCTGTTTGGAGCTGAGATTTCGCTGCCGTCGGACGCCGGCCTTGGCGTGGACCTCGCCAAGGAACCGCTGACTATCGAATTGCGGTTGGAACAAAGCGGTGGTCTGAGCTTCGATCCGCCAGACCCGGCACTGCGCGAAATCGATACTGAGAAACTGTTGGACATTCTTATCGGTTTCGAATTTCAGGTCGTTCCGCGTTCGAACTGATGACAGTCCGGCCTGTTGACCGTCAGCCTTGCTGCAATGCGCTCCGAGAAACCGTCAGGCCCACGCTATGCGGTAGACACGATGTCAATAACAGGATGGCAAAGGCGACAAACGCTAGGCCATTAATGCTGACAAGCACACGCCAGCATGACGCCTGCGCCCTCCCCAGGTTGCGTCGGATCTCACGTTTGTCGTCGTTCATCGAAACATCCTCCTTCTTCGTTCAGGAGATTATCGGAGGTGTCTCGCGAGTACGTACATATCTACGTTGCTTTCTCTGAGGTTAACCCCTTGAAATCCTTGGTAGGCGCACGGGGACTCGAACCCCGGACCCGCTGATTAAGAGTCAGCTGCTCTACCAACTGAGCTATGCGCCTTCGATGCAGGTGAAAGACGGGCTGTCCTTCCAAGCCCTCTCCATTATCACCGTGGCCGGAAGCTGTCCAGAAGCGTGGTTGCGGTTCACAACACGTCGACTTCGTGGCGCCGGAAGCGTGTCTTGCGGTGCACATGGGCGTTGAGAACGAGCCCCAGGCCGAACATCAGCGTGAGCATCGATGTGCCGCCATAGGAGACCAGCGGCAGCGGAATGCCGACCACGGGCACCAGCCCCATGACCATCGCGACATTGATGAAGACATAAACGAACAGCGTCATGCCGACGCCCGCCGCGACCAGTCGCCCGAACTGGTTCTGGCAGCGCAGCGCCATGAATGTAATGGCCAGCAATATCAGCAGATAGACAAGCAGCAGCGCGATCGCCCCGACGAATCCCATCTCCTCCGCGAACATCGTGAAGATGAAGTCGGTATGTTTCTCGGGCAGGAAGTTGAGCTGGCTCTGGGTGCCCTTCATATAGCCCTTGCCCAGGACCCCGCCGGACCCGAGCGCGATCTTCGACTGCAGGATATGGTAGCCCGCGCCGAGCGGATCCTTGTCCGGGTCGATGAAGGTCATGATCCGCGCCTTCTGATAGTCGTGCAGGTTGTTCCAGAGGAAGGGCACGACGCTCAGGACGCCGACGATGCCGAAAACGAAATAAATCCAGCTCGCGCCGGCCAGGAACAAAATCCCGCCGCCAACGGCGGCGAACAGAACCGCGGTCCCGAGGTCCGGCTGCAACGCCACCAGAGCGACCGGCACGCCAACCATCGCCACCGGCACCAGCAGCGCCAGCGGATTGGACATATGTCTGGGCGAGAGCCACTGATAATAGCGGGCCATCGCCAGGATCATGGCGATCTTCATGAATTCCGCCGGCTGGAAACTGATCCCGCCAAATTCGAGCCAGCGCCTCGCGCCGCCGTTTTCAGCGCCCAGGAACGGCACCGCAACGAGCAGGACGAGCGCAACCAGATAGGTCGGATAAGCAGCTCGAACCCAGACCCGGATATCCACAAGTGCGACGGCAAACAATATGCCAAGCCCCAGACAGTAGCGGATCACATGTGTTTCCGCCCAGGGGTCGAGCGATCCTCCCGCAACCGAATAGAGCGACGCCGCTCCGACGCATGCAAGGGCTGTAATAAGAAGGAGAAAGGTCCAGTTCAGGGACCATAATTTCTCGCTGAAACCCGGACGCGGCGACTCGAGAGGTTCAGAAAACATCTCAGCCCTCCCGCTTTCCCGGCTTGTCGTCAGCCGTTTTGCGCCGGATGTCGCTGGCGACATAGCCGGATTTGGCCAGAGGGTCGCGGTTCATCAGCTCGATCATAATGTCGCGTACGACCGGCGAAGCGGCGCGCGACCCGCTGCCGCCATGCTCGACCACGGCCGCGACGGCGTAGCGGGGATTGTCAGCCGGGGCGAACCCCACGAACAGGCCGTGGTCGCGCTGTTCCCATTTCAAGTCGCCGCTGCGTCTTCCGCTCGAAGCGGTATTGACCTGCGACGTCCCTGTCTTGCCCGCCATCTTGATACCGGCAATACCCAGCCGCGCGCGGCCCGCCGTCCCGCCGCCCTCGTTGACGACGGCCCACATTCCCTTTCGCACCCATTCGAGATGTTCTTCCGCGATGTCGAGTTTTTCCGGCACCTCCACCGGCTGATCCGGATCGGGGCGCACAATATGCGGGACCACTTTGCGCCCGGTCGCGATGCGGGCGGTCATGACGGCCAGCTGCAGCGGCGTCGTCAGCACGAAGCCCTGCCCTATACCGGCGATAATCGTTTCGCCGCCATACCAGGGTTTGCCGAGTGTCGCCCTTTTCCAGCCCGGTGTGGGCATCACGCCCGGTTTCTGGAGCGGCATTCCGAATTCATAGGTTTGCCCAAGTCCAAGTTTCCGGCCCATCGCCGACAGCTTGGTGATGCCGATCTTCTCCGCCACCGTGTAGAAAAAAACATCGCAGGACTGCTTGATCGCCTTATGCAGCTTGACGCTGCGGTGGCCGCCGCGCTTCCAGCAGCCGAAATGAGCGTTGTGGTAGGAATAGCCGCCCCAACAGCTGATCTTTGTCTTGTCGTCGATGACGCCGGCTTCAAGCCCGGCGAGCGCGGTCACCATCTTGAAGGTGGACCCTGGCGGGTATTGGCCGCGAAGGGCCTTGTTGGTCAATGGATCGTCGACCGTGCTGGCAAGATCGCTCCAGTGGTTCGCCGTCAGGCCATCGACAAGCCCGTTGGGATCGTAACTGGGGGTCGACGCCATGGCGATGATCTCCCCGGTGCGCGCGTCGAGCGCGACGATGGCGGCGCGGCGTTCTTCAGCGATCCGGTCCATCGCCTTCATCTGGATTTTTTCGTCGATCGTTAGAACGAGTTCGCGGCCGTGCGCGCTGCCGATCTGTTCCAGTTTGCGGATCGCGCGGCCATGCGCATCCACCTCCAGCTTCACATTTCCCGCCGTGCCGCGCAGCTTCTTCTCGAAGCCCTTTTCAACTCCCGATTTGCCAATCCGGAATCCAGGCAGCCTGACCACGGGATCGTCATTGACCTCTTGCTTGTTGGCGGCGCCGACATAACCGACGATATGCGCCATCGCATGACCGTTGTGATAGCGGCGCACGGGAAGAATATCGGTCTGGATTCCGGGCAGATCGGGCGCCAGCACATTGATCTGTGCGAATTGCTGCCAGGTCAGGTCACTGGTAATGACGATGGGAATGTAACGGCTCTGCTTGCGCGCGCGGCGCAGAATCCTGTGCCGGGTTTCGGCGCGGATCTCGATGATCCGGTCAAGGCGATCGAGCGACGCGCCCACATCCTCCGTCAGGTCCGGAACAATAAGCGCGCGATAACTGTCCGTGTTGTCGGCGACGGGCCGGCCGAACCGGTCGACAATCAACCCGCGCGCCGGCGCCAGAAGCTGAATATTGATCCTGTTTTCCTCGGCCAGAAGCGCAAATTTCGGCGCTTCGAGAACCTGAAGACGGTGCAGCCGCCAGCCGAGCAGGCCAAACAGAGCGAGCTGACCGGCGCCCAGAAACACCGCCCGGCGCGTAAATCGCGCCTTTTGACGTTTCAGCAATATGCGCCCGCTGCTCATCCCATCAACTCCGCGCCGCCAATTCGTAATAGCGCCCGATGATCAGCGACCGGCGCATGAGCCATGCAGCAAAGGGGCACAGGGCCGCGGAACAAAGAAGACCGAGCGCAATCGGCCACCAATCGATAATCCTGAGATAATAAAGCGACGCGACACCCCACCCGATGGACGCCACCGCGCCCGCTGTCACGACATAGGCAACCCAAAGGCCGGCAAGCGAGCCCGACGGCATCTTGCGAAAGACAAGCCCACCCATCGAATGGCTCAACGTATAGAGCAAGGCCCAATAACCGAGCGGCCCCGCGGTCAGAATATCGGTCGCAAGTCCCGCCAAAAACACCAACCAGACGGGTATGCGCTGCGCCGGACGGACAGAAAAAAGAAAGACCAGAAGCAGCGTCATGAATGGCAGGATAAATGTGGTCTCGCCGGGAAGGCCCCAAGGCACCGCGGCAACCACGACCGCCGATGTAACCGCGAGCGCCGGCCAGATCATCGCGCGGCACCTGCGTGCCGACGGGGGCGCACCGGCATCATGGCCGCCGGACCCGAGGCCTGGGCTCTTTTCGAATCCGGGCCTGCTGAGGGCGTTCGTCAGAAGCGTTGTCGGCCCGGCGCTCCGCCGCGGCATCGGGTTTTAGCGTCGCCGCCTCGCGCTGGCGCGCCAGTCCGGAATCGGTCGCCATAACAAGGGGCGAATCGAAAAACAGCACGCTTACAAATTCGAGCTCGCTCAGCGTTGCGTAGGGCCGAACCCGGTAGCCTGTTGTCTGACCGGTGGCGACGACACCGATCCGCAGACCACGCGGCAGCATCCCGGCATGACCCGAGGTATAGACTTCGTCGTCATCGAAAACTTCGCTGCTGTCGGGCAAAAACTCCAGTCGCGGCGCATCCGTATTGTTGCCCGCGAGTACGGCGCGCACCGCCGACGGTCCCACCAGAACCGGGATACGGCTGTTGAGATCGTTGAGCAGAATGACGCGCGAGGCGTTGTCGCCAACGTGAACCGTTCGGCCTACCAGCCCGTCGCCATTGATGACCGCGTAGCCTTCCTTGATGCCATGCTGGCGCCCCACATTAATCAGCATGGAGCGGACAAAAGGACCTCTGGCGTCGGCGATTACCCGGCCCGTTGCATTGTCCAGCGCCTGTTCGTCGACGGCATTCAGCAATGCCCGCATGTGGCTGAGCCGGCTGTCCATTTGCCGTGCGCGCCACTCCCATTGCCGCAACCGCTCATTCTCCTGCTTGAGGCGGTCAAGTTCATCGGAAAGTGTGAGATAGGTGGTTCCGCGCTCCCAGCCGCGCCGCGCGTAAACGGCCGGCAGAGAGGCCCATTCCAGCACCGGCGCGGCCCAATCGGAAATTTGGCCGCGCATGTCGCTGACAACATCATTTTCAAGACGGCTGAGGATCAAAAGCACAAACGCCACGAAGAACAGAGCGAATTGGAGAAAACCTCCCCTGACACTCTGTTTCCGATCGCGAGAAGCGCTACGCAACCTCCTTCGACGCATAAGCAAACACCATACCTGAACAGGACAGGAGCGACGAAACCTGCTCCACAACTCACGTCATACAAACTCGGCAAGAACCGGCAGCACTGTCGCCGCCTTGCAGTCGTTGATCCGTTCCTCGCGTGACCTCAAGTCACGCTGGCCAGCAAATCCTTGACCTTGTCACCCTCTTCAAGAGCGAAACCCGTCCCGACAACGACGCAGCGGAGCGGATCCTCGGGAATCTTGTATTTGACGCCGGTTGCCCGGGAGAGCTTCACGGCGATCTTGTCCAGCAAAGCCCCGCCGCCGGTGAGGCAAATGCCGTCGTCGAATATATCGGCCGCCAGTTCGGGCGGAATTTCCGCAAGCGCCTGCTTGACGCCGTCGGCGATCAGAGCCAGCGGCGGTTCAAGCGCTTCGGCGATATCGGCGGGCTCGAGCTTGACCTGACCGGGAACGCCTCTTCGCAGATCGCGGCCCTTCACATGAACTTCAACCGTACGTCCATTGGCCTTGGCGATTGCCGCGCCCGCGTCGATCTTGATCGATTCCGCGGTCGCTTCGCCGATCAGCAGATTGTGCTTGTTGCGAAGGTAATTGATGATCGCTTCGTCCAGTGCATTTCCCGCGGTTCGCAAAGACCGTGAATACAACACACCGCCGAGCGACATGACCGCTATGTCGGTCGTTCCACCGCCGATGTCGACGACCATCACGCCGTGCGGCTGCGATAGCTTCAGATTGGCGCCCAATGCGGCCGCCACCGGTTCTTCGATCAGGAAGGCCTTCCGGGCGCCTGCTGAAAGCGCGGCCTCCTGAACCGCTCTGCGTTCCACCGGCGTCGCGCCGGCCGGGATACAGACCATGATCTTCGGGCTGATAAAGGCTCTACGCCGATGCACTCTGCGGATGAAGGACTTGATCATTTCTTCCGCGGCCGTGAAGTCGGCGATCACGCCATCGCGCATCGGGCGGATTGTTTCGATATGCTCGGCGGTGCGTCCCAGCATCCGCTTGGCTTCGGTGCCAACGGCCTGTATGACGCGGTTACCGCCTTCATGCGATATCGCCACAATAGAAGGTTCGTCCAAGACGATGCCCCGGCCCGGCACATACACAAGCGTGTTCGCCGTCCCGAGGTCGATAGCCATGTCTTTCGAAAAGACACCGGCGAGGCCTGAAAACATGTGTACGACGCCTCTTTAACAATACAACGCTACAATCAGAACTCGAAGATAACAGGGGAATGACACGCAATTCGCATGCCATCCTCAAGCCTTTTTGCCAACAGGCATCCGAAGCCATCATGGTCCATTTTGGGTCGCCCGGCAATGCGACGACGGCCAAATTGTGCCGCTGTTGTGCCATTATAGTTGACGGCGCAGGTGGTGTTGGCGGCGAACTCCTCTTAAGCTGCGGCGTTAACCCCATT
This sequence comes from Hyphomicrobiales bacterium, assembly GCA_021775575.1. Lineage (GTDB taxonomy): Bacteria > Pseudomonadota > Alphaproteobacteria > Rhizobiales > Methyloligellaceae > JAJFHO01. The sequence goes on from JAJFHO010000272.1 coordinate 9,849, forward strand.
ATCTGATTGATGAACTCGCCCGACGGCCAAACCAACAAAAAAGCCGGGGAGCTTGACCCCCCCGGCAATTTTTCTGATCTGGCGCGGAATTTTTCGGCCCGCACGGCCTCGGCTTTACGATGCCATCATTTTGCCCGGCGCCGTTTTCTGGCGCTTTACAAGCAATTTGTTCAGCGCACTGATATAGGCGCGCGCGGACGCAACCATCGTGTCTGTATCGGCGCCTCGTCCGGTGACCATTTTGCCGCCTTCCTCGAGCCGCACACTCACCTCGGCTTGCGCGTCGGTTCCTTCCGTCACCGCATGCACCTGATAGAGCGGCAGCCGCGCTTCATGCGGAACAATGTCCTTGATGGCATTGAATATCGCATCCACCGGCCCGTCGCCCGTGGCCTCGCGGGTCTCGTGCCTGCCGTCGACATCGAGCGTGATTGTCGCCTTCTGCTGACCACCCGTTCCGGCAATGACGGTCAGCGCGACGACCTTGATACGCTCGTCGGCCTGAGCCATTTCGTCGTCGACCAGCGCCTCGATATCCTCGTCGAAGACATGCTTCTTCCGGTCGGCGAGCTCCTTGAAGCGCACAAAAGCATCTTCAAAGGCATTCTCGCCCAGCTCATAACCCATCTCCTTGAGCTTCTCGCGAAAGGCGTGACGGCCCGAATGCTTGCCCATGACAAGCGTGGACTCCTTCAGACCGATGCTTTCGGGCGTCATGATCTCGTAAGTCTGGTTGTGTTTCAGCATACCATCCTGGTGAATGCCCGACTCATGCGCGAACGCATTCTTGCCGACGATCGCCTTGTTGTACTGCACCGGAAAGGCGGTCACGCCGGAGACCAGTTTCGACGCCCGCGTGATCATGGTCTTGTCGATACCGGTGGTGTAGGCCAACACGTCGGAGCGGGTATCGATCGCCATGACGATCTCCTCCAGCGCCGCATTGCCGGCCCGTTCGCCAATACCGTTGATCGTGCATTCGATCTGGCGCGCGCCGGCATGCACGCCGGCCAGCGAATTGGCGACCGCGAGGCCCAGATCATTGTGGCAATGGGTTGAGAATATGACGTCGCCGGCGCCCGGCACTTTCTCGATGAGCATGGTCATCAGGTCGAAATATTCCTGCGGCACCGAATAACCCACCGTGTCGGGGATATTGATCGTCGTCGCACCCGCCTTGATCGCCGCTTCGCAGCAGCGGCACAGGAAATCATGGTCGGTCCGCGTTGCGTCCTCCGCCGACCATTCCACGTCATCGGTATAAGTCCGCGCGCGCTGCACACTGTTGCTGACCGCGTCGAGCACCGCTTCCGGCTCCATCTGGAGCTTGTATTTCATATGCACGGGGCTGGTGGATATGAAGGTGTGAATGCGCGGGCGCTTGGCATGGGCCACCGCTTCGCCGGCACGGTCGATATCCTTACTGCCGGCACGCGCCAGGCCCGCCACAACAGAATTTTTCGCGACTTTCGCGATTTCGCTGACGGCTTCAAAGTCGCCGTTCGATGCAATTGGAAAACCGGCCTCGATGATGTCCACACCCATCTGATCGAGCAATTCGGCGACCTGAAGCTTTTCGTCCAGCGTCATCGAAGCGCCCGGCGACTGCTCGCCATCGCGCAATGTAGTGTCGAATATGAATACGCGGTCGGCTTTGCTCTTTGCCTTGCGCGTCTTCCTTGATTTCTTGTCCGAAGTCATCCTTCCAGTCCTTCTCTATACAGCGCCAGTATAGCATGAGCCGGCGCCAAAGGGTTGGCTCGCTCTTTTGCTGAAACCCCCAAGAACCCGCCCCGCTTGCACGCAGGACCGCCGGAACCTAGGGGCTGATAAGGAGGAGGAGTTGGCCGATCAGCAGACCGGTCGCAATAAACATAATGGCATAGGAAACGGCCCGCTGCTGGCGGTCCATTTGCGCGGCGATTGCCCTGGCGCGGTATGCCTTGTGTTTTTTCATCATCGTTCAAACAGTTTAGCGCTCAATCGTTAACACGCTGTCAACCATAAGCGCTTGAGTGGGACTGTAGTGTGGCAAGCTGCGCCGCGCAAGCGCTATAGCGAACAAACT
>JAJFHO010000273.1 GCA_021775575.1 Hyphomicrobiales bacterium
CCCTTGGTGACGTCTCCGCGCTCGGCCCCGAGAAGATTGGAGATGGCCTTGAGCGTTGTCGACTTGCCGGCTCCATTGGCGCCGAGAATAGCCACAACGCCACCCTTGGGCACATTAAGAGAAACGCCCTTCAGCACCAGGATCACGTGATCGTAAATGACCTCGATATTATTTACATCGAGCAAAGGGTCAGGTTGGCTCACGGGCTCAAAGCCTCATATGGGAATCGGGAAAGAGGCTCGCGCCCCGAGGGAAATTCCCACGGGGCGCGACATGTCGTATCGGATCAGCTGCAGTTATCGCGTTTCTTATAACCGAGCTTTTCGCCTTCTGTAACAGCAGCGGCTTCGAGCATCGGGCGCACGACGTCTGTGAGAGGCTTGACGTCACGCTTGATGATCACCCACTTCTCGCCATCCCACTCCTGGATCACGACCGGGCCCGAGCCCTCGTGATCGGCGCAGGATACCTTGATCGGAGAAGTGAAACCTTCGAAGCCAATTCCTTTGAGGCGGGCGGCGTCGATGCTCATCTTCTCCATGGCATCACGCACTTGCTCGCCGTTGACGGCTTTGCCGCCATTGGCCTTGATGGCATCGCGCACCGCTTCGGTAATATACATCGCCGTTACAACGCCGCGATTGTAGAGCACCTGGCCAACCATCGCCTTGTCGTGGCCGTTGCCCTTGTCATAGACGTGCTTGAGAATGTCCTTATGGACGTCGCAGCACGCATCGGGAGCATGCCAGTTACCGGCCCGGTAGCCTTTGGCGAGCTTACCGAGGGGCTTGGTGTCGGAGTCGGCACCCGACCACCACACGCCGATGAACTTGTTGAGCGGGAAGCCGAACTCGGTGGCACGACGAATGGCCACGCGGTTCATATTACCCCAGCCCCACATCAGCATATAGTCAGGCTTCCACTTGACGATCTTGCGCCACTGCGCCTGCTGCTTCTCCATTTCCTTGCCCGGCACGGAGTAGTCCTTGAACTCGTATCCATATTTTTCCGCCAGTTTCTTCAGAAGCGGAATAGGCTCGCGGCCATAGCCGGATTCCAGGAAGATCAGGCCGATCTTCTTGCCTTTCAGCTTGTCGAGACCACCTTCCAGCTCACCAATGTAGCGAACGAATGCAGAGGCCTGGCTCCAATAGCTGGTCGGGAAGTTGAAAACCCATGGGAACCAACGGCCATCGGCCGCGGCGCTCATACCATAACCCGACGACAGCACCGGGATCTTGTCCACGGCCGCCTTGGGCACCAGCTTGTAGGTGACACCCGTTGAGAGCGGTGTATAGGCGACGGGTTTCTTGGACTTGAAGCGCTCATAACACTCCACACCCTTATCCGTCACATAACCGAATTCGCATTCCTCGGTGTCGATTGTCACGCCTTCGATGCCGCCGTCGCGGACATTGAGCATAGCAAGATAATCGTCAAAACCGTTGGCAAATGGCGTGCCATTCACGGAATATTTGCCCGTCCGATACGACGCCTGAGGAATAAAGATAGAGTCTGCCTGGGCCGCGGTTACCGAAGCCTCCCAAACAGGGACAGCAACGAAAGCCGCCGCCAATATCCTCAATCCGAGTTTTCGGATGTTCATTCCAATTCCTCCCTTACTGCTTATGCTTATTAGAATTTTTCAGTCTACTCGCTGCTCATAATGCGTGCAACCGGGCCTTGGGTCACATAGTTATGCGTTAAAATCATATGGTTATGCGACCACGTCATATCGTTTTAGAGTCAATTTTGGAGATCCCCCTCTAATAGGGGTATGGCCACAAACGAAATTTCTCTTTCGCGATCTGCCACAGCCGCGCCAGGCCATTGGGTTCGAAAATGAGCACGAGCACGATAGACAGGCCGAAAAACATCAGCACGATATGTTCAGCGGTGTTTGACGCGAATTTCTGGAAGAAAACGAAAACCGCCAGCGGCACGCCGATCACGAGCGGCACCCAGCGCCAAACACCATATTTGGTCAGCCAGGCGACCGATAATCCCGCCAGGACAAGGATCACCGAGGCGGTCGTTAACTCCGGGAAGTTCTTGATAAAGACCGGTGTGCCGATAATGAAAACGGCACCGAATATCGATCCCATGACCGATCCGAGCCCCCCGACGATGACCATGAACAGGACCGGGAATGAGATGGCAATGATGTCGAAGGCTTCCATTTCCAGAGAGATGCGCATCAGGAACAGGAACAGTGCACCGGAAACCCCGGCGATATAGGAGCTGATGGCAAAAGCCAGCAGCTTGGTTTGCAACGGCTTGATACCGATGATTTCAGCGGCGATATCCATATCGCGGATCGCCATCCATGAGCGCCCGATATGGGAGCGAACGAGGTTCTTGACGACGATACAGAAGAAAACAAGGAAGGTCAGGCCGATCAGATATTTAACCACACCAGTAGCGCTTGGCCCCGAGATCACGACACCCATGAACTCCTGGCTCGGCGCGGTAATCGTGCCCGACGGAGCATAGTTCGAGAACCAGCCGACCTGTTGGAACCACCACTCGAAGAAGAACTGCGAGGCCAATGTCGCCACGGCGAGATAGAAGCCCTTAATGCGCAGACTTGGAATACCGAAAATAACACCGGCGAACGCGGCGAACAGGCCACTGATCAGGAAGACGATGATCACATTCAATTCCGGGAATGCGGTTGCGATCTTGAAAGCGGCAAAAGCGCCAACTGCCATGAACCCGCCATGACCCAGCGATATCTGGCCGCAATATCCCGTCAAAACGTTGAGACCGAGCGCCGACAGAGACATCACGACTACAGGCGTGAGGATCACCTCATACCAGTAACTGTTGGCCACAAGCGGAACCACCAGATAAGCGGCGGCCACTACCGCTAGGACAAACCATTTGTCCTGGGCAATCGGGAAAATGGCCTGATCGGTACCGTAGCTCGCCTTGAACTGGCCCGCTTCGCGGTAGAACATGCTTAAATCCTTTCGATCAGTTTTTCACCGAACAGGCCCTCTGGCCGGTAAATCAAAACGATGAGAGCCAGGATGTAGGCGAACCAGCTCTCGATGGAGTCGCCGAGGTAAGGGCTCCAATAAATTTCCGCGATCCGCTCGCCGACGCCAATAATCAGACCGCCAATAATCACACCCGGGATCGAGGTGAAGCCGCCGAGAATGAGAACCGGCAGTGCCTTGAGGGCTACGAACACCATGCCGAAATCGACCGCACCGGCGCTGGCGCCCCACATCAAACCTGACACCAGAGCTACTGCGCCCGCCACGACCCACACGACGACCCACATAACGCTAAGCGGAATACCAACCGAGAGTGCGGCCTGATGGTCGTCCGCCACAGCGCGCAGCGCGCGTCCGACGGACGTCTTCTGGAACATCACGGCCAACAGAATGACCATGACCGCGGCAACAGCGGCGGCTGTCGCATCGACCTTCTGGAACATCACGCCACCGACGAAGAAGGGTCCGATCTCCATGCCAAGTGACTCCATGGGAACCGGGCTGTTGGCGATTTTGTTGAACATGGTTTCGCCGAACCCTTCGAGGAAGTAGTAGAGTCCGATCGTCGCCATGAAGAGAATGATCTCGGGCTGGTTTACCAGAGGGCGCAGCATCAGGCGCTCCACGAGCAGGGCCAATATGAGCATCATCACCATACTGCCGATGATGGCCAGGACGATGGTGAGGCCATAGCCCGTGCCAATCGCCGGAAACAGTACTTTGTCGTGGAACATGATGAGCGCCAACGTCGCGAAAATCGCCATCATGGGCTGGGCAAAATTGAAGACGCCCGAGGCCTTGTAGATCAGCACATAACCAAGCGCGACTAGAGAGTAGAGAATACCGACCATAAGGCCGCCGGCAACATTCTGAATGAAGTAGGCCGGGTCTTGCCATATCTCGACGGCAGGATTGGCCAGAAAGCCTTCATATAGGCCGATAATGAATTCCAGCATATGCAGGCTCCACTCCTTGCCTTGCTACCGCGCTAATGTGAAATGCCCAGATAGGCGTCGATCACATCCTGATTGCTCTGCACCTCATCCGGCGTCCCATCGGCGATGAGCACACCGTGATCGAGCACGACCACGCGGTCGGACAAATCCATGACCACGCCCATGTCATGCTCGATCAGCGCGACCGTGGTTCCAAATTCCTCGCTCACGTCGATGACAAAACGCGACATGTCTTCCTTTTCTTCCAGATTCATGCCGGCCATCGGCTCGTCGAGCAGCAGCAAATCCGGCTCCATGGCCAATGCGCGGCCAAGCTCCACGCGCTTTTGCAGTCCGTAGGGCAGTTTTCCCACGGGCTGGCGCCGGATATGCTGAATCTCGAGAAAATCTATGACCTCCTCGACATATTCCCGGTGCTCAAGCTCTTCGCGCCGGGCCGGCCCAAAATAGAGCGCCTGCCAGAACATGTTCCGCTTCATCCTCAGCGTGCGGCCTGACATGATATTGTCGAGCGTCGTCATGCCCTTGAACAGCGCGACATTCTGAAATGTCCGGGCAATACCCTGCGTGGCGGCAATATGCGGGCGCATGTCGCTCCGCTTTTCACCCTTGAAGGTGATGGTGCCTTCCTGGGGGTGATAAAATCCGTTGATGACATTGAGCATCGAGGTCTTGCCCGCGCCATTGGGGCCGATGATCGCGCGGATTTCCCCCTTGCGAATATCGAAGCTGACATTGCGGATCGCCTTGACGCCGCCAAAGGACAGCGACACGTGCTCCACCGACAGCATTGTCTCGGCGTTTTCGTTCGCTTTCTTCCTCGCGGTTGCGTTCACTCTGCCGCCTCCTTGGCCATTTCCGCCGGGTAAGGCTTCATATCGACAATTTTTACGTCCCCTGTGATGCTCCCCTTGCCTCCATCCTCGAATGTGACTTCCGTGGAAATCCTGTACGACGACGTCTTGCTGTAGAGTGCCTTGAGCAACTCCGCATAGCGGTCGGCGATGAAACCGCGCCGCACTTTCTGAGTGCGGGTCAATTCACCATCATCCGCGTCCAGTTCCTTGTGCAGGATAAGGAATCGATGGATTTGCGATCCCGCAATATCGGATTCAGCGGCAAGGCTCCGGTTCACCTCGTCCACATGCTCTTTAACCATCTTGTAAACGTCGGGATGAGCGGCGAGTTCCTGGTAACCGGCATAGATAATATTATTGCGTTCGGCCCAATTGCTCACGGCCACGAGATCGATATTGATCATGACCGCGCAATAGTCGCGTCGATCTCCAAAGGCGACGACCTCCTTCACATTGGGGTAAAATTTCAGCTTGTTTTCAATGTATTTCGGCGCGAACAGGGTGCCGTCCTTCAGTTTGCCGACATCCTTGGCACGGTCGATGATTTTGAGATGCCCATGTGAATCGAACAAGCCCGCGTCGCCCGTATGGACCCAGCCATCCCTGGTCTTGGTCGCGCGCGTGGCAGCGGCATTCTTGTAATATTCGACGAACACGCCTGGGCTTTTATATTGAACCTCGCCATTCTTGGTGATCCGGATGTCGACGCCGATGGAGGGCTTGCCGACCGTCTCGGCAAAGATTTCGCCATCGGGCTGTGCCGTTACATAGACGGCCGCTTCGGTTTGGCCGTAAAGTTGCTTCAGGTTCAGTCCGAACGAGCGATAGAAGCGGAATATTTCGGGACCGATCGCCTCACCGGCCGTATAGCCGACCTTGAGACGGGATAGGCCCATCCGGTTGCGCAGCGGCCCATAAACCAGAAAGTCGCCGATCGCATAAAGAAGCCGGTCGCCGAACCCCACCTGATTGCCGTTCAGAATATCCTCGCCGCAGCGCCGCGCCACTTTCAGAAAGGCGTCGAACATCATCTTTTTGATAGGTCCGGCATCTTCCATTCGCACCATGATCTGGGTCAACATGTTTTCATACACGCGCGGCGGGGCGAAGAAGTAGGTCGGGCCGATCTCGCGGCGGTCGTCGAGAACAGTCTCGGGGCTCTCCGGGCAGGAAACGCAGAAGCCGGCGTCGTAGGACTGACCGTAGGAGAAGACGTGATCGCCGACCCAGGCCATCGGCAGATAGGCAATCATTTCCTCATGCTCGTCGAGGTTGTCGAATTTGTTGCCGTTATGGGCGGTGATTATGATGTTGTCATGGGAGAGAACGACACCTTTCGGCGTTCCCGTGGTCCCCGACGTATACAGGATGACCGAGGTGTCGCTGCCCTTGCCCTTGGCGATTTCCTTGAGCCAGCTCTCCTCGGCGCTCTTGCCCTTCTCCAGCTCGTTGCGGCCAAGTGCCTGAACGTCTTCAAAACTCCGGATATGGCCATGACCGTAATTCTGCAGGCCGCGCGGTTCGTCAAAAATGATCTCCTTGATGGTTTTGACATCCTCGGAAATCGACAGCACCTTGTCGACCTGCTCCTGATCCTGCGCCAGGATGTATTTCACTTCGGCATGGCGGAGGACATAGGTCATCTCTTCGGCGACGGCGTCCTGATAGACCGGCACGGGGATCGCGCCGAGGCTCTGAGTGGCCACGAATGTCCAGTAGAGCCGCGGCTTGTTGTCACCGACGATTGCGACCGCATCGCCACGTTTCAGGCCCATCTTTTTCAGGCCGATAGCAAAAGCGCGCACTTCGTCCAGCACGTCGGCCCAGGTCCAACTCTGCCAGATCCCCAAATCCTTTTCGCGGATCGCGGGACGATCGGTGAATTTCTTCGCGTTGCGAAGCAACAGCTTCGGGAACGTGTCGTCCGTCGGCGTCGCCTTGGCGGCGGCTCTTGCCATCTAATCCCCCCTACGCAATTGAACGCGTTTGCGGGACACTATGACCCAGATTGCTTGTCGTGCAAAGGAAAGTAGCTTTCGACTTTCGGCACAAACCACAAATTCCCCAGATGTGCGTGCGCGGGATTTATTACGCGGCGCGGGCGGTCCGCGATACGCTGTCCCGAAAGGCGGCAAGCAGCTCTTCGCGGCGGATTTCCATGGCCGAGATCGCATCGGCCTTTACCGGGCCGAATCCGCGAATTTGTTCCGGGAGACCAGCGAGTTCGACGGCGGCTTCGTAGTTGCCCGCTGTCAACCCTTCCGCGATTTCGTCGAGGTTGGCTTCATAGTCGCTGAGAAGCTTGCGTTCTCGTTTTCTCTCGCTGCTGTACCCGAATGGATCGAATGCGGTCCCACGCAAACCTTTCAGCCGCGCCATTACCTTGAACAATGTCATGACCCACGGTCCGAAAGTGCGTTTGACCGGCCGTCCCGTCAATGCATCGGTGCGTGAGAGAACCGGCGGAGCAAGATGAAACTCAAGCCGGTAATCGCCGGTGAATGTGCGTTTGAGCTGCTGTTCGAACGAACCATCCGTGAATAGACGCGCGACCTCATACTCGTCCTTGCAGGCCATCAACTTGAACAGGCCATGGGTGGCCGCGCCAGTCAGCCTGCTGTGGCCGGGTGCCCGATCCTGTTCCAGAGCGCAGATTGCCGCGATGCGCGACCGGTAGCCCTCCGCATAGGACGCGTTCTGATAACCGGTCAGAAACGCCGCCCGCCTTTCGATCGCTTCGTCCAGGGTCGCCGACAGCTTGTGCACGGGCGGCGGCTTGAAAAGAGGCTCGACGATAGCAGCGAAGGCTTCCGGGTCATGGGCCGCCAGCCGGCCCCAGCGGAAGGCGTGATGGTTCCGCTCTACCGACACCGCATTCAGCGCGATAGCCTGCTCCAGCGCCTCCGCCGAAACAGGAACGCGGCCAAGCTGCCAAGCGTAGCCGAGCAGGAACAGGTTGGCTGCAATAGTGTCGCCAAGCAGCAGGTTGGCCGTCCGCGTCGCATCGACGAAATAGCTGTTTCCGGCGCCCGCGCGCGACTGCAGGGCCAGCTTGAGCTCCTCCGTCGGCAGAGCCAGATCGGGTTTGGACGTGAAGTCGCCGGTCATCGCCTCATGGCTGTTGGCAATCACCGACGTTACTCCCTCACGCACAACGCCAAGCACCGAGTCGGAAGCCGTGACCACGAGGTCGCAGCCCAGAACCAGGTCCGCGCCCGCCGCCGAAGCACGGATCGCATGAATCTGATCGGCCCTGGCGGCGATACGCAGGTGAACCGATACCGCGCCGCCCTTCTGGGCAATTCCCGACATGTCGATGACGCCAACACCCTTCTCTTCGATATGCGCCGCCATGGCGATGAGTGCGCCGACGGTAACGACACCGGTCCCGCCGATCCCCGTTACGACCATCGAAAAAGGCCTGTCGAGTCCAGGCAGCTCGGGTGTGGGAAGCGTTGCCGCATCCGGCGCTTGAGCCGATGCCGCTTTGTCCTCCCCGGCGCCCTTGCGCAGCGCGCCGCCATTCACGGTAACAAAGCTCGGGCAAAACCCTTTCACGCAGGAAAAATCCTTGTTGCAGGCGGCCTGGTCGATCGACCGCTTGCGGCCGAATTCGGTATCCACCGGTGCGATGGCGACGCAATTCGACTGCACACCGCAATCGCCGCACCCCTCGCAAACCAGATCGTTGATGATGACGCGTTTGGCCGGATCGGGATATTGGCCCCGGCGCCGGCGGCGGCGTTTCTCGGCCGCACAGGTCTGATCGTAGATCAACACTGTAACGCCGTCACTTTCCGCCAGTTCGCGTTGAACCTTGTCGATCTCCGTGCGCGGGTAAACGCGCACGCCGTCGGGAAACGGATTATTTGCGGGATAATGGCGGGGATCCTCGGCGACGACGGCGACCTTCTTGGCGCCGTCCGCGACCATCTGACCGGCTAGCCCGGGCACCGTCAGGCCGCCGTCAAGCCGTTGGCCGCCGGTCATGGCGACCGCGTCATTGTAGAGCAGCTTGAAGGTCATGGTCGTGCCGGCGGCAATAGCGGCCTTGATCGCGAGCGCACCGGAATGGACATAGGTTCCGTCACCCAGATTCTGGTAGACGTGCCGCCGCTTGGAGAAAGGCGCCTCGCCAATCCAGTTCGCCCCTTCCCCGCCCATCTGGGTAAAACCTTCCGTGGAACGCCCCATCCACTGCACCATGTAATGGCAGCCAATGCCTGCATAGGCGCGCGCGCCATCGGGCACGATTGTCGATGAATTATGCGGACAGCCGGCGCAGAAATACGCGACGCGCGAAGCCAAGTGCGGTGTGTTGCGCGCACGCGACTGCGCAGCGTTTAGGTCCTTGAGCTTTGCACGGACCGCTTCGTCGCCGCTACGCGCAAGCAGCCGCTCCCCGATCGCAACCGCGATCTGAACAGGCTCCAGCGCGCCTTCCGGCTGAAACAGAATTTTACTCTTCTCATCCTGTTTGCCGACGATCGCCGGAGCATTCGATTGACCGTAAAGCTGTTCCTTGAGCTGCGTCTCGATCAAAGAGCGTTTCTCTTCCACAACAATAATGAGATCGAGTCCCCTGGCAAAGCGGGCCACGCCCTGGGGCTCGAGCGGCCATGTCATTGCCACCTTGTAGAGCCGCAGCCCCAAGCGCGCCGAGGCCCTCTCGTCTATCCCAAGGAGATTGAACGCTTCCTCCACATCGAGGTAGCTCTTGCCGGTAGTGATAATGCCGACTTTCGGCGCCCTTCCTCCGGACAGGACAATCTTGTCCAGAGCGTTGGCACGGGCGAATTCAAGCACCGCCGGGCGCTTGTACTGGTGGAGTCGGGCTTCCTTCTCCAGCGGAGTATCGCCAAGGCGGATATTGAGCCCGCCCTCCGGCATGGTGAAACCGTCCGGCGTGACGATCTCAACCCGGTTGAGCGAGCCGTCTATCGACGCGGTTTGCTCGATATTGTCCTTGACGCATTTGATACCGGCCCACACGCCTGCAAAACGCGACAGCGCGAAACCATACAGACCATAGTCAAGAACCTCCTGAACGCCGGCTGGATTAAGCACCGGCATCATGGCGTCGACGAAAGCGAATTCCGACTGGTGTGCGGATGTCGACGATTCACAGGTGTGGTCATCACCCATCAACGCGATCACGCCACCATTTTTCGAGGTGCCCGCATGATTGGCATGGCGGAATATATCGCCGGAGCGGTCCACGCCTGGCCCTTTGCCGTACCAGATGCCGAATACACCGTCATATTTTCCTTCGCCCCTGAGCTCCGCCTGCTGAGCACCCCACAGCGCCGTAGCGGCCAGGTCTTCATTAAGGCCTGGCTGGAACACGATGGAGCTTGCATCGAGAAAATGTCGTGCCGCCGCCAGTTGAACATCCAGCGTGCCGATCGGGGAACCGCGATAGCCGGTGATATAGCCGGCCGTGTCGAGACCGGATTGCGCGTCGCGGGCATGCTGCATCAGCGCCAGGCGGATAACAGCCTGTGCCCCGGTTACAAGGATCCGTTTCCGCCTCAGATCAAAACGGTCGTTCAGAGTGACCTGTCTCATGACTCCAATCTGGGTGCGAAAGGGCTTTGCGCGCAAGTCGTGCGCTCAATCAAGTTTTTGCCATGCTTGGCATTATTAGGTCAGTAATACTGACATATATGGGCCCATCGTACAAGCCTGCAGGGCAACCGCTGGTGTCAGCAGCTTCCTGCGGGCGAGGAGGCTCCTTAAAAACTCAGCGAGATATCGCGGTGATGTGCCATGCAATTGGCGACACCGGCGGCCTGATCTTCAGGCAGCCTCGCCTGCTGCCGCAGGCCGATCGTATCGCGGATTGTTGACTCGTAAGCCATCAGCCCGGGAAGCATGGCCTTGGCCGCCGCCTGGCGCCATTCGACCTCCTTGGCATGCTCATCAAGCGCCTTGTCCAGGGCCTTCAGGGATTTCTCCTTGTCGGGTGAACGCCCGCGCAGCGCCCGGCGCACCTTACTGACCAAAGATCTGATCTTCCGAGCGCCAGCGACCGCACCAACCTTGGCGGAGACTTCCTTGACCTTCGCTGCTCCCTCTTCAAAGCTGAGCTTGGAAACGCTTTCACGAAGCCCTTCGATATCCGGCCTCACCGCGGCCAGAGCGTCGGCACCGCTAATAATGGTCACCGCTTCACCGACCGGCGAATAGGCCTCGTCCACGTTGCGGCGATAGACGCTGCGAGCCTTCTTCTCGGCCGCCAGCAAACCGGCAAACTTTTTGTGCTTCTCTTCCCACTCCGCCGGAATGGTGGCTTCAAGCGCCTTCTTCTCGGCTTCCAGCCTGGCGAGTTCGGCTTCCAGTTCCTTTTTCAGCCCGGCCGCGGCCTCTCCTGATGCCCGGTTAATGTCAGCGCTTGTATCCTTGATCCGCGCATCGACCCCCCGGATAACGGTTTGGATTTCCCTGACTTGCCTGTGCAGTGGCCGATACGAATCCCTGGCTGCGGCGACCGCATCCTGCGTCTTGCGCACATCCTGAATAAGCTTGGCGGTCTTGTCCGCCTTGTCAAAGCTGCCGCTTACAGATTTCCCAATCTTGGTGGGCAGGCTCGAAAGGTCGAGTCTCCGCGCCTCGCCGATGGCTGTGGCGATGGCATCCCCGCGAGTCTGGAACTGGTCGTAAATATTTTCCTCGATGCAGAATTGCAGCTTTGGATTGACCGGCGGCGGCGCGGTCTCGCCCGTTAGCGATAGGCGCAGCGGCAAATAATTCACCAGTCTTGGCGAATAAGCGACAACGACCAGCGCCAAGAGCTGCATAATGATAAAGGCGATCACGCCCTTATACATCGAGACAGTCTTGACGACCTTCGGCGCAACGCCGCGCAGATAGAACAGGGCAAAACCGAAAGGCGGTGTCAGGAAAGATGTCTGGATGTTGAGACCGATCATCACGCCCAGCCAGACGGCGGTCACGTTGGCAGAGGGGTCGGCAAGAAGGATGGGCGCCACGATCGGGACCACCACAACGGCGATCTCGATGAAGTCCAGAAAAAACCCAAGGACGAAGATCACCGCCATGACAATGACGAACTGGCCCCAGAACCCGCCGGGCAGACCGGTAAGGAAATTCTTGACGAGTTCTTCGCCGCCAAAGGCGCGGAAAGCGGCCGTCAACATCGCGGCGCCGAGCAGAATGATGAATACCAGCGAGGTCGTTTTTGCGGTTTCAACCATCACGCCGCTCAGCGTGTCCTCGATCGTGTAGGCACGCCAGCCGCTCCAGACCAGGGCGACAACTAACGCTGCAACAGCGATCAGCGCAGCCACGAGCCAGATAACATCAGCCGTGTCACCCAACTTCTTTATGTTGATCGGATGAATCTGGGTGATGGTGATGATGGCGGCCACGGACAGGAATGCCAGAATAGCCGGCCAGTAGGCGCGTCGGTGCCCGTCGCGAAGGCGGTAGCCCCCCATGATCATGGCGCCGACGGCGCCGATCGCTCCCGCCTGGTTGACGGTGGCTATACCCATGATGATCGAACCCAGAACGATGAATATGAGTGCCAACGGCGGAACCAGCGCCATCACAACGCGGACAGCGAAGCGCGCGTCAAATTTGCCTTCATAATGCACCGCTGGCGCAACGTCGGGTCTGAGAAATGCAATGACCGCAATAAAAATCATGTAGACGGCGACGAGGACGAGCCCCGGAACAAACGCGCCGAGGAACATTTCACCGGCACTGGTGGAAGTCACATCGAAGGCGGAGGGCATCGACAATTCGCCAGTCGTTGCTTTGTAAAGCGCCTTGCGCGCGGTACTGGCCTGGTCGGTGGCGCTTGCCAGCTGGTCGGCGAGAATGATCAACACTATAGAAGGCGGAATGATTTGCCCCAGCGTTCCAGAGGCGGCGATCGTTCCGGTGGCCAGCGGGTGCGAGTAATTGTTGCGCAGCATCGCGGGCAGCGAAATCAGGCCCATGGCGACCACGGTCGCGCCGACGATGCCCGTCGTTGCGGCAAGAAGCGCGCCGACGAACACGACCGACATGCCGAGCCCGCCACGCACGGGACCAAAGAGCTGCGCCATCGTGACCAGCAAATCCTCCGCGATCCGCGAGCGCTGCAGCATAATCCCCATGAAGACGAAAAGCGGAATCGCTATCAGCGTATCCCGTTCCGCTTCCCAGTAAACGCCGCGGAAGTTGGTCACGCCCGCATTCAGCCATTCGGTCGGACCGGCCTGCGTGAAAAAGGCGTCCGGGCCGCCCGCGAACAGCCAGCCGGAGAGCGCCGCCAAGCCAACGCTGATAATGGCCGAGCCGGGCAAGGCAAAGGCCACGGGGAAGCCGGAACCCAGTGCAATGGCCATGAGCAGGACCAGCAGAAAGAGAAAAAAGAGCTCCATGATCCCGGACTAGGCCTCCAATGCACCTTCAGACTCGATGACCCGTTTGCCGGGGTCCCCACGGTAGTCGGCAATGCTTTCGAGGAAATAGCCCGAGAACTGGATCAGCATGGAAATGGCGAAAATTCCAAGGAAACCGGCCATCCAGTATTTCACATACATTCCGAACCCGGTCTGGGTGGTCTCGAATATCAGCAGGGGGCCGTTGATGACGGTCGATTTGCCGGCCATGCCGAAATAAATGACGACGGCGCAGAGCGACATTCCGAGCAGGACGCACCCCAGCGCATTGACGACGCCTCTCGTGCGGTCGCTAAAGCCCGAATAGAGCACGTCGACACGGACATGGCCTTCTTCGAGCAGCGTATAGGCGCTCGCAAAAAGGAACAGAGCGGCATACCAGAAGCGCACAAGGTCGGCCATGAAGGCTTGTTCATAGGAAAAAATGAATCGCGTCAGTACGATCAGTAATTCCGCGCCGACAACCAGGAGCGCCAGCCAGGGAAATCCCAAGCCGCGATGGTAGACCGCCAGCGCACAACCAAGCGCAAGCATCGGGAAGTGGACCCACAGACCGCGGTAGACGGAACGTCCCAGATCGATCGCCATCTTGTCCCCGAACAGGGCTGGCAAAAGACCTTCCACCCGCAGGAAGGAAATGACCATATCGGACAGCCCGATAAAGAAGACCGCCCAGAAGGACGCGCGAATAATATAGGCGGTGATGGCGTATAGCGTCTCGCTGTCCGGCCGCAGGGAGCGGGTTTTGGTGGTGAGCACATAGGCCACAGCGGCAGCCGGTCCAGTGGCATAGAGTAGCATCTGCCCCAATGCGAAGCCGGTCTGACCCGCCGCCAGACCATCGAAAATGGAGGAGGCCCCTGGCCAGCCACGCCAATGGGTCAGGTAATTATTCAACAGAAAAACGGACATGGTGGCGACGACGCACCAGGCGAAACAGCGGGACAGAAGCACGAGCGAGTCCTGCCCGCCCGGAGATGACGGCGGAGGCGCGACATTTGCGCGACTCTTTCCGGCCATACCTTGTATCCCCCCAAGGAAGAACGGGGCGCAATGCCCCGTTCCCTATTTTTGTTTGTAAAGCTGTATTTGCCTTACTAGCCGATTTCCAGCACGCGGTTGCGCTGCAGCGTATAGGCGGTGTCGGACAGGCCGTTCCACGCGCCAACGTCAACGCGCACCTTGGCGAAGCTGTCGTGGATCTTCGCCGCAAGCTTGGAATGCTGACGAACCTCGTCGAAGACCTCTTTGGCGGCTCCACCGAAGCTGTCATAGATGTCGTCGTTGAATTTGCGCAGCTTGACGCCGTGATCCTTGATCAGCTTGTCGAGGAATGCACCGTTATTGGCGTTGGTTTCGGCCATCTGGCGCGAGTTCTCTTCGTTACACGCGGCTTCGATGATCGCCTGATCGGTCTTGGACAGGCCTTCCCACCAGGATTTGTTCATGCCCATGCAAAGCTGCGAGGCCGGCTCGTGCATGCCTGGATAGTAATAATATTTGGCTGCCTCGTAGAATTTCATGAAATAGTCATTGTACGGGCCAACCCATTCGGTCGCGTCAACCGCGCCGGAGACCAGGTTTTCATAAATCTGGCTGCCAGGCAGTGATACAGGCGAGGCACCAAGCTTGGCGAGCACGTCGCCGCCAAGGCCCGGGATGCGCATCTTCAAACCCTTGAAGTCGTCCGCGCTCTCCATCTCCTTGTTGAACCAGCCGCCCATCTGCACGCCTGTGTTACCGCAAGGGAAGCCCTTGATGCCGAACTCGGCGCCGATTTCGTCCAGCAATTGCTGGCCACCGGCAAATTTCATCCAGGCTTCCATCTCCGAAAATACGAGACCGAAGGGAACGGCCGTAAAGTAAGCCCAGCCCGGATGCTTGCCTTTCCAGTAATAGTCGGCCGCAATATAGGCCTGCGATTTGCCCGAAGCGACTTCGTCGAATGAGTCGAATGCACCGACTTTTTCACCAGAGGCGAAATAAGTGACGTTGATGCGGCCTTCGGTCAGTTCGGTAATTCGCTTGGCAAGCCGCTGCGCGCTAATGCCAAGGCCGGGGAAATCCCGTGGCCATGTCGATACGATGGCCATTTCCGTTTTCGCTTGCACGATAGCCGGTGTGGCGAAAGTCGCGGCTGCTGCGGTGCCCGCAACGGCGCCTGATTTTTTCAAAAACGAACGACGATCCATTTAATTTCCTCCCAGTTCACAGAACTTCACTCGCAAGTGCCGGATATCTCTGAAAAACGGTCGAGACCAGCACCGGCACACTGCAACAGTCGGCAACATATAGCACATTCAAATCTGCGCAACTCGGTTCGGCACGGAGCGAAAAAATCGTAACCTTTTTGGTGAATTGCACATGTCCAAATACGCAAGCCAGCTGTATTTTTCTAACCCTGCATTTTCCCTTTCTCGGCCACCCATCGCTTGAGCCTTGGGCCCCCGCTCATCGTTGCGCCAGAAGCGGCAGAAGGTCCGAAAGGCTCTTGATGACCGCTCGCGGCGCGCCGGGAAGACGTTCGGGCGGCTGACTGAAGCGATTTATGTGCGCGTTCTGGAACCCGAAATTCGCCCCTGCGGAACAGTCCCAGGCATTCGCGGAAACAAAGCAGATCTGGTCCGGGCTCGCCTCCATATGATCGACGGCGAGCTGATACACTCTCTTGTCCGGCTTGTAGATACCGACCTCCTCGACCGAGAGAAGCTTGTCGAGGAGAGGCTCAAGACCAGAACTCTTTACAGCGGAATCCAGCATCTTCCGAGACCCGTTGGAGAGAATGGCGGTCGCGTAACCGCGTTCCTTCAGCGCGGTCAGCGTGGGCACCGCGTCCTCATAGGCATCGATCGTAAGATAGAGATTCTGCATGCGCTGGCGAATATCCGGATCGTCGATACCGTGCGCGGCCAATGCATAATCGAGCCCGTCTCCGGTCACCTGCCAGAAATCGACATATTCATTCATCAGGCTGCGAAGCCAGGTGTACTGCAGCTGCTTGAGACGCCATAAGTCGGAAATCGATTGCGACTTCTCGCCCAGTTCGTCCGCGACCCGTGCTGTCGGGGAGTGAATATCGAACAGCGTGCCATACGCGTCGAAAACACATGCCCTAATACCTGTCCATTCCGTCATGGATCTGTCTCCAGCTTCAAAACGTAGTGATACTATGTCAACGACAGCCAATAGAGTAGCGGCCCTCGAGGCAAAGGCGTATGGATGGATTGGACTAAACACCTGTGCTCTTGGCAGTCAATCAGAAGACAATTCAGATGGATACACGCGCGCTTGATAACCGCTATTTGCGGAAGGTTAACGACCTCGGATCCGTGACCCAGCCGCTGCTGATCTGCGGTGGCGCTTATTCGAATCTGGAGGCCTTGAAGATGGTTCTGGAGATAGCGGCAGGGCTCGACATTCCGAATGAGCGCGTTATTCACACAGGAGATGTCATCGCCTACTGCGCCGATCCCGTTAAAACAGCCTGTCTGCTGCGCGAGGCCCGTGTCCAAGCGATCCAGGGGAATGTCGAGGAAAGCCTGTGGGCCAGCATGCCCGACTGCGGATGCGGTTACGATGAAGGAACCTTATGCGAAAAACTGTCGGCGGAGTGGTTTGCCTATGCCGACTCCCTGATTGACAACGAGTTGCGCACCTGGATGGGACGCCTGCCCTACCAATTGGCATTTACGATGCAGGGGCGCAGGGTCCGCGTCGTGCATGGCGGCGTTCGCGAGATCAACACATTCTTTTATGCATCGACCCCGGCAGACAAGCTGGCCGCCGAATTTGAAGCGGGCGACGCCGACATCGTCATCGCCGGGCATAGCGGTCTTCCCTTTACGCGGCAGGAGGGAATGAGGGTCTGGCATAATTCAGGCCCGTTGGGGCTTCCGGCCAATGACGGGACGCCGCGCGTCTGGTTTTCGCTGATGATCCCGGAGAATGGTATTGTCCGCTTCGAGCACCACGCCTTGCGCTACGACCATGAGGCGGCGCATGCCAAGGTGGTCAAGGCGGGTCTGCCGGGCGGATATGCCGAAGCTCTCCTGAACGGCCTTTGGCCGAGCCTTGATATCCTGCCTAAGCGGGAACGCGCGATGACTGGTGTCCCGCTCACGCCGAAAATGTTTGAGATTTCAAACAGCGAGTCAATGATCGCCAGTCGAGCCGTTTAAACAGTCCCTCAGAACGGCCGGGCGGTCGTGAGTGAACCGGCAAACAACACCACTCCCAGAAGTAGAACCAGGCCTGCCCCGGTCAAGGCGGCAATATTGAAGACAGTGTCCGCCACCCGGCTTCCCGGTCCAGCCAGCTTTACCGCCAGTTCGCGCGAGCCGACAGCCAGGATTGCCAGGGTCGAGACTGTGATCGCGGTCCCGAGTGCCATGGCAAATGTTGCGCCAACGCCAGCAAAATAAAGACCGTTGGCGAATGCGAATACCAGCACCAGAATGGCGCCGGTGCATGGCCTCAGCCCCACGGCCAAAATAATTGCCGCCGCGCTCTTCCAGTCTTGTGCCTGCTCGACGTCCTGCGCACCCGGCATATGGGCGTGACCGCAACAATCGTCAGCCTGATCATGCGCATGGTGATGATTTCCTACAGCCGAGGCGTGAATACCGCTATGCCCCCTGTACCGCATTCTACGTAGTTGGCTAAAGAGCAACCAGGCCCCTACCAGAGTAACCAGTGCATAGCTGGCCGATTCCAAATTACGAGCCGCGCTACTGATCTGAACGCCCACAGCGTTCAGGAGGACTGCGAGGATGCTAACAAGGACGATTGCGGAGACAGCCTGCATAAGCGAGGCGAGAAAGCTCAAAACGACGCCCCGCCGCACGGTGCGCTCATTGGCCAGAACATAGGATGAGATGACGGCCTTGCCATGGCCCGGCCCGGCGGCGTGAACCACGCCGTAAAAAAAGCTCAAACTCACAAGGAGCCAGGCGGCTGTTAGCCCCTCGCCTTTCTTGAGTTTTTGGATGGCCGATGCCAGCTGCCGGTGAAGGTCTCGCTGCGTTGTTTGCACCCAAATCCAGAATTTCCCGATTGCGGCGGATAAGGGATTGGCAGATCGAGAGGCGGGAAGCGCGCTCGGCGCAACTTTTTCCGTCGCCGGTTGAGCAACACCGAAGGGTGACTTCTGGGCACATGCCGGAACCGCGTCGAACAGGCAAAATGCAAGCGACGCCAAAAACACGAAAAGCGACAAACGGTTCGGCATAAATAGACCCCTGCTTCCGCTAGCGATCCTGGCAGGTTATGACGACGTCGCGCGCGAATTGCTTGCCGTAATCGTTGGCGTTGCCGAGTCCCTGAAAAAAGGCCTCGCTGAGGGCGGTCTCCCCGGTGGACTTGACCGGTTCGGCCAGAGTCGCGGCGCAGCTGGGCGGGGCCTGCTTGGCGAGGCGAATAGGCGCACTCTTGGCATAGGCGAAGTCGACGTAAATCGTCGGATCGTAAACGGAATAGCGCAATTTCGCGTTGTGGCCATCGACAGGCTTCTTCAATGGTAGCGTAAAATGCAGCGTCAGCAGTCCGCCTTCAAATTTCAGAAAATAATCCTTCAGCGGGTCGGTGAATTCAACAGCCGAATCCTCGGATGCGGGGAAGGTGAAATAATCGAACTCATGCAAGGAAGAGATATTCTCATCCGCCAGAGGGGCGAGTTCCGCTGGGTCGAGCTTACCATTGCCGTTCTGGTCCAGGCCCTGGGTTGCAAAGGCGCTGAAAAATTCGTCGAATGTCCAGTGATGACGAATTCCCGTGATGCGTTTCTGCGCATCGTACAAGATCTCGGATTGAACAGTGACCCAGACATGCGGATGCGACTGAACGACGCTTGGCCATGCGGTTATCACAATGGGAGCCAAAATTCCCGCTATCCATCGTCTCGACATCACAAAATACCCTCTCGCAATTGTTCCCGCCAGTTCCTGCGGCGCCCTCAGTGTGGTGGACCAGAAGCGCCGGAGAAATAGAAAAATCAGATAATCCGGCACCGTAGCCAGCATCGGCATAAACAGGGGTTGAAATTGCGGCTCAATGACGGCGCTTCGCGGAAATTTGTCCGATCTTCCTTTCCCTTTTTGATATGTTATAATATAACATAATATGCCACACCGAAAAGAAAACAGGTTCGCAATGCCATCCATTCATTTAAGGCAGATTCTGCTCGCCGGCGCCGCGGTTTTCGCGATGGTGCCAAGAACCCATGCCGAGACGCCCAAAGTTGTCGTTACGATCAAACCGATCCATTCGCTCGTTGCCGGTGTGATGGAGGGCGTAGCCCGGCCCGGTCTGTTGATGACGGGGGGTGGGTCTCCACACTCCTACGCGCTGCGCCCGTCGCAAGCGCGCAGCCTTGCCGAGGCCGCGTTGGCGGTTCGGGTCAGCGAGGGTCTGGAAGTTTTTCTCAACCGGTCGATCGAAAACCTCGCGTCGGGCGCCCGAATTCTGACACTCGACGAAACTGCGGGGCTGACTTTATTCGAGGCGCGCGCGGGCGGCCTGTGGAAGCATCATGACAACGCTCATGAGCACGCGGAACGCGATCCTCATCTGTGGCTCGACCCGGAAAACGCAATAAGGCTCACGGCGCGGATCGCCGGC
This sequence comes from Hyphomicrobiales bacterium, assembly GCA_021775575.1. Taxonomy (GTDB): domain Bacteria; phylum Pseudomonadota; class Alphaproteobacteria; order Rhizobiales; family Methyloligellaceae; genus JAJFHO01. Next base: position 19,845 of record JAJFHO010000273.1, read on the forward strand.
ACACTGGCGGACATTTTTCCAGAGCATGCGACCGCCTTCGCCGCCAACGCGCACGACCTGCAGAGGCGGTTAGGTGCGCTCGATCTGGAAATCAGCGAAGCGATCGGGCCAATAAAAGGCATCCCGTATATCGTCTTTCATGACGCCTATCGTTATTTCGAGGAGCATTATGGGCTTCTGCCGGCCGGCGCCGTTTCCGTCACTCCGGACCGCCCGCCGGGCGCACGGCGTCTGGTTGACATGCGTGAGCACATCCGACGGGAGCAGGCGGTCTGCGTTTTCTCCGAACCGCAGTTCCAGCCCCGTATGGTCTCGACACTGATCGAGGGCACCAGGGCGCGGCGCGGCACGCTCGATCCGCTGGGTGCGGAATTGGCGCCTGGTGCCGATCTCTATTTCACGTTGATGCGCAACCTCGCCCGAAACCTGAAGGAATGCCTGGAGCCGGCTTCATGACAGGTTGGGCACGGCCGGCGCCAATAAAAACCGGACGGCCAATCCAGCCGTCCGGTTCCAAAAATCATGAGGATCAATAGTTCGGCGGAGTTAGATTCTTCCGCGGAAGCTCTTGTTTGTCGCGATGACCCTCGCACCTACGCGTGTCCGGTTATAGACGTCGATCACGTCCGCATTATACATCCGGATGCACCCATGGGTCACATTCTGACCGACGGTCCACGGCGCGTCAGTCCCGTGAATCCGGTACAGGGTGCTGCCGAGATAGAGCGCTCGCACGCCGAGCGGATTGCGCGGATGGCCGCCTGGAACATGCCCCGGAAGACTTGGGTTCTCGCGGCGCATCGACGCTGTCGGCGTCCAGCCCGGATTTACGGCCTTGCGGCTGACATGCAGCGTGCCCGCCCAGCGCGCCTTGCCGGAGGGAACACCGATCGGATAACTCATTGCGACGCCGCGCTTGACGACCTGATACAGGCGGCGGTCGCTAAAGCTGACGATAATCGTGCCAACCCCGTAAGACTTGCTGAAAGCGACCTCGCTGCGACCGCTTTGACCGGCGCCAAAGAACAGTGAAAACAGCCCCTGAGCCGACGCCCTAGTGGGCGCAAAAGTGCTCAGCATCATGGCTACGGCCAATACCGTAAGCCCAAATTTGATAAAGGAAAACTTTTTCATCGCAGACCCCCTATCGATCCTCATGGTTCCACATAAATACTCAATTTTGAATCCATTGTCAGCGGTTCAGCGCCGTTTTTGGCATTGATCGCGCCGTCTCCAGCTTCTTGACGACATAAACTGGCGCGCCGATATGAATCCGTTCAAAGAGATCGGCGACATCCTTGTTGTGCATGCGAATGCACCCGCTTGACGCAGCCCGTCCAATTGAGGATGGCGCGTTGGTGCCGTGAATTCTGTATTCCGTCCAGCCCAGATAAATGGCGCGAATACCCAGCGGATTGCGCGGCCCGGGCGGAACATAGCGCGGTGCGCCCATCCGCCGCATACGAGCCGTTGGCGACCAGCCGGGATCTTTCTTCTTTTTCTGGACGAAGGATTGTCCGTACCACTCAAAGCCGCGCTTACCGACCGCCACCTTGTATTTGATCGCATGGCCATTGCCGAGCGCATAGTAGAGGTCCCGCTTGCCGGTATCGACGACGATCGACCCCATCGGATAACTGAATTTCACCTCGACGATTTCGCGCGTCACCGCGTCGCGTGCCTGCGCCGGAACAGCTGACAAAGTGGCCAGCGTGCCGACTACCGTGACGGCAATCACATTTCGAATTCCGCACAATCCAGTGCAAATAAACCGCATGTCTGCCCCTTAGCCTCCAACGCATCTACTTTTGAGACTGAACCCGCCTAAAAATCATGACACTTGACGCGACAGTTTACCGAATTCGCCTGTTTGTCCGGCATTTTGCCACACCGAGAACAAAATTATAGTGGTCCGCGTCACGGACCTGTTCAAGGGGGCGCCGGTAACAATTGAACTATCTGCTTGTGAAATTGAGAATTTATGAAACCGGTGTGGGAATTTCGCAACAGTATGTGATGTCTCGGGCACCGATTGCCGCTGTACTGCGAAACGGTCACGCCCCCACGTTGCCGGCGGCCGGCATAACAGTCTCGAATTGCTGCCCTGGGCCAGGGAGACGGCGAACTGGATCTCGCAATCGGAATTCCGTCCGCAAAATTCAACTGCTCCGGCGGGCGGTGCTGGGCGACAACCTGCTCTTGCACCATGAATCGCGGCGGGTGCGGCTGTGGATGCGCGTGAGGTGAAGGGGCGTTACCCCGATAATCCTAAAAAGACCTGTTCTTATATATCTCCTATATGGCCAAATTTTAAGTTGCGCGCGAGCGCCGGATAGGCTGACATGCTGGTGGCCAATGCGCGCAAGCCGATCCCTGTTTTCGAATTTTGGGGGCGATTGTCTGGCCTTTTTCTATCGCTCACCGGTGCCGGCGCAGCAGACTGCAGCCGACTTCGGTGTGTTTCATTGTTGTAATTGGGAGGAAATACATGTCCGCCAAAGAAACGAAAGTGTCGCGGCGCAAATTCCTGAAAGGGAGCGCGGTAGCGACGGGAGCTGCGGCTGCAACCGTAGCGTTTCCACAAGTCTCAAGGGCCCAGACCACCACTCTGAAAATGCAGAGTTCCTGGGGCGCCAAGTCCATTTTCCAGGATATGGCAAAGCAATATGCCGAACGCGTTGAGGCCATGTCCGGGGGCCGTCTGAAAGTCGACCTTCTGCCGTCGGGCGCCGTCGTCAAGGCGTTCCAGGTGCAGGACGCCGCCCACAAGGGCGTTCTCGACGGTGCACACACCGTGACCGCCTACTGGTATGGCAAGAACAAGGCCGCGTCGTTGTTTGGCACAGGCCCCGTGTACGGCGCCAACGCATCGCAGATCCTCGCCTGGGTCCACTATGGTGGCGGCAAAGAACTCTATCGCGAGCTTGTGCAGGACATTCTGAAGCTGAACCTCGTTGGTTTCTTCTGCATGCCGATGCCGACACAACCGCTCGGCTGGTTCACCGAACAGATCAAGTCCGCCGATCAGATGAAAGGCCTCAAATACCGCACGGTTGGTCTCGCGACCGACATCATGCAGGGTATGGGCGTCAAGGTAACCCAGCTTCCCGGCGGCGAAATCGTTCCCGCTCTGGAGCGTGGCGTTATCGAAGCCTTCGAGTTTAACAACCCGACTTCCGACCGCCAGTTTGGCGCACAGGATGTGCGCAAGGTCTACATGATGGGGTCCTACCATCAGGCAGCCGAGTTCTTCGAGGTCATCTTCAACAAGGACAAGTTCCAGTCGCTCGCGAAAGAGCAACAGGCCATCCTTGAATATTCCGCAGAGGCCGCGAACACAGCCAACTACGGCATGGCGATGGACAGCTACTCGAAAGACCTTCAAACGCTGACCACGAAGGATGGCGTCAAGGTGTACCGTACGCCGAGCGCCGTCATGCAGGCCCAGCTGGCGTCCTGGGACAAGGTCCTCGGCGATCTCACCAAGGATCCCTTCTTCAAGAAGGTCGTCGACAGCCAGAAAGCCTGGTCGCACCGCGTTGCATATTATGATCTCAACAACGCAGCCGACTACAAGCTCGCCTTCAAGCACTACTTCCCGGGCGAGATTGACTTCTAGGGCTGGACTGCTGCAGCAATCATTGGGACGGCGCCCTTGCGGCGCCGTCCCGCCGCGTTCTGGAGCTTTGCTCACGCGTTGGGGGGGAAATTGGTTAATTTTATAAATTTCATCGATCAAATCACGTCCTGGGTCGGCAAGGCGTTTTCATGGTGCATCATGATCATGACCTTCGGCATGGCCTATGAGGTGTTTGTCCGCTATTTGCTGCGCGACCCGACATCCTGGGCCTTTGATTTCAGCTACATGATGTACGGCACGCTGTTTATGATGGCGGGTGCTTATACACTCTCTCGCGACGGCCACGTCAGAGGCGATGTCTTGTACCGCCTTTGGAAGCCGCGAACCCAGGCCCGCGTCGAATTTGTTCTTTATTTCATTTTTTACTTCCCTGGCATCCTTGCGCTCATGTTCGCCGGTGCTGACTACGCCGGCGAGTCCTGGTTCTACAAGGAAGTGAGCGTCATGAGCCCGGCCAATGTACCGATCTTCCAGTTCAAGATGATCATTCCCGTGGCCGGGGCGCTCTGTTTCATCCAGGGGCTGGCGCAGGTCTGCCGTTGCGTGGTCTGCATGAAGACAGGCGAATGGCCGGCCCATCTGGAAGATGTCGAGGAAATGGAAACCATGCTGTTGCACCAGCGTGAGGAGGAAGCGGTCATTGCCGAGAGTTCGGGCCTCGAAACCGGGGACAAGACATAATGACCGACCCTCAAATAGCAGTGTTCATGCTCGGGATTTTCATCCTGACCATTCTATTTGGATTCCCTATCTGCTTTACACTTGTCGCGATGGGCGTGGCCTTCGGCTATTACGCTTATTGGGATCCCGAACGCATGGGGCTTTTAAAAGCCGACGGTTTTTTCGAGCATTTCGATGCTCTTCTGAACAACCGGATTTTCGACCTGCTGGTCAACCAGACCTATTCGGTCATGGCCAATGACGTGCTGACGGCGGTACCGCTATTCCTGTTCATGGGCTACATCGTCGAACGCGCCAACATCGTCGACCGGTTGTTCCAGACGCTCTATATCGCGACCCGGCGCTTGCCCGGTTCCATGGCGATTGCCGCGCTGGCCACCTGTGCCATGTTCGCGACCGCGACCGGCATTATCGGCGCGGTGGTGACGCTGATGGGTCTGCTCGCCTTCCCGGCCATGCTCAAGGCCCGCTATGATGTGAGCTTTGCCTCCGGCGTGCTCTGCGCCGGCGGTTGTCTCGGCATTCTCATTCCGCCAAGCATCATGCTGATCGTTTATTCGGCGACGTCCAACGTATCGGTGGTCAAGCTGTATGCGGGCGCAATTTTCCCGGGCTTCATGCTCGCCGGTCTCTATATCGTCTATGTGATGGGGCGCGCGCTGCTGAATCCCAAAATCGCGCCGAAGCCGCGCGCCGAGGACATTCCCGATGTAACACGCGGTCAGCTCGCGATAATGATGGCAACCTCATTCTTCCCGCTGGCTTTCCTGATCTTCTCGGTCCTGGGCGCAATCCTGATGGGCCTGGCAACGCCATCGGAAGCGGCCTCCATGGGCGCGCTTGGTGGCATGATTTTGGCCATCGGCTACCGGTTGGGCAACATGGCGCAGGGCGTCACCGTTCCGGAATGGACAAACGCACCGGAGCACCCTTTTGAGGGGTGGCTCTTTGCGCTGGGTCAGGGGGGCATCGCAACTCTGGCGGGCACCGCGCTTTACATCCTTATGATCAGGTCGGGAATTGTTTTCTTCGGTGCTGATCTGCCCGACGAACCCGGGTTCCTGCTGCGACCCGGCGCCGCTATCGGTCTAACCGTCATAATCGCAATGATGAGCCGTAGCGCACCCGATCTTATCAAAAAGATCCTCGGAACCATTTTCGCCTTCGGGGCAGCCGGCGTAATCGTCGTTGTCATGATGATGGGTTTTTCCATCGTCAAGGGACTGATCAACGTCATTACCGGACTGAGTATTCCCAGTTTCTACGACCTTAGCATTGGCCCGATCATCGGTGTCGTAATGCTGCTCGCGGTGTTCGGCTATCTCATGAACCGGTACGGACCTGTGGCCTTTTCCGCCTGGCTGTGGCCCTCTCAGAAGTCTCTCAATCGCGCCTATGCCTTTGCGGGCAAGGGCGTGGTCTGGGGTCTTTTCGGTGGTCTCGTATACACGTTGATGTTTACGGTGCTGGGATTAAATGAAACCTTCGCCGAGCATGTATTCAATCCGCTTGGCCCGGATATTGGTCTGATCATCGGCCTTGCCGCCTATTTCTGCTGGAAGGTGAACGACCAGGAAAAGCTCAGGGAATCGATTTATCTGGCCGTGCGAACTTCAGCCATGGTGTGCTGGCTGTTCGTTGGTTCCTGGACATTCGCATCCGTGTTCTCCTATCTCGGCGGAGAGAAGCTCATTGAGCATTTCGTGCTGTCCATGGATCTGTCGCCGGTCATGTTCCTGATCCTGGCGCAGGCCATCATCTTCCTGCTGGGCTGGCCGCTGGAATGGTCGGAAATCATCATCATCTTCGTGCCGATCTTCCTCCCGATGCTGCCGCATTTCGGCGTCGACCCGCTGTTCTTCGGCATCCTGGTGGCGATGAATTTGCAGACTTCATTCCTGACCCCGCCAATGGCCATGGCGGCCTACTATCTCAAGGGGGTGGCGCCCCCGCATGTTCAACTGATCCAGATTTTCAAGGGGGTCTTGCCGTTCCTCTCGATGATCTTCCTTTCAATGATTATGTTGTACGTGTTCCCGGGGATCGTGCTGTGGCTGCCCGACGCCATTTACGGGCGATAGCGAAACGGGAGCTTGAAACGATGGATGCGCATGTCACCAATCTCGCCTGGCTAACCGCCGCGGATGCCGCCCGGCGGATGGCGGAGGGCGAGATCACCTCGCAGATGCTGGTTCAGGCCTGTTTGGAGCGTATCGCCGAGCGCGAGGATACGGTGAAGGCCTGGGCGCATCTTGACGCCGACTATGCCCTGGCCCAGGCGCGCGAGCGGGATGAATGGCGTGGCCAGGGGCGGAGCACAGGGCCGCTGCATGGCATACCCGTCGGCATCAAGGACATCATAGACACCGCTGATATGCCGACCGAAAACGGCACGCCGATCCATGCCGGGCGGACGCCTGGCGACGACGCTGCCCTTGTCGCGGCGCTGCGCGATGCCGGCGCGGTGATCATGGGCAAGACGGTCACCACCGAACTGGCCGTCATGACGCCGAACAAGACGCATAACCCGGTTAATCCCGACCATACGCCGGGTGGTTCTTCCAGCGGTTCGGCGGCTGCGGTCGCGGATGGAATGGTACATTTGGCAATCGGAACGCAAACCGGCGGATCGGTCATCCGGCCTGCCGCCTTTTGCGGCGTCGTCGGCTTCAAGCCGACATTCGGGCTGATCTCGCGCGCCGGCGTTCTGAGCCAGTCGCCGGCACTCGACACGATCGGGACAATGGGGCGTACCGTTGAAGATGCCGCACTGATGGCCGACTGCCTGACCGCTTATGACGGCCGCGACCGATCAATGTGGCCGCGAAGCCGGCCACGGCTGCGCGACACGGTCTTGTCGGAGGTGCCCGTGACGCCGATGTTTGCTTTTGCGAAGACGCCCATGTGGGAGCAGGGCGAACCGGCGATGATGGAGGCCTTCGGCGAGTTGACGGATGTGCTGGGCGACATCTGCGACGAGGTTGAGCTGCCGTCAGTCTTTGATAAGGTTGCCGGCTGGCATGCCTGTCTCCAGAATGGCGACATCGCGAAGAACTACGGTCCCCTGCTCGACAAATATCCCGACCTGATCAGCGACGGCCTGAAGGCGAGGATGGAGGAGGGGCGGAAATACAGCGCCATCGAATACAATACCGCACGTGAATTCCAGGAGATTCTCAACGGCGGGCTCGACGAGGTGTTCGATCGCTATGATGTTATCGTAACGCCGGCAACCGCAGGACCGGCGCCCAAAGGCCTCGAAACCACTGGCAGACCCATCTTCAATTCAATATGGACCTATCTGGGCGTGCCGGCGGTAACGCTGCCGCTGCTGGAGGTGGACGGTCTGCCGCTTGGAGTGCAGCTCATCGGCCGACGCCGCGACGACGGACGGCTGCTGAGAACCGCGCGCTGGCTTGTTGAACATCTTTCATCTGACGTTGATGACGCAGACGCCTGAAGATTGTCAGGGGAAAACTTATGCTCGATAGAATACTTGTCTTCATTTCACTGGTTGCGCTCATCGTTTTCTGCGGCGTGGTCGTCGGTTTCGTGGCCGAGCCCGATCTCGTCATCGTGACTGCCCTTATCCTGGCGCTGGCGAGCCATGACTTCTGGATTTCCGTGTTTCGGAAGCAGGAGCCCTCCAAACTGGACACAGACAGCAAGATCGAGGCACTCCCAACAGGCGTTTCAGGCAAACCTGTTGCCGGGAGCGCAACCAAGAAAGAAACAAAATCCCGCCGCAAGCCGGCCAGCAAAAAGTAAGCTGCGGCATCAAGCCGTCACTACGCTATTGCCGCACTGTCAGTGTCGCGGTCTCCGGCTCAAGACAAATCTCGTCGCTGCAGGCTTGGAGACGGAGGTTTGCGTTCACCGGAAGCTCGCTTCCCTTCGGCAGTCTGGCCGTCAGCTCGAAAGCGCCTTCATAAAGCGCCAGATCCTTGTCGTGAAAGCCGAGTTTGCGTTTTATGGCGGCCGGATAGTGGACCGGTGCGGTTTCGGCCCCCTCGATTTTTAATTCGGTGGCAATGAAAAATTCTTCGAGCGGCTGGTCGGAATTTATGTGCCAGCCGGGGGCAACGCGAACCTGAACCGTCAGCACGCGGCTTTCGGGATCGAGACTTCCCTGGGCGTCGACGACCCCCTTGGCCATGAACCGCCGCCGTCCGGCTCCGCCGCGCAGCAAAAGATCCGCGCCAAGCAGGGAATAGGCATTTGACGTCGGGCTCCGGATAGCGATGCCCGAGAGCGCGGCGAGCAGCGCCTCGCCATTGAGCCGGTGCTCGGGCCTGCGGCTGCGCCGCGCCAGCTTCGCGAACAACTCCAGCGCCGCCGCGTTGCCCGACGGCGTGCCGGCATCCGTGCGCGCCTTGGCCTTGCCAAAGGTGCTGACCGATGCCGTCATATAATAGTCTCCCGCATCTCGGTCGCGAAACAGTCTAACCATTTCGCCGGCTATCGACTCGGCGCGCTCAAGCCAGACCTGGTCGTTTGTCACGTCGTAGAGCGCGACAAAAGCAAGCGCGGTAAAGGCGTAGTCTTCCTGCTGGCCGTCAAGCGCGGCGCGGCCCTCGAACCAGGCACGCTTGAGAACGCCGCCGCCGCGGAGATTTTTCCAGATAAAATTGGCGGCTCTCAGCGCGGCGTCGCGATAGTGTTCCTCACCAAGCGTCGCTGCGGCTTCCGCGAATGTGGCAATCATCATGCCATTCCACGCGGTGATGGTTTTTTCGTCGCGGTGAGGCGCCTGCCTGGACTGGCGCGCCGCGGCAAGCTTGCCGCGAATGGAATCGACGCGCCGCAGCAATTCAGCCTCGCTGATCTCAAGTTCACCAGCCATTTCCGCTGGCGGTTCGGGGAAGTGCAGAACCGTTGCTTGGCGCTCAAAATTGCCCAGGACCGTTACGCCGAACACTTTCCGCGCGAAGCGTGCATCTTCTGCGCTGAGAATTTTTTCGAGCTGGTTCAGCGTCCAGACGTAAAAAGTGCCTTCATGCCCGCCGCTGTCCGCATCTCGTGCCGAATAGAAACTGCCCTGCGGCGAGGTCATATCGGCGAGCACATAGTCAAGAGCGCGCCGGGCGGCGGCGGCATATCGCGCATTCCCGGTCAATATGTGGGCTCGCAACAGGGCCCGGGTGATCAGTGCCTGATTGTAGAGCATCTTTTCGAAATGCGGGATGCGCCACTGCGGATCGACCGCGTAGCGATGAAACCCGCCGCCGGCGTGATCGTGAATTCCGCCGTCGAGCATATTATCCAGGGTTAGCGTCACAGCCTTCAGCGCCTGTTTGTTTGCGTCCTTTTCCGCCATGCGCAGGAGAAACAGCAGGATCGATTCCTGTGGAAATTTCGGCGCGTCGGCGAAACCGCCGTTGAAGTCGTCGACTCCCTTCAAAATGGAGTCCGTCGCTGCCTGCAATTTTTCCGGCGTGACCTCGGCCGCTTCGACCCTGCGGGTCATAATGGTGTTGATCGCCCCCGCAATCCGCTCGGCGTCGGCTTTCAGGCCCTTCTGATCGCTGTCCCAGAACTGGGCGACCCGAATGAGCAGTGACTTGAAGTCGTTGCGCGGAAAATAAGTCCCTGCGAAAAAAGGCTTGCGGTCCGGGGTCAGGAACACATTGTTGGGCCACCCGCCGCGCTCGGTAATAAGCTGCGTGGCCAGCATATAGGTCTCGTCCACATCCGGCCGGCGCTCGCGATCGACCTTGATCGCCACGAAGTTTAGGTTGAGGACCTCCGCGATATCCTCCTCGTTGAAGCTTTCCCGCTCCATCACATGGCACCAGTGACAGGTCGAATAGCCGACCGACAGAAAGATTGGCTTGTTTTCCTGCGCAGCCTTGGCGAAAGCCTCCGGACCCCATGGATACCAGTTGATCGGGTTGAAAGCGTGCTGACGCAGATAGGGCGATGCTTCTTTTGCCAGCCGGTTGGGTTTGCGTGCCTCGCCATCACCCGATGACGCGGCATAGGCATGCGGCAGGGCGAACAATGCGAGAAGCAGGGCAGCGAAGATACGGTTCATAAGATTTGCTCAATTTGATATTCTCACCGGAATTCAGACGCCGAAGCCTAAGGGGTTGCATGCCACACCGGCGAGTAAAAGTTGCGTGAGAGAAAGTTTGGCAAGCGGGAGGCCGGACGGCGTCTGCCGGCCCCGCTGCCATAACGGGCCAATTATCAAAACCGGCCTCAGTTGCGATCTCGGTGTCAACAGAATTTCCTCTACTTGGTCGTGACAGGCAATTTCGCGCAAGCTACCATCGCACCCGGTGCCGACCGTAAGCAAACGGGTCTCCAGGAGAAAGCCGTTTTGCGGGACACGGCGTAATGACGGGATTGCGGGATTCAAATGCCAGAGATCCGATATGCGTTGCCGAAGGGCGTGATTCTCGCCGGCGACTACAAGATAGAAGACTATCTGGGCTCTGGTGGCTTCGGCATTACATACCGCGCGACGGACATCGAGCTCGGCCACGAAGTCGCGATCAAGGAGTATTTTCCGAAGTCATTTGCCCACCGCGAGGACAGCACGACCGTTCGCGCCACGTCGCAAGGCGAGGAATCCGATTATGACTGGGGTCTCGACCGGTTCCTGAATGAAGCCCGAACTCTGGTCAAGCTCAACCATCCCAACGTCGTGCGCGCAATCCGGTTCTTTCGTGAAAACAACACGGCCTACCTGGTGCAGGAATTCCTGCAGGGCCACGACATGGAAGACTGGCTGACATCGCGCAAGAGGACGCTCGATCAGGACGCGATCGACCGGTTGCTCGGACCGATCCTCAGCGCCATGGAAGAGGTTCACAACAGCAACATCCTGCACCGTGACATCAAGCCCGCGAATATTTTCATCCGCAAAAGCGACAACGCGCCGCTCATCATTGATTTCGGCGCCTCGCGATATTCGATCGGAGAACATACCGGCACGACGGCGTTGATTGCCTCGCCGCACTATTCGCCGAACGAAGCCTTCGCGCGGCGGTCGAATTTGCAAGGAGAATGGACCGACATTTATTCCCTTGGCGCAACCTTCTACCGGGTCCTGACCGGCGCGCCGCCAAATGACTCGACCCTGCGAATGATCGAGGATGACTATGTGCCTTTGGGCAAGGCCCTCGATAACGCAGAATCCTACAGGCCGTCATTCCTCGCCGCCATCGACAAGGCGCTGGCCGTCATGCCCAAGGATCGGCCTCAAACGATCGCGGAATTTCGCGATCTGCTTTTTTCCAGCGGAGCGGCCGAGCAACCAGAACCCGTGAAGCGGCCGGCAGGTGGCGGCAAGGATAATCTGAAATCGGGCAAAGAATCCGAAGCCCGCGAAACACCGGGAAAGAAGCCGGTCAACCTCGCCGGAATGGCGCATGGAAAAACCGACGGTGGTGGCGTGAAATGGGCCGCTGCCGCAGCCATAATCCTGGCATTGACGGGCGGCGGCTACAGCTATTGGAAATACAAGCAGTCGCACGACCCCGTTGTTGCGGACCAGCAGAGCGCGGATGAAAACGGGAAAAGCGGCACGCAGGAGAAAACCAGGGAGAATTCGTCTGAAGGGACGAAGGAATTGGCCCGGGACGAACTCCCCAGCGACAACGGCAAGCCGCCCGATACCTCAGAGCCGAAGAGCGGCGAAGGCGAAGAGAGGGAACCAACGACTTCCGTAGCGCGCGATGCCGACCCGAGTGAAGTCAAATGTGACCGGCTGGCGGCCGACTGGCCGGACCCTCAGGCTGTCGCCCGGTTTGTCGAGCTCGACGATATGCGCGCGATCAGGGCGATACGGGCCTGCGAAAAGGCCGTCAAGGAGTATCCGGATATTGCGCGCTTCAAACATCAGCTGGCTTATGCGCTCTATGGAGACCGCCGATACGACCATGCAATCGAACTGTTCGGGCAGCTCGCCGAACAGGGGTACCGCCCGGCGATGCGGCGCCTGGGGTATGCCTATTACAATGGCAATGGCGTTTCCAAGGATGAGGAAAAGGGTGTCGAATGGCTAACAAAGGCAGCCGAGGAGGGTGACGGCGTCGCGGCCTTTGTCCTCGGGGAGCGTTATGAGAAAGGCGGCGATACGCTCACCGAAGATGCCGAAGCCGCGAAACGCTGGTACCTGCGGGCGCTGGAATTATACGAGCGTGGTGCGGAGGAGAAGCTTTACCACGCCGCGCATATGGTCGGCGAAATGCATGAATTCGGGAACGGCGTGGAAAAGAGCTACGAGACGGCCCGGAGCTGGTATTTGCGCTCGGCGGAAGACGACGAGAACCCGGTGTCGATGGAGCGGCTGGGATTGATTTATCAGCACGCCCGGGGGACGGAGGAAAATTTCGAGGAAGCGTTTCGCTGGTACAAGGCTGCGGCGGAACGCGGCAGCGGTCTGGGAATGAACCAGACCGGCTATTTCTATCATCAGGGCCTCGGGGTCGGGAAAGACGAGCAAGAGGCGGTCGGCTGGTATCAGAAGGGCGCGGAGGCCGGGAACGGGGTAGCGATGTCCAACCTTGCCTGGTGCTACGACAATGGCAGCGGCTTGGAAACCAATCCTGAGGAGGCCGGATACTGGTATCTGGAATCCTATTTGCACGGCGAGGAGCTAGACGATATCAGCAAGGAAGCGACCAAGGCCATGCAGGAAAGAATGAAGGCCGAGGACATCTATGACGGCGAGACCGACGGCGAGCTGGACGGCGAAGACACTCAGACGGCCCTAAAATCCTATTACAGCAAGCATAATCCCTAGGCGGCACCGGCGCTGCAGTTGGGGACGGCAGGGTGATGTCTTCCTCTCCCCATCTTGACTTTCTTCTTGATTCCGGATTAGAACAAATCAAGAACATTTAATTGGCTGCTGGGGAGATTGAGGTGGAGTCGAAGAGGTTGGCCGGCATATGGGTGCGCAAGCGCGAGGCCGGCGATGGTCCCCCTGCCCCTGTGGCCTGCACGGAGTCAGTGCCGCGTGAAGCGTATGGTCCGCGTATCCGGACAGCAGGCGGGGTGGCCGCTCGTTCCAGCCTGATCGGGCGTCTGCGCGGAAAAATCCGCGCAATCGAACAGGCCCCTGTGTCCCTTGCAGCCCCCCCTGTGGTTGACACGGCGCGCGCGCTGCGCCGCCCCGCCTGTAACGCTTCCACCCGCGGCACGGACACGCCTTCTTCCTGGACTTTCGGGGTGGAAGAGATTGACTGCGCCCTGCCCGGCGGCGGTCTCGATCCGGCCGGACTGCACGAGGTGCGTGCACGCACCTATGGCGACAGCGGGGCAACGCTCGGTTTTGCTCTGGCGCTGCTGGCCCGGCGGCAACGGACGAGACCGGAACCGGGCTCAATTCTCTGGGTCTTCACGGAGAGGGATGTGCGCGAATTCGGCACGCCCTACGGGCCGGGCCTTGCCCATTTCGGGATCGATCCGAACAGGCTGCTGATGGTCCGGGTCCGGCGTGAGGGCGATCTTGCCTGGGCGCTGGAAGAGGGCATCAAGTCCCGCGCACTCGCCGCCACTTTCGGACAGGGAGACGCCCTGTCCGCAAAACTGCTCCGGCGGCTGGCTTTAGCTGCACGCGCCTGCCGCACGCCCTGTCTTTTTGTTTCAAGCTTCCGTGCCGCCGGCTTCGGCCCGGCGCTGACCCGCTGGCGTGTCGCGGCGGCGCCAAGCGCACCCCACCCTTTCGATCGATCCGCACCCGGACCCCCGCGCTGGGCAGTCACGCTGGAGCGCTGCCGGCACGGGCCAAGCGGGCGAAGCTGGGTATTGGAGTGGCAAGAGGCGAGGAGGGCTGAAAGCCCGACCGGGAAGGAAAACCAAGAGGCGAGGAGGGCAGAACGCCCGACCGGGAAACAAATGGAGTCCGTGTATGACGCGTATCGTTTCCGTCTGGCTGACCCACTGGCCGATCGAGCGGCTGAAATGGGCGGCGGCGCGGGGGCGGCGGCAACCGCCGCCGGATGAGGCTCCTTTCGCACTTGCCGGCAGCGGACCGCGGGGCTTGAGCGTTACCGCGGCGAATGAGCCTGCACGCAAGGAAGGCATTTACCCCGGATTGGGTCTGGCGGACGCCCGGGCGCGGGTGCCGCATCTCCTTTCCGCACCTGCCGAGCCGGAAAGAGACGCGCGCGCGCTTGTCGCGCTCGCCCGCTGGTGCGAGCGCTATGCACCCTCCTTCAACATCGACGGGACGGACGGGCTATGGATCGATATAAAAGGCGCGGCACACCTTCTCGGCGGCGAACAGGTTTTGCTGGATGATCTCTGGAGCCGTCTCGCCCGTTCCGGATTCACCGCCCGCCTGGGCCTGGCCGATACGCTTGGGGCGGCCTGGGCTCTGGCGCGATATGGGCCTGACCGGCTGGCGGCCGTTCGGCCTTGCCTCGCTCCGCAAGGCCTCGAGCAGCGAAGCGGTAGGCCAAACCAAACCGGATTCGAAGAGCTCCTCTCGGCACTTGGCCCCTTGCCCGTAGAAGGTCTGCGGCTCGAGGCTGACGCGGTCACGCTGCTGAAGCGGCTGGGGCTGAAGCATATCGGACAACTTGGCTGCCTGCCGCGCGCCAGCCTGAAGCGGCGCTTTCCCTCCAAAAAGGCTGCGCAGGCCGTCCTGACCCGGCTCGACCAGGCGCTGGGGACAATCCGCGAGCCGCTCACACCGCTCACTCCACCGCCTTACCATATGGCCCGCCTCGCCTTTGCTGAACCGCTGATCTCGAATGAAGGCTTCGAGGCCGCGCTCGGAGAACTGACCCGCAATCTGTGCGTGCGGCTTGTCCGCAGCCAGACCGGCGCCCGGGTTATCAACCTTACCGCCTATCGCACCGATGCGAGTCGCGCGAGCATCCGTACCGGCTTTGCCACGCCCTGCCGGGCGGCGGAGCATATGGTGCGATTGCTGCGGAGAAAAATAGAAGAAATCGACGCAGGCGACGGCATTGATGTGATGACCCTCGCCGCCATCGCGGTGGAACATCTTCCGCCCGCGCAGACGGCCCTTGCTGAAAGGGACCACAAGGTTCCCGTCGGCGCTCTGATTGACAGGCTCACCAACCGGCTGTCGGCGTCTTGCGTCTATCACGCCGTTACCCGTGCGAGCCACATACCCGAGCGCGCCGAGATTTACCGGGCGGCGATCCGTTCGGATTTTGTTGACGGCAATCTCACACCCCTCTTGAAACCGCCGCGTCCACCGCTCCTGCTGGAGCACCCCGAACCGATCGATGTCCTCGCCGAGATTCCCGAAGGACCGCCCGTCCGCTTCACCTGGCGGCGCGTGACCCACCGCATCCGGCGCTGGCAGGGACCCGAAAGGATCGCGCCGGAGTGGTGGCGGGTGAGTCCCTGTATCGGCGGAAACTCCACCTCCCCCCTTGAGGGGGAAGTCGGCAGACCCGGTTCCTTCACCCCCCTCCCCAACCCTCCCCCGCAAGGGGGGAGGGAGAAAACAA
>JAJFHO010000274.1 GCA_021775575.1 Hyphomicrobiales bacterium
ACAACCAAACAGGCTCAGATCGTGATCAATCAATGGCTCAGACAGTACAATCACATCCGGCCACATCAGGCGCTCGGTATGCGTCCGCCTGTGCCGGAAACTCTACAACGAAGTGGCACATAAATAGGGGGCTTTACATGGTCTCACAAAGATGTCGCTATCTGCGGTATAGACCCATGGCACGCGGAAACCGCGCCAGTCGACTTCCTGCATGGTCGACCAGCCCTCCCAAGGGGCCAACACAAGAAAGAAGAGCGCTTTCTCAAAGGCGGGCGGAAATCTTCCCTCGTGCGGCTCGATCCGCCCGAAATCCTGACGAAGATCCATAGTGAGCCATGGCATGGCGCGCGCTTCCGGCTCTCGATCGAGCGCCACTTTTTCTTTGACAACAAGCCAATGGAATTCCGAGAACCGGTCGGCATCGAAGCTCATATCCCGGAACATACGTTTCAACCGCGGTTCGTCAACCAGCGCGCGCAACTCTACAGACGTAAACCGACCGACCCGCGCCGGGCCAAATGCGAGCTGCGGAATATCTTCGGCGAGATCCAATGGAGCAAGATACAACCGCCGCTCGGAGGTGGCACGGCGCGGGTCGGGCGCGTTCCCAATCTGTCTGGAATGATCTTAATCGTGCTCTAGCTATTGCGAATGTCGCGAGTGCTAAATCTATTTGATAGCCTAAATTGCTAATCGGCATCTTATTAATCTATGTCGCTGAAGGCTTGCTTGGCCGCCGTGATTGCATTCATTGCGGCAGGAACGCCGGCATAAACAGAAACCTGCAGGACGATCTCGACGACCTCCTGTCTGGTCACGCCGGTGTTTATGGCCGCCCGCATGTGAAATTCGAGCTGTCTCTGCGCCGTGCCCATGACCGCGAGCATGGCAACCGTCAGCATTTCACGGGTGCGCAAATCGATCTTGTCGCGGCTAACGATGTCCGTAAAGGCGTAACCGAGGAGCAGTTCGGCGGTTTCAGGCGAGAAGGCATCCAGATTGGCTTGCACGCGTTGCGGCGCGCCGGGCTCCAGGCGTTCCAGTAGCGCCATAGCAACGGTCAATGGGTTTCCATCGCGGCTCATGCGTTCACCCCTTTCATACCTTCGGCGGTATACCGGTCCCCCAAGGCGGCGCCGGGTGGGATCATATGGTCGAGACGTTGAAGGTCTTTTGGCGTCAGCGTAACGCTGAGCGCGCCAGCGTTTTGCTCAAGGTAGCGGATGCGCTTGGTGCCCGGGATGGGAACAATCGAGACATTGTGGACCTGGCCCTGCGCTATGACCCAGGCAAGTGCGAGCTGGGCTGGAGTACACTCCTTCTCTTCCGCCAGACGCCGAACGGACCGCACTATGGACAGATTGCCGTCGAGATTGTCTGCAGCGAACCGTGGATTGGCACGACGAAAGTCATTTTCCGCAAGGTCCTGGGTGGATGTCATCGCCCCGGTTAGGAAACCGCGACCCAGCGGCGAATAGGGCACGAACCCGACGCCCAGATCGCGGCAGGTATCGAACACGCCGTCTTCCGGATCACGCGTCCAAAGGGAATATTCCGATTGCAAGGCGGTGATAGGGTGAACCGCATGGGCGCGCTTCAACGTGGCACTGCTTGCCTCGCAAATGCCGATATGGCGGATCTTGCCTTCTGCCACGAGCCTGGAAAGCGCCTCCATCGGCTCTTCGATCGGGCGATCCTGCTCGATGCGGTGAATGTAATAGAGATCGATCACATCCGTACCGAGACGGCGCAAAGACTTCTCGCACGCCTGGCAAATGTATGCTGGATCGTTGGATATGCCGCGCTCATAGACGCCCGGCTCTCGACGAATGCCGAATTTTGTGGCGACCGTGACAGCATCGTGCCCGCGCTCGCCAATCAGACGGCCGATGAGGTCTTCATTGTGCCCTAGACCATAAGTCTCTGCGGTGTCCAGAAACGTGATGCCAAGGTCGACGGCGCGGTTGAGCGTTTGAAGCGACTCTTTGTCATCACGAGGCCCGTAAAACTCGCTCATACCCATGCAGCCGAGACCCAGAGCCGAAACGCCAAGTGCGTTGTCTGGCGTGCCGAGGGATGTATGCGAAATCTTGGGGGCGGATCGGGTCATGGTGGTCTCCTTGTGGCTCGTCAGGAGTAATATACTGCCGCACATGCGCACCTTGAAGAGAGGTATACGCAGTGTTATACTGCAAATATGCAGAACTCAGACTGGAATGCGGTCCGGGACTTCCTTGCCGTAGCGCGGACAGGCAGTCTCAACCGTGCCGCTCGAACGCTCGGCGTCAATGCGACGACCGTTGGGCGCCGTATCGATGCGCTGGAGGCCGGGCTTGACGTTCATTTGTTCCAGCGCTCGCAAACAGGCTATGTACTGACCGACGAGGGGCGCGATCTGATCGGCAAGGCGGAGCGGATCGAGGAAGCCGCTCTCGCGTTCGAGCAACGGGCGGACCGAAGCGCTCAGGTGCGCGGGCGCGTGCGCCTCGCAACAGCGGAGAATCTTGCGAACTTCATTCTGCTACCGGCCCTGCCAAAACTGCGCGAAAAGCACCCCGACCTGACCGTCGAGATTGCGACCGACATTCGCTCAACGAACCTGCACCAGCGGGAAGCCGATCTGGCCCTTCGGCTCGTAAGGCCCACACGAGGCAATGTCACGATCAAGCGCGTGGGTGCGCAACGTTACGGCCTTTATGGTTCCGCCGCCTATCTCGCGTGTCGATCAAAACGCTTGGCCGGTGAAGATGAGGGCCATTTCGACGGTGACGATCTAATTGCCTGGGCGGAAACTTATGGGGATCTACCCGCCGCGGGATGGATTGACCGGGCGCTAGAAGGCCGTGCGCCGGCGCTTGTTGCGACGAGCCTGTATGGTCAACTCATTGCGGCACGCGAGGGCATCGGACTAGCCGTGCTGCCGTGTTTTCTGGCATCGACTGAGCCCGGCCTGCGCCACTTGCCCAGTCAGGTCGATGCTATATCCCAGGAGCTTTGGCTGGCCATTCACACGGACCTGAATCAATCCGCCCGTGTACGCGCCGTTGCGGATTTTGTAGAGGATACGGTGGCGGCGAATCTGGAAAGACTGGCCCCGAATAGGTGAGTACGTCGAACACCCATATTCACATCAACTCCAATCCCGAGAGACCGCGCTGCAAGCATTGAGGGAGGTTCTCGAATGCCGGCTAACTGGTTTGGTCGTTCCATCCGGTCCGCGCAAGCAGCTCGTAAGCACCAATCCGATAAGAACCAGAATCACAAATCATTGGATTTTTTTAAAAAATGGCGCACCCGAGAGGATTCGAACCTCTGACCTCTGCCTTCGGAGGGCAGCGCTCTATCCAGCTGAGCTACGGGTGCCTTGGCCATTGTCGGCGGACAATACTGTATCGCACATTGCGAGGCAATCTGGCCGCGTCAGGGTTCCTGTTTGCTAAAATTCGATACGAATATGCAGCGAATTGGAGCGCCTGGATTCGGAATTTATCAGATCTTCACCGTTACAACACACTGAATTCCTTGCACCCCGAAGGATATCGTATGTCTAAGTCCTACATTGTTCTTTACACGCTCGGCGCCGTTATTTTCTCGGGCGGCGCGGCGAATTATTATGTATCCGGCAGTGCTCAAATTGCCGGTCTGACATGTTCGGACGACCGGATTTCCGCCTATGGCTGGACCCACTCCGACCGCGCGCGCGCGGAACTGGCGGCGATACTGAGCTGGAAGAAGGAATCGACAAAACGCGGGGCCTCCTTCGCCGAATGGCACACCGCCCGGGACCGGCATCTGACATGCCATACGATCGGCGGACCGAATGGGCACTATCAATGCACCATATCGGCTTTGCCCTGCAAAGTGACGAAATACGAGGCTGGCGCCTGAAAGGAGCGGCCGCGCAAGCGGCGCTGAGAGAGACAAGTTTCACCTGACCTCTTTTGCGCGCGCGCTTATAGTGCGCTCCCATGAATGCCGAGGAATCAGATTCGCCAAACGCGCCCGCACGGCCCGTGCAAAAGGGCGACCATGTTTTTCTGATCGACGGGTCGGGCTACATCTTCCGCGCCTACCACGCGCTGCCGCCTCTGTCGCGCCCGTCGGACGGGCTGCCCGTGGGCGCGGTGCACGGCTTTTGCCAGATGCTGTGGAAATTGCTGAAGGATACCAGCGACGAATATGAGCCGACCCATCTGGCGGTGATCTTCGATTATTCCGGCACGTCGTTCCGCAACGACATTTATCCCGACTATAAGGCCCACCGCCCGCCGGCCCCGGAAGACCTCGTCCCGCAATTCTCCATCATCCGCGACGCGACGCGCGCCTTCAATGTTGCCTGCATCGAGAAGGAAGGTTTCGAGGCCGACGATCTGATCGCCACCTATGCGAGGCAGGCGGTCGAAGCCGGCGGCGATGTCACCATTGTCTCGTCGGACAAGGATTTGATGCAGCTGGTTCAGCCTGGCGTCGTCATGGTCGACACCATGAAGAACAAGCGCATCGGCCCTGACGAGGTTGCCGAGCGGTTCGGGCTCGGCCCCGACAAGGTGATCGAGATACAGGCGCTGGCCGGCGATTCGAGCGACAATGTTCCCGGCGTTCCGGGCATTGGTGTGAAAACAGCCGCCCAGCTCATCAGCGAGTATGGCGACCTCGAAACGCTTCTGGCATGCGCGGGCGAAATCAAACAGAACAAGCGGCGCGAGAATCTGATCGAATTTGCCGAGCAGGCGCGCATTTCCAAACGGCTTGTCACGCTCAGGCAGGATGTGCCCGTCGATGTGCCGCTGGATGTGACGGGGGTGCGCGATCCCGTCGCCGACGATCTGCTCGGATTCATGGCGGAGATGGAATTCACCACGCTGACCCGACGCGTGGCCGAGGCGCTTGACGCGGAACCGCCCGCGCAGCCGGCCAGGACAAAAACGGCGCCGGGCAAGGAGAACGCGCGGGACAAGAAGGCAGGCGCGGAGGCGACCCCCGCCAGACTCGCCGCGCGCCGCGCGGGCGAGATTGCCAATCTCGCCGTTGACCGGGCCTCTTATGAGACCGTGAGCGACCTTGAATCCCTAAAACGTTGGGTAGTCGCGGCCAAAGATCAGGGTTATCTCGCCTTCGACACCGAGACCGATTCCCTCGATATCATGCAAGCGCGCCTGGTCGGCGTGTCGATGGCGCTTGCGCCGGGAAAGGCGTGCTACGTGCCCCTGCAGCATGGCGCGGGCGATGGCCTCGATTTCACCGGCGCCGGCGACGCCGCGCAGATACCGCTGCCGGAAGCACTGCGCGTTCTCAAGCCGCTTCTGGAAGATGAGAGCGTCCTGAAAATAGGCCAGAATCTGAAATATGACATGGGCGTGCTGGCCGGCCACGGCATCGAACTCATGGCCATCGACGACACCATGCTGTTGTCCTACGCGCTTGACGCGGGCCGCGGGCGCCATGGCATGGACGAACTGGCGCTCCGGCATCTCGGCTATGTCTGCATCGCCTTCAAGGAGATTGCGGGCACCGGCAAATCGGCACTCACCTTCGATCAAATCCCGATTCCCGCGGCGAGCGAATATGCCGCCGAAGACGCCGACATCACGCTGCGGCTCTGGCATGTGCTCAAGCCCCGGCTTGCCGCCGAAGGCATGACCGGCGTTTACGAGACGCTGGAGCGCCCGCTGGCCGGCGTGCTGGCGCGCATGGAGCGCGCGGGCGTGAAGGTCGACCGGCAAATCCTGTCGCGGCTTTCCGGCGATTTCGCGCAGAAGCTCGCCGGCCTTGAAGCGAGCATTCATGAAGCGGCGGGAACCGAATTCAATATCGGCTCGCCCCGCCAGCTTGGCGAAATCCTGTTCGACAGGATGGGGCTGCCCGGCGGCAAGCGCACAAAGTCGGGCCAGTGGGAGACGCGCGCCGGGCTGCTGGACGATCTGGCCGGCAACGAGGAGCTGCCGCGAGAGGCGCGCGACTTTGTTGCCGAGATGCTGGAATGGCGGCAGCTGTCGAAGCTCAAAAGCACCTATACCGACAGCCTGCCG
>JAJFHO010000275.1 GCA_021775575.1 Hyphomicrobiales bacterium
CTGAGAACTTTGGCCTTGCCTATATAAAGAATTTCCGAGCGGGAATCCTTCATGATATAAATTCCCGGTAGCTTGGGAATATTATCTATAATATCTTTGATCTTTGTATCCAGAGGAATGCCTCCTATATGGCAACGACTATTTATATTAAAAATATACTCCGATTTTGATGAAGACCGAAAGCAATAATCAGCGTGGGGCGTGGGGCAGTCGTCTCGCATTCGTTCTGGCCGCTTCCGGGTCCGCGGTTGGACTCGGCAATATCTGGAAGTTTCCCTATGTCGTGGGCGAGAACGGGGGCGGTGCGTTTGTTCTCATATATCTCATTTGTGTTTTCGTGATCGGCACTCCCATCATGCTGGCTGAGTTCACCTTGGGAAGGAAGACCAGTTTAAATCCCGTCGGCGCCTTCGACCAGCTAAAACCGAAATCCCCCTGGACCGGAATCGGTTATATGGGTGTGCTCGCCGGATTCCTCATCCTGTCATTTTATGGAGTGGTTGGCGGGTGGACCTTCGCCTATGTCGCTAAATCCATCTCCGGTTCGGTGCTGGCATTTCCCTCGCCCAAAGAAGCCGGAGAATTTTTTGGCAACTTTATTGGTAATACCGGCGAGGTGCTTTTCTATCACGCATTGTTCATGGCAACCAACATCGCTATCGTAATAAGAGGCGTGAAAGGAGGCATCGAAAAAGCCTGCAACATCCTCATGCCAACTTTGGTTGTTATTTTATTTTTGCTGATGATCCGTTCCCTAACCCTCGATGGAGCTATGGAAGGCGTGGCCTTTTATTTGACTCCAGACTTCAGCAAAATCAACGGTAGCGTAATTCTCATCGCATTGGGGCAAGCCTTCTTCTCGCTCAGCCTGGGAATGGGGGCGATGATCACTTATGGCAGTTACCTTTCGGTAAAAGAAAACCTTACCTCCTGCACCGTTTACGTGGTGATGTTCGATACTCTCATCGCTCTTCTGGTCGGCATGGTCATCTTCCCTGCGGTTTTCGCAATGGGACTAGAACCCACCGAAGGACCGGGGCTGGTGTTCAGCGTATTGCCCACAGTGTTCGCCGACATGCCAATGGGACATGGCGTGGCTGTCATATTCTTCCTCCTTCTGGCCATTGCCGCCATTACCTCCGGCATTTCTTTGCTGGAAACCGTGGTGGCTTACTTCATAGACCAAAGAGGCTGGGATAGAAAAAGAGCAGTACTTATTGTGGGACTGGTCATCTTCGCTTTAGGAGTCCCCAGCGGTTTGTCGTTCGGTGTGATGGGCGATGTAAAACTTTTCGGTATGAACTTTTTTGATCATGTCGATAACATCGCTTCCAATTATTTACTTCCCTTAGGAGGCATGTTCACCGCCATTTTCGTGGGCTGGGTTTGGGGAACAAAAAATGCCCATGAAGAAATCGAGAAGCACGAGAACAAATTCCACTTTCCCTGGGCGCAATGCTGGGAATTCCTCATCCGTTACATCACCCCCGTTGCCGTTGGCATTGTTTTCATCGCTAAAATCCTGCCATAAAAAAACCGCATATTTCACCCTGCGTGGGTTGAATCTAATAGGTTGCGGATCGTATTGGAATAGGTATAGTTTAATGCTATAAATATTCGACATGCCGTATCATATTAGAAGACAAATTCAAACCACCCTTTGTAATTATAGTCTGCAACGATTATTGATAATCCGAAAAGGAGCTTGCCATGATAGAGATTCCGAGCCTTAGACCTGAAACGCGTTATGGAATTCCCACATCCGACCTATTACTTTTTAATCGCCAATACGTTGTTGGTTACTCCTATCTGTTTCGCCAACCTCGATGGGCGATGCAGGTGGTCGATGAAAGTACGAAACGGCATGATGAGGAGAACTTTGATCGACTGGATAATTTTCGCGAAGATCTGCGCGTTCCAGAAAAATTTCGCTCGACGCTGGCAGATTATAGAGGGTCTGGTTATGACCGGGGTCATCTGATCAATAGTGCCGATCGCAAAGGTTCAAAAATTATCAATAGCGAAACATTTCTGTTGAGCAATATGAGTCCGCAGAAACCTAAATTCAACCGCAAAATCTGGCTGGAACTCGAAGACGCCGTTCGTACCCTGGCGAACATGAAAGAATATGCAGAAGTCTATACCATCTGCGGTCCTCTATTCAAAATCGGAGATAAGATCGAAGCGATTGGGAAAAACAACGTGGTGGTTCCAGATGGGTTCTTCAAATCGGTTCTGGCTGAAAGAGCAAGGCCCAGAGCTAAAAATCAGTTAGCGATGTGGTCTTTTGAGATTCCAAATCAGAAGACAGATAAGTCGTTGAGACATTTTTTAAAACCAACTGCTGATATTGAACGTCGAGCCGGACTCCAAATATGGGATCGGTTACGAGGCGAAAAGAGTGACAAGCTGAAAACCAAAAAAGGTAAAATGTGGTAGAGGTGAAAATACCAACTGATCGAAATTAGGGCGCATCAAATATTGCGCAAATTGGTCTCTAATCTTAATAAGCAAAAATTTCGGATATTTTGATAGGCACCGAGTCTAACAAACCGATACAACTGAATGGAGATGACGCGGGAAGGCTTCCAAAATCCATTTCGGTGATTGATGAGCCTTTAAATTTAATCGTACCGAGTTGACATATTGCTCCTCAAATATCCCGTATGCAGATGCAGTCAACTTCGAATACCTCAAGGATTTTCATAACGAAACCCCAACGCATTCACCCAGCGATTGACATCGCTGAACAATCCCACTACCAGAGTCGCCTCAAGGATCTGTCTTTCTGACCAGCCACTTTCTTTCAGACCTTCTACATCCGCATCAGTGGTTTTGTGGGAATGGCGGGCCACCTTTTCAGCATAAGCCAGCAGTTTTTTTTCACCATCTGTAATCGGAGCTGTTTGATAGTCTGCAATCACGGCTTCCGCCTTGGAAGATGAAAAACCC
>JAJFHO010000276.1 GCA_021775575.1 Hyphomicrobiales bacterium
GCTGCTCGAGGCGCGGTACCAGATCGTCGGTTTTAATCTTGAGAAGGTCGGCCGCCGCGCGCGCCCGTTTGTCCTGGCCCGTCAGATAGCGCCGCGCGCCCCCAGCGGTAAGCGCCTCGATGCGCCGCACACCCGCCGCCACCGCGCTTTCAGCGACGACCTTGACGAGGCCAATGTCGCCGGTGCGCCCGACATGGGTGCCGCCGCACAGCTCGACGGAATAGGCCTTGCCGCCTTTCGCGCCGCCAACGCCCATTCCCATGGTCACGACGCGAACCTCGTCGCCATATTTCTCGCCGAACAGCGCCAGCGCACCCGCTTCGATGGCCTCGTCGACCTCCATCAGCCGGGTCTCGACCGCCGCATTCTGCAGGATGATGGCATTGGCCATATCCTCGATCGCCGAAATCTCGTCTTCCGACACCGGCTTGGGATGAGAAAAATCGAAGCGCAGCCGGCCCGGGTCCACCAGCGAACCCTTCTGGGCCACATGATCGCCGAGCACGCCGCGCAATGCCTCATGCAGCAGATGGGTCGCGGAGTGATTGGCGCGCGTCGCGGTCCGCCGGGAATGGTCAACAACAAGTTCCGCCGCATCGCCGGCCCGCAACACTCCTTTTGCCAAGGTTCCGAAATGAACGAACAGGTCGCCGAGCTTTTTCTGGGTGCCGGTGACACGGAAGGACGCGCCTTCGGCGGTCTCGACAACACCCTGGTCGCCGACCTGGCCGCCCGACTCACCGTAAAACGGCGTCTGGTTGAGGATAATGCAGCCCTCTTCGCCCTCGCCCAGGGATTGCGCCGGTTTGCCGTCCTTGACCAGGACCAGGATTTCGCCTTCCGCGCGCTCGGTTTCATAGCCCAGAAACTCGGTTGCGCCATGGGCCTCGCGAAGCTCGTACCAGACTTCCTCCGTCGCCGCCTCGCCGGAACCGGCCCAGGCCTTGCGCGCATCCTCGCGCTGCTTCTCCATCGCTTTGTTGAACTCGGTCAGATCAACCGTGACACCGCGGGATTTCAGCGCGTCCTGGGTCAAGTCCAGCGGGAAGCCAAAGGTGTCATAGAGTTTAAATGCGACGTCGCCAGCCAGAATATCGCCGTTTTTCAAATCGCCGGAGGCCTCGTCGAGCAGATGCAGGCCGCGCTCCAGCGTCTTGCTAAAACGCGTCTCCTCCAGTTCAAGCGTCTCGGTAATGAGGGCGTCGGCGCGCACCAGCTCCGGATAGGCCTGGCCCATTTCACGCAGCAGGGCGGGAAACAGTTTATACATCAGCGGTTCGCGCGCGCCGAGAAGATGCGCATGGCGCATGCCACGGCGCATGATGCGGCGAAGCACATAGCCCCGGCCTTCATTCGACGGCAGCACGCCATCGGAAATAAGGAAGGACGCGGCACGCAGATGATCGGCGATCACCCGGTGGCTTGCCGCTTGCGCACCCTCCGCCGGCACTCCCGACGCATCCTCCGAAGCGGCGATCAGCGCGGTAAACAGGTCGGTTTCATAATTGTCGTGCGTCCCCTGCAGCACAGCGGCAATCCGCTCCAGCCCCATGCCTGTATCGATTGAAGGTTTCGGCAGCTCGACCCGCTCCCCGGGCGTCACCTGCTCGAACTGCATAAACACCAAATTCCAGATCTCGATGAACCGGTCGCCATCCTCTTCCGGCGTACCGGGCGGACCGCCCGCGATATGCTCGCCATGGTCGAAAAAAATTTCCGAACAGGGTCCGCACGGCCCGGTATCGCCCATCGCCCAGAAATTATCCGATGTCGCGATGCGCAAAATCCTGCTCTCGGGCAAGCCGGCAATTTTCTTCCATAAATCGAATGCCTGATCGTCGTCAGCGTAAACGGTGACGAGGAGCTTTTTGGCGTCGAGGCCGAACTCCTTGGTCACCAGGTTCCAGGCCAGCTCTATCGCCACATCCTTGAAATAATCGCCGAAGGAGAAATTCCCCAGCATCTCGAAGAAAGTGTGATGGCGCGCGGTGTAGCCGACATTGTCGAGATCGTTGTGCTTGCCGCCCGCGCGCACGCATTTCTGGCTGGTTACGGCGCGTTTGTAGGGCCGTTTTTCCGCGCCGGTAAACACATTCTTGAACAGGACCATGCCCGCATTGGTGAACAGCAGCGGCGGGTCGTTACGCGGGACGAGCGGGCTCGAGTCGACGATCTCATGGCCATGCCTGGCGAAATAATCGAGAAAATGCTGACGGATTTCATTGACGCCGGTCATGCGTTGGAACGTGTCCTGATTTGCGTTGCGGCGCGCGGCCGATTCCACCGCGCGTCCAGTGCATCCGTTTGTAAAGTGAGGCTTGAAGACTGTCCAGCGGCGCGGCGGCGACGGGCGCGGCCTTGGCAGCGTGAATTAAGCCGGCAGCCGGGGAAATCCAAAGGCCATGTCACAAGAAAAAAGCCGGACGCGGGGACGTCCGGCTTCTCTGACAACCGGTGCGGGGGGTGAGTGAGGGGGGGCACCGGCCTTCGGGGTTCAACTCATGAGCTGGCGAAAGGGAGCGTAACGGGTGCGCCGGCGCGCGGCACACGATATGTCAGGCGCTTTTCGAGCTGCCCTTTTTCGACGGCTTGGCAAGCTTGTCGCTCTTGCCAGAGGCGCCATCGCCGGCTTCCGCCTTGGCAACCGGCAGAGCCTCGACATTGGAGGCTTTGGCGTTGTCGGCGGCCATGTCACCGGCAAAAACCTCGGGATCCTCCCCTTCCGCGTCCGCTTCCGGTTCGCCGTCGAGAATCTGCTCTGCGATCAGCCCGGCATTCTGCCGGATGGCCCGCTCGATCGCCTCGGCCATGGCCGGATTGTCGCGCATGAACTGCTTGGCATTCTCCCGGCCCTGCCCGACACGGGTGGAATCGTAGGAAAACCAGGAGCCGGACTTCTCGACGATGCCGGCCTTGACGCCGAGATCGATAAGCTCGCCCATCTTGGAGATGCCCTCGCCATACATGATATCGAACTCGACCTGGCGGAAGGGCGGCGCGACCTTGTTCTTGACCACCTTGACGCGGGTCTGGTTGCCGACCACCTCGTCGCGGTCCTTGATCTGGCCGATGCGGCGGATATCGAGGCGGACGGAGGAATAGAATTTCAGCGCGTTGCCGCCCGTGGTCGTCTCGGGCGAGCCGAACATGACGCCGATCTTCATGCGGATCTGGTTGATGAAGATCACCATGGTGCGGGATTTGGAAATCGATGCGGTGAGCTTGCGCAGCGCCTGGCTCATCAGCCGCGCCTGAAGTCCGGGCAAACTGTCGCCCATTTCGCCTTCCAGCTCCGCGCGCGGGGTCAGCGCGGCGACGGAGTCGATGACCAGAATATCGATGGCGCCGGAGCGCACCAGCGTATCGGTGATCTCAAGCGCCTGCTCGCCGGTGTCGGGCTGGGAAATCAGCAAATCCTCGACATTGACGCCGAGCTTCTTCGCATAGATGGGGTCGAGCGCGTGTTCCGCGTCGATGAAGCCGCAAATGCCGCCATTTTTCTGCGCCTCGGCGAGCGTGTGCAGCGCCAGCGTGGTCTTGCCGGAGGATTCGGGCCCGTAGATTTCGACGACGCGGCCCCTGGGCAGCCCGCCAATGCCGAGCGCGATATCAAGGCCGAGCGAACCCGTCGATACGGCCTCGATCTCAACCAGCGCCTCGCCCTGCCCCAGCCGCATGACCGAACCCTTGCCGAAATGGCGCTCGATCTGCGTCAGCGCCGCGGCAAGCGCCTTCTCCTTGTCCATGCCGTCTCCCTCAACGAGGCGAAGTGCTGCGTCTGACATCTGTCCCTCTCCTTATTTCACGTCTGTGCCACACTGGCAATTGAGTCGCTCGAGCGCTCTTTCAGCCCTCGAATGTACATGATTTGTTCCATATTGCAAGCCTTCCCTTAACAAATTGATAATGCGCGTGTTTTGGAGTTATGTTCGCGAGGCGTTCGGGGTGGTGGTGTGCGCATATATCCCGTGCGAGCATGTAATGCGGGTTCGTGATATGCTTGGGGGATGCCGAACCCTCGAGCGACAAAAGCGAAACGCTGGGTTAAGGCGTGGCTTCTCTTATGGGCGGGTAGCGTCCGCCGATTACTGTTCAACGCACAAACGCTCATCACGGTTATTTCTGTCCCGCTTTATCTTTGGATTGTTGGGCGGCTTCTTGGCCCCACAGAGCAGTGGACCGAGATCGTGATTCAATTCGCTAGCATAGGTTCTGTTGTCGTTGCTATCGCTGTCGTCATTATCCTGATCGGCGCTTACGCAGCATTTCGCGTTGGGCCAGAAGAAAGGAAGCGAGGGCGCTGGGTGGCGGGGCGGTTTGTTTATCACGAGCCACAACTAGCTTATTCCGATTTGATATCTCCAGAGGACGGCGAGAAGTCGCACCTGTTTTCATGGAAAGATGCAGAGCCAGGATCGCAAATTCATTTCAAGATAGAAACAGAGGGCCGGAGAGACATGACTGACGTTCATGTGGCGACAAGTCAGGCGCAGCTAATAGGCAGCAACTTTCTTGGCAAATTCACAAGCGGGTCACTTCCGCTCAATCGCAAAAGGGAAATTTGGATGAAGACCCTTGTTGAGCCAAAACGCGACCCACATAGCGTGCGCGTCTACATCACGGGGTTTGAGTTGCCAAAATGAGGGGTCGCGATGTCAAGCAACGCTTTGATCGTCTGCTAAACGCGATGCTGACGGAGCCGCCGCTCGCGGAAAAGCCAAAAGCAAAGCGTCAAACATCAGATGCGGAGCCGTCCGAAGATTGTGACGAAACTCGAACTCCCAAAGGTACGACTGAAGATGCTTCTTGCTGACCCAGATGTGCGTACCCTCGATGCCGCGTTTCAGGTGACGCCAGAATGTCTCAATCGTGTTGGTGTGAACTTGCCCACGCACATATTCCTTCTTGGCATGGTTGATCGTGCCGTGACGATAGCCTGCATCGCGCAGTTCAAGAAACGCGCGGGCTTCGTCTGTGGCAATCCGCGATCCGGGTTTCACGTTCCGCATAATGTGCGGGACTACGGTCGTGCCACGCCGGTCGGGAATCACGCGCGTCAGCACGTCGCCCTTTCGTTCCGCCATACCCAGAACCACGGCCTTGTCGTCTTGGCCGCGCTTGTCCTTGCCGCCGATGAAAGCCTTGTCAGCCTCGACAATCGGATAGCCGGGGCCATCGCCGCCCAGAGGCGCGTCACCGTCTGCGTAGCCCATATACTGGCGGATCATGTGGCCCATGCGCCAAGCCGTCTTGTAGGTGACGCCGGTCGCGCGCTGGATTTCCTTGGCAGCTACACCATTGCGCGTGGTGCAGAACATCATCATGACATGAAACCATGTCCGAAGGCTGGTGCGGGATTTCTCGAAAGGTGTGCCGACAGTCGGGAACACCTGATAGCCGCAATGCTCACACTCGTAGCAGCGGCGCTTCTTCACGCGGTAGTATTTCGCGCCCTTTTTGCACTTGCCGCAGGTATGCCGCCCGCCGTAACGGACACGAAAGATGTGTTCCAGACACGCATCGTCATCTGGAAACTGCTCATCGAACTGGCGAATGGTCATGGGTTTCTTGTTCATGACCTAAATATAGGGATTCTCCTTACATGTTTCAAGGGGATATATGCGGTGGTGTGGGTGCTGTCCTAATGCGGGCACACCGTTTGGACTTGGAGCAGGACCGCCAAAACACGGTGTTGGCGGGGATGCGATTTGAACCTGACCCAATTCAAGCCTGGCGCTACGCTTGGTTTATCGCTCACGGCTGTTCCGGCCTTTGGCCGGGCCTCCGCGAGGGCGCGCCATAAGGCGCGGCGCGCGGTCGCGCTTGCCTCCCTTCGGTCGGGTTGGTGTGGTGCGGGTTAGCTTTGGTTTATCGCTCACGGCTGTTCCTCGCCCTGCGGGCTCGGGCCTGCGCGGGCGCGCCCTGACCGGGCGGCGCGCGGTCGCGCTTGCCGAGGCTGCGCCTCGGGTTGGTGTGGTGCGGGTTAGCTTTGGTTTATCGCTCACGGCTGTTCCTCGCCCTGCGGGC
>JAJFHO010000277.1 GCA_021775575.1 Hyphomicrobiales bacterium
TGATAGTGGCCATCCTCGTCAGTCCCATCCCCAGTGCGCCAATTGCCTTATCCGCAGGTGCAATCTACGGACATTTCTGGGGAGCGCTTTACGTTCTTACCGGTTCTGAAATCGGCGCCATAGCTGCCTTCGGCATTGCCCGATTTCTCGGATATGACCTTTTGCACAGGTGGATTGGAAATCGGCTAAACCAAGGTCTCGCCGGCTCGCAAAGCTTTTTGATGGCGACTGTATTTGCAAGCCGGCTCCTGCCCTTCATATCGTTCGATATTGTGAGTTATGCTGCGGGATTGACAGCTATATCATTCTGGCGTTTTGCCATCGCCACATTGGCGGGCATCATTCCGGCAAGTTTTCTGTTGGCTCATTTTGGCAGTGAGTTGGTCGCCGACGAAATGGATCGTATTTTGCTCGCGGTTGTACTCCTCGGCGTCCTCACCGCGCTGCCTTTCGTCGTAAGTCTGGTCGCGAAGCGTCATCGGAATTGACAAACTGGCGTCTGCTGGTTGGATGGTCCAGTTGCGAAATCTCACAGGGCCAGTTTCTTTCTGCAGTGTTTCGGAACTTGGTCAACCTATACGGTTTTCTGTATCTCTCGTCATGGCAAGCAAGATGAGATCACCCAGTTTTTCTTGCTGCATCACGACTATCGCAGTTGCGCCCTTCTTCTTCGGTGCGGCAAACCCAAACGCGTACTTCGGTGAAGGCATGGCAAACGGGCCGTTCATAATGATTTGCAAGACATGATGGGAATGTCCGCTGTCAGCACTTAGCGGACGTTTCGTGCTGGTCGGCAACACGTCTGCTCTTGGGGCAAAGCGGACATCGAACCGGGTCTAATCTGAAGTCCGCTTCTGACCCTAAGCGAAAGTCGGATGTCTGCCAGCATCAATGGTCTACAGCCTAGCGATCACGGAGAATCCTCGAAATAAGATCCAGTTGGAGAAGCGTTCTTTCAGGCCAATCTCAGGGCCATGCAATCATGCCCGACAGCTGTCATTTTAAAAAAACAATGGCAGTGAGGGCTGTATGATCAGTTTGTGCGGCTGCGGTAATAGGCAACCAAGCTTGCGATCTGTTCATCGGAAAGAGGGTTGTCTATCCCGGTGACCCTGTCGCCGCGCACGCCCACGCTCATCCGGGCCGAGAATTCGCCGGGTGAAAGCTGTTGTGCCTCGTCGAACAGATTATAGGCGGGCCGTTCGACCTCAAGGTCCGGCGCGTCATGGCATCCCGCGCAGAGTTCTTCATGCAGCTCGCGCCCTAGCTTAAGGCGCTTGGATGTAGGTATTGCCGGGAGAATGCCGGTGGCCCGAAACGGGTAGGCCGCGACCAAGTCCGCCGCGAGGCTTTGGAGGCGAACCAGATCGCCGGCGGTCAACGCCTCACGCAACGCCGCGAGCGCTTCGCCGTGAGGCCGGGGTTGATGGCCCTGTTCCTGGTCGGCAAGACGCAGCATCAGTTCGAGGCCGGCAAGGCCGCCGCGAATTCTGTCCGCAAGGCCCTTGCGGTGAAGGTCGTTGGTATCTTCTGCGGCGAGCCGCCTGGCGTCACCGGCAAGGACGAGCAATTCGGTTGCGGCGCGGCGGGCATGTTCGCCCTGCGCAAAGGCAACAGCCGGGGCTGCCAAAAAAACGGCCCCGGCTATTGTCAAGCGTGCAAGTTTTTGTCTGACGGTCGCCAAACTAGTTCAGCTTCACCTGTTGTTCGATCGGCAGGGACTTGTCTGCTGACCATTCGAGCATTGATCCGTCATACATCTTAGCATCCTTGTTGCCCACGAGTTCATGGGAGACAAACCAGCCGAGGCTCGCCCAGTGGCCGGTGTTACAGAAGTTGATCTGCTTGCCGGACGTACCGACTTTCGCGGCGGCGTAGAGCTTGGCAAGTTGCTCGCTGGAACGGAATTTGCCGCCGCCATTCTGCGTCAACCAATTCTCGGGCAGGCTTTTTGCACCCGGGATTGTGCCGGAGCGTTTGGCAAGCTTGTGCCGGTTGATGCCGATGTGTTGGTTGTGCGGACGATTGTCCACCAGCTCGATGCCCGCATCCTTGGCTTTCTGAACATCTGCCTTGGTGACAATCATTTCCTGGCGAAGACTGCCCTTGAATGTCTTGGCTGTTGGCTTGATGTCGCCCTTCTCCATCGGATTGACAGGCTTCTTGGTCTTGGGGTCGACCTTGCCATAAGCCACCATGCCGCCATTGAGGATAGAGACCTCGTCATGACCCAGGACCTTAAAGGTCCAGTAGATGCGCGCGGCGGTGCCCATATCGAGCGCTTTACCACCCTGCGGCACGACGACCACGTGGGTCTTGTTGTCTATGCCCAGCCCGCCGATCAAAGCCTCAAGCTTCGCGACCGGCGCCAGCTGGCCAGGCGTTCCGCCTTTGTCTTTCGCGCGCCAGCCATCCTTGAGATAGTTGGTCCAGACCGCGCCGGGGATATGTCCCCGCAGATAGTCGGCTTTCGATTTGCCCGCGAGCTTGCCGCGTACATCGAGGAAAACGATGCCGGGCTTGCCGGTATTGGCTTTCACCCATTCGACGTCAACCAATGGCTGTGCCGCCTGGGCGGCAGCTGGCAGTGACAGAAAGCAAGCCGCCACCAACAGAACGAATAGTTTTCTCATTTTACTACTCCCTTTTATGTGGCCCTTTGTCAGATCGTGATGACCTTGGAGGCAGCCAGAAGCTCCTCAACAACCAAATCCCATTGCGCTTGTTCCATTTGCGCGGGTTCCAGATCGATCCGTTTGACCGGCTTGTCCGCGCCGATTGTCGCGAGCGCGGCGTCGACCGTGCTGCAGTCCGGGAAAAGCCCCGTGCAAAGCACAAGGACCCGTGCTTTATCCTCTGCGCTCATATGTTCACCACGGTGTCGGCGGCAGCTATGACGGCGCCGAGTTCCGCTGGAGGAAGCCAGCTCAAAATGTCCTTCATTTCCTTCACCGTCGTCTCGGGCTCAATTTCCGTGAGTTCGAGCAATTCCGCGGTCTCGCTTTCGGCGTCGGCTTTCGATACCGGGTGGTCCATAAATATGAGCCGGATCTGATGGCCGAAGATCGTCAGCCCTGCCGCTACGCGCATCGCTTCAAGATGGTCGCGGCGGGCCAGCAAGACGATTGATTTCGGCTCGGTCATAATCTTCTTTCTCGTCAAAGACTCACAATGCGGGCCGCCAGGCCAGCCAGCTCCGAATTGTTTGTTTGGCTGCCCAACTCGACGGGGCATGTCTGTGTCCCGCAATAGCGGTCCCAGGATTCCTTGCAGGCAAAGGCATGGCGGGCCGTTGAAAGCGCCGCCACCGTTTCCGGCTGGGTGAGCGTCTTCACGCCGTCATTGGTCAGAAATACCGCCCAGTCCGCGCCAGCGCGCCCGCAAGCCTGGCCCAGGGGCTGAAGGATTGCGCCCGCATCGGGATTAGAAACGATGATGAGCAAGTCCATCGCTTATGCCTCCGGTATGCTGGCGGAGCGGCGGCCAAGAATGAACCCGGCGCCAGCAAGCGCGAAGCCAGCGAGAAGAAGCCCAAATAGAGTCGTGTGCGAGGTTTGGGCGGATGTTGATTTTGCCACCGGAACAGCAGCCGGGGCCGTTCGCGCGCGGCGATATGGATAGGTGGCGGCATCGGCGGGCAGGGCGCCATCGGAAGCCCAGCCGGCCCAGCCTTCCAGATAGACGCGCGCATTCAGGCCTGCCGCGGTCGCGCGGGCCAGGAACGCGAGCCCCTGTCGCGCATCATGGCCATAGAGGATGGGCCTTGCATTCTCGTCCGGCTGGACCGGGGCCTTGAGTTCGGGAACAGCTTTCCAACCTTCTGTCGGTGAATTCTGCGCGCCGGGAATATGACCGCCGCGCGCGGCCCGGACGACCGCGCCCCAATATTCTTTCTCGCTGCGGCCATCCAGGATTACCGGCGGCACTTCGGACCGGATCATCTGAAGGAGTTCTTTGCGCAATACCGCCACATCCGAACGCATTGCCGCCTGGTAGACCACTTCGCGCGTCGCGCCGCGAGCAAGGCCAGGTTTGAACGTCAGGCCGTCCGCTTTCAGCTCCGGGAGGGAGCGTGTCAGGACGCTCACATGGCGTTGTCCGGCGAGATAGAACAGCCCGGCCAGAAAGTCGCGGTCCTGCGCATTGTCGCCGATTACCACAACGCTCTCATTGCCTGTCAATCCGGCGGTTCCGAGCAGCCAGAGCAGGCCGCTTATATTGGCAAGCCGGTTGTGCGGCCCCAGCAGGTCGCGGACAGGCAGGCAGCGCGCTTGCGGCAGGCTGGCCTTTTCGCACGAGGCCTGGGAACGGGTGTCGAGAATGGCACCGGGGGAGCCGGGGAAGGTATTGGTATAGGAGATCGGGGCTGCGATCGCCGAAGTGAGTGGCATGATGAACGCACCAATGAGCGCCGCCGCCAACCCACTGAACATATGACCCGAACGCATGACTCTGGCCCCTTTGTCAGCAACCCTGAAAGCGCACCTTCTTGGCGCCTCCTGCCGGCTCGTCGGGCGGGTTTTCGATATAGTGGGAAATCAGCTCAAGCACCGAAACCAACCCGAAATCGCCCAAATCCACATCGGTGAACTGCTCCGCCGACATCGCCGTGCGCGAGGCCTCGAGCTCGGCCTTGGGAAGGGCTGCAAACTCAAATCCCGTGGCGGAAATCAGGAGGCAGATCCCTAGGGAGGCGCCACAAAAAATCATGCTTGCTCTGTCCATTGTCACTGCTCCTAAAGCGAGTCACTGAGAAAGCCGAGATAGAGAACGCCCATCGCCACGGCGAAAAGGATGATTTGCAACAGGGTCTCCAAATCCAGTGCCATCGGACTCTCAATCGCCTCTGAAATGTTTGATCAGATCGCCAAGATTGACCGGTTTGCCTGTTTCCGGGTGAACCACTGGCGGCGTGAAATGTGGTACACCCTCCCGGTCTCTGAACATTGAGCTCGGCGGAAAGGCATAGACATAGATGAGACAGGCCACGCTCAGCAGCGTGACGATCGCCACATAGGCCTGCGTAATTCTTGCCGCCATCATTGCTTCAATCCTCTCAATCCTTGCGTATGTAGATATCCCAGCACCGGTCGCCCTTGACCGTTTCCAGATGCGTCGCGCTCAGCCCCGGCAGCATCGGCGGGATCGCTTCCATCGAGGAGGGATTATCCACCTTGACTTCGATGACATCATTCGCCGCGGCACTGCCGAGCGCTTTCTTGGTCATGAGCTGGGGCCGTGGGCAACTGTCGCCGAGGCAGTCGACACGGCTTGCGACCATATAGGTCTGCCCGTCGCCAAGCGTCACTTCCCCGACCGGTCCGCTTGCCGCTTCCTTTATCTTCGATGAACCAAACAATCCCATCTCCGTCACCCTATCTTGTCATTCACTAGCCCTTGGGGCCTCTATTCTGCCGGGACTTCGTCTCCTGTCATTGTGGCGGGCTTGCCTGCGGCAGGCTGAACCGCCGATTTCTGCGGAGCCTGCGTGGCCCGCTCGCGGCGTACAATTGCCCGATAGATCGCGAACAATACGCTAGCCTGAATGATGCCGAACACTACCGCCGGAATGCCGAACTTCTCCTGCAGTGTTTCCGCATTGGCGAAGCCGAGCTGCAGCGCCTCGAGATTGGGCTCCCCGGTCATGCTCGCCGGCGCAGGCGGCCAGTAATTCACCGACCAGAACAGCGAAAAGAGAAACATGCCGACAAAGGTGAAGAGCAGGGCCCACATGGCGCCCACATTGCCTTCGCCCGACTTCACCCAAGTGGAAACCGTGCAGGCACCCGCCAGCACCATGCCGATACCGAACAGGAACAGACCAACCATCTGGTTGAGGCCAACGTCGAAATGCATCGGATTGCCTTCGCCGATCGAAATGAAACCGGTGAAACCGATCGTGAGGATCATCATCGCGACCAGAAGCGCCTTGGTGTTGCGGTAGCTCTTGAACAGCATGGCGTCGCGCAGGGCCGCCGTATTGCAGAAGCGCGAGCGCTGAACCAGAAGCCCAACAACGGAGCCGAAGACGAAGGCGACAAGGCATTCTCCGAGGATCGACATCGCCTAGGACTCCAGGATCTTCTTGTATATGAGGGAGCCGACCCAGGCACCGGCCAGGATGCCGCTGATCGCCAGATAGCCTCCTAAATTCATCTCCGGGGTCAGGCCGAAGAAGGTCGATACGTTGCAGACAAAGGCAAGGCGTATTCCTACCCCCATAAGCAGTCCGCCAATCGTGATTAGAACCCATTCAGACAGGCG
This sequence comes from Hyphomicrobiales bacterium, assembly GCA_021775575.1. Lineage (GTDB taxonomy): Bacteria > Pseudomonadota > Alphaproteobacteria > Rhizobiales > Methyloligellaceae > JAJFHO01. Next base: position 6,265 of record JAJFHO010000277.1, read on the forward strand.
CCGGGGAACGCGCAGATAGAATTCCTTGCTGGCGACCGCGCCGACGAAAGCGCCGAACAGCATCCCCAGGCTGATGTAAATTTTCCAGTAGCCGGCATCGGGCTTGAACACGATGTTCCAGAAGGGAATGCGCTCCAGGTCATCGCCGAGAACAGCTTGCGCCATCAGGCCGGTCATCATCGTTTCGCCGCCGCCGACGGTCCAGGCGCCGACAATCAGGAACATAAAGATGTCGAGGATTGCGATGGCGGCCAGCGCAATAACGGGGTCCAGCGTCTTCTTGAAGAATTCCATGCCGTTCGTCTTCTCCTAGAACTTGACGCCGGAGATGGGGCGTCGTCTCTTATCATAATAGGGCGTGGCGGAAGATCGGTGGTATTTATTGCCAACGCCGTCAATTGCCGTTCCCGCCGGAATTTGAAACCAGGCATCGCAGCGGGCAGAGTTGATAAGAATGTCTATCTACATAGAAAATAACGATATTCTGGCGCATATGTTCAATGCATGCACGACAAGTCAGATCAATGAGTTCATTCCGGAAAAGCGGGGTTTCCGCATCCATGGCCATTCAACTACCATCCGTTTGGAGCGTGCCTTCTGGAACGTGCTCGAAGCCATGGCGCATGAACAGGAGATGACGCTTTCAGAAATGATCCAGCGCATTCACGACGATTGCATCATGGTGAATGACAAGAATCTAGCGTCCTGCCTGCGCGTCATCTGCCTCAAATTTGTGAATATTTACGCCGGCTGACAGGTGCCTCGCTCCTGAGCTGCCACGGATGATTTAATGTCCGCTCATGGCACGAAGCGGACGTTCCAAGCGGGATGGGTTTACGTCCGCTTTCGGGGGTAAAGCGGACACATACCGTCTCGCGGCAGGAGGTTGAATTGAGCTTACTAGACGGCATGCTTTGACGCGGGTCACCAACGAACCCTGGTCAGGACCACTTCTGTCTCGCAGGCTGGCGTAACGGCAAGACCTCGGCGGTAGCCTCGCCGGCAAGGGCCGATGCGATCCGTTGCTCCACGCGGTCATTTAGCTCTCTTAGCGGACCGGCATCCTGGCTGACATAACGGCCGGTCATGGCCAGCGTCTTGTGCCCGAGCTTGTCTCGAACCAAAAACGCATTGGCGCCGGTCTGTCCGGCGTAGGTGCCGACTGTATGGCGAAGATCATGAAGACGCACATCTTCAAGCTCTGCTGCTTTTCGAATGCGTCGCCACGACCGCTCCATCTTGTCCTTGGGTAGATGTTTGGCCGGATCGCTATGGGGCACAAGACCCAGGGCGAGTTCTCAACGCGTGGAATAGAGGCCAGCTCGGCCTGTGCCAAAGCTCCGATAGTGTGGACCCGGGCGCCAGTCTTTGTATCAGGAAGCGTCAGCGCACCACCCTCAAGATCGACATGCTCCCAATTTAACTTGAGGATATTCACTCAAACGGCATCCGGTAAGCGCCAGGAGACGGACCCCATGAATAACGCTCGGCCGGGCTCGTTGCTCTTTCTCGAATCTCTCAAGTTTTGTGCCTAATCGGCCAAGTTCATCCCACGACAGATAGCGTTCGCGTTTTACCTCCGCATACCGCTTGACCAGCAGGCACGGATTGGAGCCATCCAGGCGAAGCCCCCAAACCTCCCCTAGGTTGAAGGCTTTCGACAAAATCGAGAGCACAAAGTTCGCCTGGCGTGGTGTACCGGCCATTGCGCGGTGGAATCTGATCACGTCCTGTCGGGTTATACGGGCCGCCTTCAAGCGGCCCACAGTGCCGGGCGAATATGCCGCTCGACCAGGCGCTCCACTTCGCAAGCCGTGCTTGCTCTGTTGTGAACGCGCACATGCTCTTCAAGATACCGGTTCATGAGCTGGTTGACGGTCGGCGCCTTGCGCCTGATCTGACGCTCGGCCGCCGGGTCAAGGCCACGCTCGGTCTCGGCAAGAA
>JAJFHO010000278.1 GCA_021775575.1 Hyphomicrobiales bacterium
ATCTGGCTAAGGTCGGTTTTGACCCAGCCTATGGAGCCAGACCACTTAAGAGAGCCCTTCAACGCTATCTAGAGGATCCGCTCTCGGAAGAGATTCTCCGCAGCCAGTATGCTGGCGATGTCGAGATTACAATCGATGTCGACGAGGAGAAAGAGAACCTGACTTTCGAGTTCGATAAGAAGCCCAAGAGCTCAGACTCCGACGATAGCGACGAAAACGGCAATTCCGCCGGAAGCGAGAAGTCCGAAGCGGCGCATAATTAAGCATTATTGACTCGGATTCTTGATCAAAATCGAATCAAGTTCGAGCTAATTGGTATGTTTACAGCCCCGACCTCACAGGTCGGGGCTGTTTTATTGCCGATAAGTCTTTGTTATACAACGTGGTAAAGTAGGCAGAAGGTCGTTAGCGCATATAGGGGGAGGGCGTCCTAGAGATGAACTCAACGTTTGGTGTTTCCGCTTGCCAAACCCAGGTTTTTTGCTATATTAGCAGGCCGTAATCGGCGGGCGCCTTCTCAAGCTCAGGCTCAGTTAACTGTGCGCTCTTGCCGATCATTGATTAGTAGAGAGGATTATTGTATGGCTCATAAGAAGGGTGTCGGATCGTCACGAAACGGTCGCGATTCACAAGGACAACGTCGTGGTGTAAAAGTCTACGGCGGCCAAGCTGTTCCAGCTGGCTCAATTATTACTCGCCAATGTGGCACCAAGATTCATCCAGGTGTCAATGTTGGGATGGGTAGCGACTATACGCTATTCGCCAAAATTACCGGCGTAGTTACATTCGAGCGCAAGGGCCGTAGCCGCAAAGTCGTAAGCGTCTACCCATAAGCTCAGTCAAAGCTGAATACAAACAGCAAGATATAGGTAATAAGAAAAGGCTCGCCATTACGGCGAGCCTTTCTTTTTGATGCTCGGATCCCCCTCTCCTGCGTACGGTTCCTTCCGGCAGACCGACCCGAACTTCACTGGGAAAACCAAACCCCCTTTGGCTCAACCCCAAACCCCTTTTCAAAAACAACCCCTGGTTTCAACCCAAAAATCTTTCACTCACTGTCAGCAAGCGCTCCTATTGATACTAAACCGAATCAACAGGTTCCTGCATTGTGCGGTTCGTAGTGAATGCGTCAGAATAAATGTCACCCATGCTCGCGCCCTGCAAGTAAGCTCCACGCTGCGCAGCCTTAACCATCTCAGGATTACCGCAGATATAAAGGCGGTATCCAGCCAGAGTCTTGTGATCCGACAAAGCAAGTTCACCAACTCGGCCCTGCCTCAACCCCGAAACCTTCTCTGGACTCTCCAAACAGGGAATGTAGTGAAACCCAGCAACTTCATCCTCTAGTTTTGAAAGCTCTTCCTGCAAATACAATCCGTCCTGAAAACAACTGCCGTGATAAAGAAAGACTGGACCACTATGACCTGAGCGAATCGCATCGCGAATAATTCCTAACAACGGAGCTAGCCCAGTTCCCGATCCAATTAAAACAAGCGCTTGTTCAGGATCCTGTTGTATGTAGAAGCAATCACCCATAGGGCCAGCTACTTCAACCTGAGACCCAACAGCGGCAACATCATGAAGCCATCCAGAGGCTCTTCCACCCGGTACACGAGCTATATGTAGTTCAAGGAAATCATCTTCATCTGGTAATGAAGCAATTGAATAGCTGCGCACCAATTCGTTTGTGACTCTGAGATTCAAGAACTGCCCACTGCGGTATGAAAACCCCGCAGGCTTACTCAAACGCAACCTCAGGACATTTGTCGATAGCGCATCTTTGGATAGCACTGTAAGCAAAGCGTATGTTTGCCCTGTGTCTGTAATCGATATCTCCATATCTGATTCAGGATAACACTGACAAGCAAGAAAATAACTCTGCTCCTTGAGTGTGTCCTTCACACCGTATTGTGACTGACGCGGAGGTTCCCCTTGCGTGGCCTTGACCATACAACAATGACAGACACCCTCCTTGCAGGAGAACGGCAACGCTATTCCTTGACGGGTTAGCGCCGAAAGAACTGTCTCGCCTTCCGTACAGGAAAATTCAGCGCCTTCTACTGTGAGTGTTGTCATCGAAAAAATCTCTTCCTAATTTTCAGCTTACTGATTCAACACGTCAGATTTGGTTGAACCAGCGATAGCCATAACTTCACCAGCAACCTGGCTCGGTACATTCAATTCGCTCAGAGTATCCTGCAGGTGTCCAGCAACAGAGTTAAAATGAGTTTCATTCATACCTCTATCCACCAACCCCTTGTGCGCTTCGCGCATATCTTTACCGCTGTAGTTGTTTGGACCGCCAAAAGCAAATGTCAAAAACGCTTTCTGCTTCTTGTGCTGCTCTACCATGTCAGTAGTCTCAAAAAACGGAGCCAAAGTCTCGTCAGCTAGAACCTTACGGTAGAAAATATCAACAGCCGCGCTTACAGCTTCTTCGCCGCCAATACGTTCGAATAGAGTCTTCTCTAGAGTCTTCTGGGTCATCTGTTTCCTCTGTCTTTTCGCGATCAATTCGCAGTCGGGGTTGAACTCACCGCAGATCTCTTATGAAACGCCGATGAGGTTGTTTACCTAATAGTTATCTCCTACTAATATATTCGACAGAGTTTTCGACCGGTTTAGGCTGTTATGGCCCAAATCGAATCAAAACAGCAATAAAGTCGTACAATTTTGGTACGTGTTTCACTCTGTTTCACCGTGAGACTATTGATGTTTCATCGCTCTTAAATAGATCTCAACGATTTCGCCCTAGACTCGATTGAGGTAGTGGACAAGTAGCATTCAAGCATCTATCATGTTCATACCGGATCGGTGTGAACCACTACCGGACTAGCTGATACAAGACCTGCAAAAGGACCAATACACTGATGAAAAAGAATTCCAAAAACACAAAGAGCACCGGCTTTAGAACAGAATCTGATTCTATGGGTGAAATGCAAATCCCCAAGAACGCCTACTACGGCGCCCAAACTGCGCGCGCAGTTGAGAATTTCCAGATCTCAGGGCAGAAACCACACGAACGCTTCGTTTGGGCCGGACTACAGCTCAAAAAAGCCACCGCCGCAGTCAACCGCGACCTCGGCACGATCTCAAAGAAACAGGCCAACGCGATCATCAAGGCCGCCGATGAGGCTCTCACGGGCGCTTTCAATGACTCCTTTGTCGTCGATGTCTATCAGGCCGGCGCTGGGACATCGCACCACATGAATCTCAACGAAGTCCTAGCCAACCGAGCCAATGAACTGCTCGGAGCCACCAAACGCGGTGAGTACAGAATTGTGCACCCTAATGATCATGTGAACTTCGGCCAGTCAACCAATGATGTGATACCAACCTGTATCCGTCTGGCTTCGCTCTCGCTAGCCAAAGAACTAATCGCCGAGGGCAAAGCTCTTGCTAAGTCATTCAGAGCCAAAGCCAAGAAGTTTGATAAGATCTACAAGTCCGGCCGCACTCATTGGCAGGATGCCACTCCGGTAACACTGGGTCAGGAGTGGGGCGGCTATGCCACCGCAATTGAAAAATTAATAAAGGGCGTCGAAAACACTCTGCCGGAACTGCGTGAAATTGGCCTCGGTGGAACCGCTGTTGGCTCAGGAATCAACTCACACCCTAAATACCGCCGCGCTGTCGCTGTCCAGCTCAACAAGCAAACTGGTTTTGGAACCAAACCAGCCAAAGACTATTTCGAGCGCATGCAGTCACTCGCTCCGTTTGTCGCTACCTCGGGAGCCCTGCGTAATTTGGCGCAGGATATCTCACGTATAGCGAACGACCTACGTTTGCTCTCATCAGGACCAAATGTCGGACTAGCCGAGATTCAACTGCCAGCAGTGCAACCCGGATCATCAATCATGCCCGGCAAAGTTAATCCAGTGATTGCTGAAATGACCAACATGATCTGTTTTCAGGTCCTTGGTAATGACCAAGCTATCCTCTGGGCGGCGCAGGCCGGGCAG
>JAJFHO010000279.1 GCA_021775575.1 Hyphomicrobiales bacterium
CGCCACTGCCTGCGTTATAAGAACTTGAAAATCATGAAGATTTCCCGCGTTCTTCTGCCTTGTCAGAGACAAAATCCACTGCGTGGAATGGACGATATTTATGAGTTCTCAACCTAATCCATGACCTAGCCGTTCACCCCGGACCAACCTTCATCCTTTGCATGGATTGATTTTACAGCAGCAATCATTAGTCTAACGCCGAGATTGGACCGACGGGTCGATTGCCCGAGCTTCGTATTGCAAACATGAGCGTTGAGGTAACTTACATGAAATCTGCACTGAAACTCACTGTCGCCGCACTGGCTCTCGTTTCCTTTGCCGGAATCGCGCAGGCCGAAGGCGATGCCGCAAAAGGCGAAAAAATCTTTAAAAAATGCAAAGCCTGCCACAAAGTTGGCGAAAAAGCGAAGAAGGGTGTAGGCCCGGCGCTCAATGGCATTATCGGCCAAAAAGCCGGCGTCCAGGAAGGCTACAAATATTCCAAGGCCATGGTCACACAGGGCGAAGGCGGACTGACCTGGACCGACGAAAACCTCGATGCTTATCTGACCAAACCGAAAAAGCTGGTGCCGGGCACAAAGATGGCCTTTCCGGGCCTGAAGAAGCCCGAGGACCGCGCCGATATCATCGCCTATCTGAAAAAGTTCACGCCATAGGGCAGACCGCAATACCGGCCGGCATTTCACGGCCTCACGGATACTGGTTTAAAGGCCCGGGCGGATGCCCGGGCCTTTACTTTGAGTCTGGTATTTGCGTGACGTTTTGGAAACTCGTCCCTCGCACGGCAATAGTGTAGCGTTGGTTGGCGCAAAGGCCGTCATAGACCGGAATTTGCGACTGTCGGTTTTGCGGCAGGAGGTCGACACGCAAGCACGTATGCCGCTCTACTCGGGAGGAAATAGCGTGGATCAAACGACTGGCCCCCGATCAGACAACCCGCGCGTTGGCCTGTTCGTTACCTGCCTTGTCGATCTGTTCCGCCCGTCGGTTGGCTTCGCCGCGATCAAGCTGATCGAGCAATCGGGATGCCGGGTCGAGGTTCCGCGCGGCCAGACATGCTGCGGACAGCCGGCGTATAATTCCGGCGATAAGGCGGACACCCGCGCAATCGCCCGCGCCACCATCGAGGCCTTCGAGCCCTATGACTATATTGTGGCGCCGTCGGGCTCCTGCGCCGGGATGCTCAAGATGCACTATCCCGACCTGTTCGGGGACGATCCGGATATGGGCCCGCGCGCGGAAGCCTTTGCAGACAAGGTCCACGAGTTGATTTCATTCCTTGTCGACGAGCGCGGCGTAAAAAATGTGGAAGCCCGTTACGAGGGCAAAGTGACCTATCACGACAGTTGTGCGGGGCTGCGCGAGCTGGGGGTCAAGCAACAGCCGCGGATATTACTGGAAGGCGTGCAGGGACTCGAACTTGACGAAATGGAGGATAGCGAAATCTGCTGTGGCTTCGGCGGCACATTTTCAATCAAATATCCAGACATCTCCAACGCCATCGTCGGGAAGAAAACCGCAAATATTTCAGCCTCTGGCGCCGGCTGCCTTTTGGCCGGCGATTTGGGGTGCCTGATGAACATGACGGGTAAACTCACCCGCGAGGGAAAGTCCATTGAGGCGCGCCATATCGCCGAAATCCTCGCCGGCATGACCGATGAACCTCCAATCGGCGGTTCGGGAGACGCGCAGTGAAGCCCGCATCGCGGTCCTTCAAGGAGAATGCCGTAAAGGCGCTCCACGATGACGGGTTGCAGCAAGCATTGGGAAAAGTGCGCTACGGTTTCGTGGCCAACCGCGCCAAGGCGCGCGCCAACCTGCCCGAATTCGAGACCCTGCGCGACCAGGCCCGCGCGATCAAGGAGCACACCCTCGCCCATCTCGACGTCTATCTCGAAGAGTATGAAAAGAAGGTCGTGGAATCGGGCGGCCATGTGCATTGGGCGCCGAGCGCTGCCGACGCCCGCGACATCATTTTGCGGCTTTGCCAGGATGCCGGCGCGCATACGGTCACCAAGGGGAAGTCGATGGTCGGCGAGGAGATCGGCATCAACGATCACCTTGAGGCGGCCGGAATAAAGGCCGTCGAAACCGATCTTGGCGAATATCTGATTCAGATACGTCATGAACCGCCAAGCCACATCATCGCGCCAGCCATTCATCTGACCAAGGCTCAGGTCGAGGCCGACTTTCGTGACAGGCACAAGGATCTGCCGCAAGACCGCATTCTGGAGGAACCCGCTCAACTTGTTGCGGAGGCGCGCGCTGTCTTGCGGGAACAGTTCCTCGCCGCCGATGTCGGCATCACCGGCGCCAACCTGCTGATCGCCGAAACCGGCACATCGGTGATTGTGACCAATGAGGGCAATGGCGATCTGACGCAATGCCTGCCGCGCATGCATATCGTTATTGCCTCGATCGAAAAAGCGGTTCCGACGCTGGAGGACGCATGCACGATCCTGCGGGTGCTCGCCCGCTCGGCGACAGGACAGGAATTCGCTACCTACAACACCTTTTCCACCGGCCCGAAACGCCCCGAAGATCCCGACGGACCGGAGGAGTATCACGTCGTTTTGCTCGATAACGGCCGCACGGAAATGCTTGGCGGTGAATTTCACGACATGCTGCGCTGCATCCGCTGCGGCGCCTGCATGAACCATTGCCCGGTATATGGCGCGGTCGGCGGCCATGCCTATGGCTGGGTCTATCCCGGACCCATGGGCTCGGTACTGACGCCGTCGCTGATCGGCATCGACGAGGCCGGACACCTGCCCAACGCGTCGACTTTTTGCGGACGTTGCGAGTCAGTCTGCCCGATGCGCATCCCGCTACCGAAAATGATGAGGCATTGGCGCGAACGCGAATTTGAAAAAGGCAATATGCCGGCGGGCTTCAGGCTCGGATTGAAATTATGGGCCTTTGCGGCACGGCGTCCCCGCCTTTATCAGACATTAATGGGACTGGGGATGCCGGTAATGGCGAAACTGGCCAGCAAAAAGCGCCGGTTTGCCTGGCTGCCGCTTGCCGGTGGCTGGACCCGTCATCGCGATCTTCCGGCGCCGCAGGGCAAAACCTTTCAGACGCTGTGGCGTGAACAAAACGGACGGCAATGAGCAACAGTTCGCAACGCAGCGCGGTGCTTGACGCCATTCGCTTGTCCCTCGGTGTCAAGGAAGGCGAAAAATCACGCGAAACGCCGGCTCGCAAGCGGCTGGAACGGCATCCTCATAACATTGTTCCGGAGCGGGCAAGACGCGGCGCCAAGGCCAGCATTTCGCTTTTTAACGAAACGCTTGAGGGACAGGGCGCAACCGTGAACCGCGTCAAGACTCTGGCAGCGGTACCAGAATTGGTTGCCGCCTATTTGCGCTCGAACAATCTTCCAGCCGAATTCCGCACCGGCGACGACAATCTGCTGGCGAAAATTCCATGGGGAAAAACACCTTCGCTGACGCGCCAGCAAGGCAGAGGCCAGGGAAGCGACGCGGTGACGATGAGCCGCGCCATCGCCGCGGCGGCGGAGACCGGCACGCTTTTTCTCACATCGGGCCCCGACAATCCGACAACGCTTAATTTTCTGCCAGACACGCACATCGCCCTCATACGGGCCGGCGATATTCTCGGCTCATATGAAGATGCCTGGAATAGGCTGCGGGACTCCTATGGAGAACGAAGCCTGCCGCGCGCCGTAAACCTGATTTCGGGACCATCCAGAACCGCCGATATCGAACAGGTCATCGTTATGGGCGCTCATGGTCCCCGGCGATTTTTCGTCATTATCGTCGGCTGATCCCGTAACCTTATCGGCGGGGCCGGTATTCTCTTGGGCAACTGCTTCCGCTATGGTCCGCGGCGCAGTTGTCTTCGGCCAGCCAGATGGAGTCCGCGCAAGCGTCCGCAACCGCGTCGTTCAGCAGGGAGCAAAAAGTGGCAAGTCCCGGTAACAGATTTCGGCAGTTGCTGATCGATATGCCCCGCTGGCTCAAGCGGGTGATGCTTGTCGTCGCCGATTTCTGGATTCTGAGCTTCGCCCTTTGGGCGGCTTTTTCGCTACGGCTAAGCACGCTCTACTGGCCGCCGGATCCCAATACCGCTTATTTGCTCGCATTCGCGCCGGTTATCGGGGTGGCTACCTTTTATGCTCGCGGTCTCTACCACCTGGTAACCCGCTATTTCGGCCAGGAGGCAGCGGCGCGCATCTACATTACGATCGCCATGGCTGTCCTGATCTGGGCGCTGTTGCTGCTCATGGTGGGTAATACGGGCGTCCCGCGTTCGGTCGTTATTATCTATGGGCTTCTGGCGGCCGGTCTGATCCGTCTGAGCAGACATTTTGCCGGCTGGGTTCTCAAGGCCGTCCCGAACGCGACGCCGGCGAAGCTTGATCCGCGGCCGCGGGTGCTGATTTACGGCGCCGGCGCCGCCGGCGTGCAGCTGCTACGCGCCCTGAACGAAAGCCGGGAATACAATCCGGTCGCCTTTGTTGACGATGACAAGTCCCTGTGGGGACAGGCCATTCAGAAAATGAAGGTCTATCGTCCGCAAAAGATCGAAAAGCTGATCGAGCGCACCGACGTGAAAGAAGTATTCCTGGCGATTTCCTCCGCTCCCCTGCATCAGCGGCGCGCTGTAATCCGGTCGCTGGAGCAACTTCCTGTCGTCGTCAAGACGTTGCCGGCCCTTGAGGACATCGCGTCGGGCCGGGTCCAGATATCGGATCTGAGGCCAATTGATGTCGAAGATCTGCTCGGTCGCGATCCCGTCCCGGCCGACGACAGCCTTTTGTATGGCGACATCCGGGACAAGTCGGTGATGATTACCGGCGCCGGCGGTTCCATCGGGTCGGAACTGACCCGTCAGGCCCTGCGTCTCGGACCCCGGCGGCTTGTTTTGTTTGAGCTTTCGGAAGTGGCTCTGTACGACATCGAATCGGAAACGCGGACGATTCTTGCGTCATTGCATGAATCCGGTGACGGCGACGCAAAGCCCCCCGAGATCATATCCGTGCTCGGCTCGGTTCTCGATGAGCGGCTTGTCAAGCAAACGCTCGAATTCCACGGCGTCGAAACAATTTACCACGCCGCCGCCTACAAACATGTGCCGATTGTCGAGGAAAACCCTGTCACGGGACTGCGCAACAACACTTTCGGGACACTTTCCCTGGCGGAGGCGGCGATCGAAAATGGCGTCGAACGTTTCGTCTTGATCTCGACCGACAAAGCGGTACGTCCAACCAATGTCATGGGAGCCAGCAAACGCCTGGCGGAACTCATTCTCCAGGCCTTGTCGGAAATGCCGGCTGCCTCGACAGCCTTTACGATGGTCCGTTTTGGCAACGTACTCGACTCCTCCGGTTCCGTTGTGAAGCTTTTCCGAAAGCAGATACAGGATGGCGGCCCGGTCACCGTCACGCATCCCGATATCATCCGCTATTTCATGTCCATAGTCGAAGCGGCCCAACTCGTCATTCAAGCCGGAGCCATGGCGGCGGGCGGCGAGGTATTCGTGCTCGACATGGGGCACCCGGTGAAAATCGACGATCTCGCCCAGACGATGATCCGGCTCTCCGGACTGGAGGTACGCGATGAAAACAAAACCGACGGAGATATCGCGATCGAGTATGTCGGCTTGCGACAAGGCGAGAAACTGTATGAAGAGCTTCTTATCGGCGAAAGCTCGACCGGCACCAAACATCCCCGGATCATGAAGAATTCAGAACCATTTATTCCGCTTGCCAAACTGAAAAAAGAACTGGCCGAGCTGGAGTCGGCACTCCAAGCCAACGATACCGCAGGGATTGAATCGATCCTCCGGCGCACCGTCGAGGGATATGCGCCCGAGGGTCAGCTGCCAATGATCGATAATTCGGAAACCGGCGAAACCGAGGGATGGCCGCCGGCGTCGCGTACCCTGCATTGACCATCGATCGAGCACCGCAGCGCGTCGCATTCGTAGCTTCCTATGCTCCGTCGCTCACCGGGTTTCGCGGCCCTCTCATTCGCGAGATTATTGCGCGCGGCCATAAATTGCTGTGCGCCGCCCCGGATTTCGATGACCAAACCCGCTCCAAGCTGATGGGATGGGGCGCGGAAACATACACTATTCCTCTTGGCCGAACCGGCCTCAATCCTCTGCGCGACCTTGCGACGGCGCGTGCATTGACGAAGCTTTTTACTGACTGGCGTCCCGACCTTGTCATGGGCTACACGCCCAAACCGGCGATCTACGCCACGCTTGCCGCCAGGAAAGCCGGCGTGCCCCGCATCATTCCCATGATAACGGGTCTCGGTTACGCTTTTCTGGAAGGCGGTGGCGTCAAACGCAAAATTATTCGCCGCGTCATGGCCGTGCTCTACGCCCGCGCTTTTTCAGCAAGCCATGGTGTTATTTTTCACAATAACGAAGATTGCGGGGTTTTTGCCGAACTGGGATTATTGCCGGAGGGCCTTCCGGTCACCGTCGTACGCGGATCGGGTGTCGATCTCGCCCATTTCAGCCGTTGCCCCCTGCCCTCTCTCGACGATGGCGTTACCTTTTTGATGATCGCCCGGCTGGTTGGCTACAAGGGCGTGGAGGAATATTGCCAGGCCGCCGGAATGCTGGCCAACCTCGGCGTAAAGGCGCGTTGGCTGCTCGTCGGCCCGCCCGAAACCGGACCGGCGGGCTTCCCTCTATCGGAACTCCGCAAATATGAAGATGTGGTCACCTATCTGGGTTCCAGCAAAGACGTGCGCCAGCATCTTCGCCAATGCCATGTCTATGTGCTGCCTTCTTATGGTGAAGGCATGCCGCGCACCGTCCTTGAGGCGCTGGCGACGGGACGGCCGATCATAACGACAAGGACCCGCGGCTGCCGTGAGACCGTCCTTGAGGGCGTCAACGGATTCCTTGTCCCGATACGCGACGCGGAATCCCTGGCCGCGGCCATGAGGAACTTTCTCGACAAACCGGACCTGATTGGCGCCATGGCGCCGGAAAGCCGAAAACTGGCGGAAGGCGAATTCGACGTAGCCCACGTCAACAAGGCCATGTTAAAGGCACTCGGTCTCGACGCACGGGCGCCCGCATAAGAATGAGTTGCACCGATGAAAATGCCCGACCAGCCTGAAACCAGCGAAGCCTGGCCCTTCTTCGGCCCGGATGAAATCGACGCGGTCGCGGACGTTCTTCGCTCCGGCGAGGTCAACCAATGGACCGGAAAGCGCGTCCAGGCTTTCGAAAAAGCATGCGCGGAGCGCTTTGCCATGCCCCACGCAGTTGCCGTCGCCAACGGTTCGCTGGCGCTGGAACTGGCGTTGCACGCGCTTGGCATCGGTTCGGGCGATGAGGTCATCGTCGCCGCCAGCAGTTTCGTCGCCTCGGCAAGCTGCGTATCGCTTGCCGGCGCGACGCCGGTCTTCGCCGATGTGGAAAAGCTGACCCAGAATATTTCGGCGGAAACAATCGAACCGTGGATTACGGAAAAAACCAGGGCGGTTATCCCGGTTCATCTCGCCGGTTGGCCCGTTGACATGACACCGGTCATGGAACTGGCAGACGCCCACGGTTTCGCCGTCATCGAAGACTGCGCTCAGGCGCACGGCGCCATGATCGCCGACAAGCCGGCCGGATCCTTCGGGCATGCCGCCGCCTTCTCCTTTTGCCAGGACAAGATCATGACCACCGGCGGAGAAGGCGGCATGGTTCTGCTGCGCGACGAGGACGCCATGAAAAGGGCGTGGGAATTTAAGGACCACGGCAAGAGCTGGGACAAAACGCATTCTCCAGACGCGGGCCCTGGCTTCCGCTACATACATGACGGCATCGGGACGAATTGGCGGTTGACGGAGATGCAGGCCGCGATCGGCCTTGCACAACTTGCAAAACTCGACGGATGGCTGGAGAAACGCCGCGCCAATGCCGCCATCTGGGCACGGGCGCTTGGCCAGAGCCCGGCAATCCGGACACCTCAAATACCCGCGGACGTCGGCCATGCCTTCTACAAATATAGCGTTTTCCTCGAACCGAACCGGCTGAAGGACGGCGTCGCGCGCGACGATGTGCTGGCCGGGCTTGTGAAGGGCGGCATCGACGCCAGAACGGGAATCTGTCCTGAAATTTATCGCGAGAAAGCGTTTTCGCATCTGGAAGTCGAGCGGCGAGAGATCGCGCATGAGCTTGGCAAAACCAGCCTAATGTTCAAGGTTCACCCGACGCTGGATCCCGATAAGCTGGAAGTGCACGCTGCCCGCGCCCGTGAGATTGTCGGAGGGTTCGAGCGCTAAGAAACCCAGGAGCTTGCGATGCGGCCGGGCCTTTATCTGGCGTTACTGTTAGCGGTTCTCGCGCTGTTCATTATCCTTCTCGGAGGCGCAGCCGTCTGGGCGATCATTGCGACAGGCATGGCGCCCGAGCCAAGAGCTGTATTGTTGATCGGCAGCGCGGGCATTCTGCTGCTTCTCGCTTTGCTAGTAGGCGTCTGGGTTGCTCTGGAACTTCGCCTGGTCCGGCCGGTCGAAGCGATCACGCGCGAGATCGAGACGCTGAGCCATGCCCGCACCGTGCGGCCGATCGAGATAGCCGACGGACATGTCACCGGCGGTCTTGTTGATGCGCTGCAGGAACTGATCGCCAAATTCATTGCCGCCCGGCAGCAAACACACGAAACGGTCGCGAATGCCGTCGAGCGCGGCGAAACCTATAAGCGGCGGCTCGAGGCAATCCTGCTGGACATGAGCGAAGGCGTCATCGTGTGCAATCTCGACAATCGTATCCTGCTCTATAACCAGGCGGCCGTGAGAATCCTGAAACGGCCCGAAGCGCTCGGGCTGGGACGCAGGCTTTTCGCCATGTTCGATCGCGGTCCCGTCCTTGAAAACCTTTCCGACCTGATCGCCAGGCAAAGAGCCGACAAGACGCGCAAGCTGCGCGTGCGCCGGCAGATTTCATGCGAAAGGCACGATGACGGCGCGCCGGTCAATGTGCGCCTTGCGCTCATCTGTTCCGATGCGGTGGAGACTGAAGGTTATGTGCTGACCTTCACCGAGACGGAAGACACCGATGAGGAAGAGGACACACTGCCGCCCCGACCCGAATTTTACGACTTCGATCTGTTCACGCGGCAACCCGACCGCGAGGTTACCGAAATCCCTCTGCGCGAGTTGCGCTGTGTCGTATTCGACACGGAGACGACCGGCCTTGAGCCCTCAGAAGGAGACGAGATGATCTCGATCGGCGCGGTGCGCGTCGTTAATGGCCGGATCGTACGGGGCGAGACTCTGGAGCAACTGATAAATCCGGGGAGGACGATCCCCAAGGCCTCGACAAGATTCCACGGGCTCACCGACGAGGATGTCAGGGACATGCCTCTCGCCAAGGACGCGCTGCCGCGATTTCACGCCTTTGCCGGGCGGGCGGTACTGGTTGCGCATAATGCGGCCTTCGATATTAAATTCCTTGAATTGAAAGAAAAAGCGGCCGGTTTGTCCTTCACCAACCCGGTGCTGGATGTGCTGCTGCTGTCCGCTTTCCTGCATGATCACGCGTCGGACCATTCCCTTGGCGCGACGGCGGAGAGGCTGGGGGTCGATATCTCCAACCGCCACACGGCGCTCGGCGACGCCCTGTCGACGGCGGAAATATTCCTGGCCATGCTGGACCCGCTGCATCAGCGCGGCGTCATCACCTTGGGCGATGCGCTCAACGTTTCCGAGAAAATGGTCAAAATCCGCAAACAGCAAGCGAAGTTCTAGAATAGCAGGCCGGACAATATCGAAATCCCCGTTCGCACGGGGATTTCGTTTAGCCGGGAAGCACCCGCCATTCGCCCGTTACCTGATGCGCCTGAGATTTGGAACGCTAACCCGAGGCGTGGTCGACTGGTGACGTGTCTGGCCCGATTGCGTACTGCACTTGCACGGAACCCGGACTTGCTTGATTTTCACGACTTCCTTGATCTTGATCACCGGTACGCGCACTTCCTTGATCTTGATCACCGGCACGCGCACCTCCTTGATCTTGATGACCTCGACCGGCACACGCACTTCCTTGATCTTGATCACCTCTTTGATGACCGGTACGCGGACTTCCTTGATGACCTCGAAGGGCACCTTGACTTCCTTGATCTTGATGACTTCCTTGATCACCGGAACTTTGACTTCCCTGATCACCTCGACGGGGACGCGAACTTGCTCGACCACGGTGCGGATTTCAGGCTTGAGCGCAAGGTCGGATGCAATCGGCGATTGGCCGGCAAGCACCGAACGCTGTGCCGCGCGCTCACCGAGCCGTTTCGCGGTCGCGACAAGATCGCTGTCAGGATAACGCTTGAGGAAGGCTTCGAAGGCGGCGGCCGAATTGAAGGTCAGCGCATCGAACCAGGCCTCCATTTCCAGGCGGCGCTCCATAATTGAACGAATGCGATGGCCCCAGAACGAGTCCGGATAGATGGTCAGGAAAATCTGATAAACGATCACATTATTCTGCTGAACGACGAGGTCATAGGCGTCGCGCGGCGAATAGCCCCGCAAATCCTGCGCCCATGCGGCCTCCGACTTCTCGGACACCGGCTCGATTTTCTCGCCCGGCACGCCGGGGAAGAAGCGGAAGGGCTCGGTTAGCGCCGTCACTTCCCATGGCGTCTGAAGGCCCTTGGTCGCCTTGTGAACGGCAAGACGGGTATTCTGGAAGACGGTCTCGATGGGCGCTCCGGGCTCGGTTGCGGCCTTGATCAGCGACGCGGTGAAGGGGCTGTTCTGGCCAGCGCCGTCCGCTGCGGTGGCGCCGGGCGACGTCGAATAGGCAACCACGGTTCCGGCGGGCGCATTGACGATGGCGAGCCCCCGTCCGGTTTCACCGAGATCCTTGAACGGGTTGTTCCGGCAGGCGTCGAGGATAACGATGCGGGTTTTGCTCGGCGCGTTGCCAAGCAGGTTCATAACATCGCCAAGCCGGACCGCTTCGAGAGCCACATCGGATTCACGCGTAATGTCGGCGTCAACGGGAAGCAGATAATTCTCTCCGTCGATCTGAAGGCCATGTCCGGCGAAATAGATGAGCGCGACTGTATCTTCGCCCTTGCCAGCAAGCTTCCCGGCGAATTCACGAACCGCATCGCGCATTTCACTCTGCCCGAGATCCAGCGCCGATGTCACCTCGAAGCCGGCGGAATCGAGCAGGCCTTTGACCGCCTCGGCGTCGCGCACGGGATTGGGCAGCGTACCGATCTGCTGATATTGCGAATTGCCGATAACAAGCGCAAAACGCTCCGCCGCCCAGGCTCCCGCCGAGGCGCAAACAGACATCGCCAGAGCGACAAACGCAAAAACCAGCCGATTGAGCATCATAGAACTCCCTGTTCCGCATTACCGCAAAACCGGCCGCATCAGCCGGATAACCAGCGGTCAAATGGCATTTTCCGCTTGAGCGTAACGCGGCAGCGCTGAACCGGGGCTGAAGCCGCTATTCATCGGGCGTTCATGAGAGACGAGGTGGACTTGGGTGCGTGCTACAGCAGCCCGAAAGCCTTCAGCGCGGCGGTGGCCCACACAAGCCCAGCCAGCACAAGGGCGAAGAACACGCCGGCCGACGCCAGGTCCTTTGTCGCCTTGATGGCCTCATGCCTGTCGGGATGGAGATGGTTGCACAGCCGTTCGATCGATGTATTGAGGAACTCCACCGCCAACACCAGCAACAGGCTGGCGATAAGCGTGACCCATACCCACACGCTTTCCGCGAGAAAGAAGGAAACGGGCACGGCAACAGCCGCGACGGCCATCTCCTGCTTGATGGCCGCTTCTGTCAAAATACCCTCGCGAAGACCTTGCAGTGTGTTGCGGAAAGCCGCGGCTACTCGCGCAATCCCGCCTTTGCCGGGCATCGCCGAGCGCTGTTTCAGATGATCCTGACCGTTCTTGCCAGCAGCGGGCTCGCGGATCTTGTTTGCATCCATCCATTCAATCCTGCATCACGCATCAGGGACTTGAGCGACGCTATAGACCATGAATGACGCTCTGCCTATCGGCGCCGGGAGGGCAACGCCCCGCCCGCCAGCGGCAAATTGCCTCAAATTCAGCTCACAGTTTGCCCATATTTCAATTTGAAGACAGATGCCTATCCTGCCATTCGCATCGTTGCGAATTGGGCTTGCAACTTGTATCAGGCGACCGACAAATGGCTTCGCACACGGGGGCAGACAATTGAAGAATTTCAGCTTGGCCAAAATAAGATCCTTTTCGAGCGCCGAACTGATCGTCATGGTGTCGGTATTCGTTGCGCTGTTTTCCAACACAGCTTTCTTCACCAGCGCTGTAAAGATCTACGGTCTTGACGTGGAGAACGCCGTCTTTATTGGCTCGCTGTTCGTTTACATCACAGCCATTTTCGTCATCACGCTCT
Organism: Hyphomicrobiales bacterium; assembly: GCA_021775575.1. Taxonomy (GTDB): domain Bacteria; phylum Pseudomonadota; class Alphaproteobacteria; order Rhizobiales; family Methyloligellaceae; genus JAJFHO01. Next base: position 12,376 of record JAJFHO010000279.1, read on the forward strand.
CGGTTCTTTGTCACGGTTTTCTCGTCAAACCTCTTCTCGTCGGCTTTCTTCTTCTGAGTTCGCTAATCGCTTATTTCATGAACCAGTATGGCGTCATCATCGATCACAGAATGATCGGCAACATGCTTGAGACAGATTTCCGCGAAGCGCGCGAATTGATGAGTTTCCCGATAATCCAGTATGTGATTTTTCTCGGCGTCCTGCCGTCGCTGCTCATCTATACGCTCACGCGTGCCCGCCCTGGCCGCAAGACCGAGTGGATTTCGCGGCTGAAGCTGATAGGGGTTTCGGTCGCGGTCATGGCGGGTATGTATTTAGGCTTTGGCGCCCATTATGCCTCGATGATGCGCACGCAGCGCGCACTTTGGGCTCAGGTCAATCCGACCTTTGCGCTTTATTCCACCGGCAAATATGTCCGGCGCTCGATGAAATCCGCCTCCCTGCCATTCACGACCGTCGGTGCCGACGCCAAGATTCCGAATGCCGACACCCACCGGGAACTCATCATTATGGTGGTCGGCGAAACCGTTCGCGCAGACCATTTCTCCCTCAACGGCTACGAACGCGAAACCAATCCGCTTCTGAAACAGGAAAATGTGGTCAATTTTCCCGATTTCTGGTCCTGCGGAACATCCACCGCGCATTCCGTTCCGTGCATTTTTTCGCATTACCCGCGCGCCGAGTTCGACAAGCGCAAAGCAAAGGCTGCGGACAACGCGCTCGATATCCTCAAGCGGGCAAATGTCAGCATCCTGTGGCGCGACAACAATTCCAGCTCAAAGGGCGTTGCCGACCGTGTGGCCTATGAGGGCTTTCATACGCCGAAGACAAACCCTGTTTGTGATGTGGAATGCCGGGACGAAGGCATGCTGCACGGCCTGCAGGGCTTTATCGACCGGCATCCGAAAGGGGACATTCTGATCGTCCTTCACCAGATGGGAAATCACGGGCCAGCCTATTACAAGCGCTACCCCAAGGCGTTCGAAAAGTTCGCGCCGGTCTGCAAGACCAGCAATCTCGGCGCATGCAGCGAGGAAGAGCTCGTCAATGCCTATGACAATGCGATCCTCTATACGGACTTTTTCCTGTCCAAGACCATCAAGCTGCTGAAGCAGAATGACGAGAAATTCGAGACTGCGATGGTCTATGTCAGCGACCATGGCGAGTCGCTCGGCGAAAATGGCCTGTATCTCCACGCCCTGCCCTATTTCCTGGCGCCCGACACGCAGAAGCACGTTCCCTTCGTTATGTGGTTCGGACGGAATTTCGACAAAGAAGGCCTGGTCAAAATCGAGGATAGGCGCGAGAAGCGGCTGTCCCACGACAATCTGTTTGCAACCTTGCTGGGCTTGTTTGAAATACGCTCGGAAGCCTACGACCCTGAGATGGACATTCTCGACCATTCGCAACACGAGCACTGGTAAGGCGCACAGCCCCTCTGCCTCGCCCGAATAATAGCGCGCTTCCGAACCGATAACCGTTATCTACTTTTGCTAGAAATCGACGGAGAATTCCGAACCAAGCCTGCCACGCAAGTCCTGAATGGCACTGAAGCAGTCGGCGAGATATTTTTTCTCCCGCGGCGTCATGCTGTTTTTCGACACGAAATTGGACACCGGCAATTCGGCCTTGAAATCTTCCAGCTGTTGGCGCAGCAGCAGCTGGGTCACGAAATTCAGGCCGCCGGTCAGATAATCATGCTGGTCCGCGTTGATGGCATCGCATTCGCGCAATTTCTTCAGACGCCCGAGTGTCGAGGATTCGGCGATACCATGTTTCAGAGAGAGCAGCCGAGCCGCCTCCACCAGCGGCAATGTTCCGCTATATTTCAGGTTTATCATCCCCTTGCGGCCATCGTCATCGGCCTCGGTCACAAGCCGCCCGAACCAGCCGAGCGCGACCGTGTGGTCTTTCTGTATCTCATACATATCGTTGATGAAGCCGGGATTGCGGGTGCCGATATCCGTTACAAATGCGCGCAGCTCGGCCGCGTATCCGGCCTGCCCGAAAGCATGAGTGAAGTCGAAAAAGATATCGCTGTAGCGCAATGTCGCCGGCGAGCGTGACCGCATCCAATAGGCCACCTGGTCCTTCCACTGGCTCAGCGTCTTGCGCCACACGGGATTGGTCGCCATGACAAACCCCTTGCACAGCGTCAGGCCGACCGCGTCCAAATCCTTGGTCATCCGCTCTGCCAGCTCGACGAAAAAGGGATCGATGCGGGCGTGGTCGGCGTCGGCATAGTCATCAAGGATGTAGGCGTTGTCCTGATCGGGAAACAGGAAGTTCTCGCCCCTGCCCCCAGACCCCAGAATGATGAGCGAAAAGTCCACTGGCGGTTTGCCCCAGGCCTTTTCGCTCTCCATTTCGCCCAGACGGCGGCGCAGGATGCGCGCGTGGATATCACGGTTGATGTCAGTGAGCAGTGCCTGCACTTCCGGCACCGGGATATTGTCCTGAAACAGCGCCTCGGCAAGCTCGACCTGCGCCGCCTTGACCTCCCTTAATCCGTCGAGCGTCGCCTCATGGGTAAGCAAGCGCATCAGCTCGAGGGTCCGCTCCGACAGAAAGGACAGCGCCTCGGTCAACGAAAGCATGCCGCACACCAGATCCTCCTCGTTGAGGACGGGAATGTGGCGAAGCCCCCGCCGGCGCATGAAAGCCACCGCGTGATAGAGATAATCCGTATTCTGGATAGTCACGACCGGCGCCGTCATGATCTTGGACACCTTGGTCTCCGGGCTGATGCGGAACGCTATTTTCCGGACTACATCCTGCTCCGTGATAATGCCGATCGGCCGCCAGTTATCGTCAACGATTACAGCGCTGGTCGCCGTCTCGCTTTCCATGCGATCGACCAACTCCTTGACACTCGCGTCGGGGTGAAGACAGACGGGCGGTTCGCCCAGACGGTCCTTAACGAGACGCCGGAAAATATCGGTTTGCGTGCTCATTTCATTCCCCTGTCGGCCATTTCAGCCCTACTGCCCTCTTTATCCCGCCCGTGGCCGCAATGCCTTGATCTGCGGCAAGAAGATAGCCTTCGGGATTGCTCTTGCGCGCCCGTCAGGTGGCCCTGCGGCCGAACAGGAGTATGACCGCCAACGGCACGAAAAAGCCGATCAGAACGGCTGTCACGATGAGCAGCGGCAGCTCGCCATATTGCCCCCGGTCCACCGCGAAGGCCAAATTCAGATACTTGGTCTGCAATTGACCCGCGACAAGGGCCAGATTCATGAGCGAGGCCATCAGCGCGAACCACGTGGCGCGCCGCCCCGCCGGTGCGTGGATGGCGATCAGTGTCAGCATCGGGATCATGGAGAGCTGGGCGAATGGCGATTCCGCCGCCGTATCGATAAGCGCGATGGTGCGCGCGCCAAAGCCGAACATGGCTTGCGTCCATTCATCGAGCCGGTAGACCAGTGCCACATTGGGCAGCGACAAAATGGTATAAAGCACCGTCAGCCACAGCAGCACGATGGCGACAGGCCGCCGGGTGATCGTATCGGCGAGCAGCCAGATTCCCAGCATGGCGAGGGCTGCCCCGATCTGCGCCAGCGTCCCGAAAAAAGCCTCGTCGAATCCGAGCCCGTCAATCGTGAACCAGCGATAGCCCTCGCCGACGCCCGGCGTGGCGCGGAAGACAAAAATGATGATTGCGGCGTAGAAGATTTTGCGCTTGGCATCCGCGTCCAACGCATCGACGACCCGGAACAGCATGGCGACGACGACAGCCATGGAGAGGAGGAATATCAGCTCCTGGCTGTAGGGCACGCCGCCCAAACCAAGCCCCGCCACGACCATGCCAAAGGCCGCGCCGCCGCCCAGAATGCGCCAGTCGATGGGTCTGATGGGCACCTTCTCCAGCCGCACCAGCAGCGCCCCCGTGACCGAGAGCACCGGAATGGCGAGGCCGAGCAGGAACACGCTCTGATAGGAATAATATTGTGCCAGCAGACCGCCGAGACCGGCGACGGCAAATATCCCGAAGGAGAGCGCCAGCCGCCCGAGCACCTGCACCATGCCGAGATCATGCACGATATCCTTTTTCGGGCGCGGCGTGCCGTCTGGAAGTTCCCGGTCGACCACTTCCGTGCTCATGGCATCGGCAACGACATCCTGCAGCACGATACCGATGACAATAGCGAGCTTGGCCGCAATATAGAGGACGTCCAGCCCATAATCCGGGAACCAGCCGCCCGCGGCGCCGGCGAGGATCAGCAGCCCCGCGGCGACGAGCGCCGCGCCGGCAAACACATAGACGCGCCGCTGCGAGCCGAACAGCGGAACCGAATCGACGATCTGGCCGAACACCATCTTGATCGTCCAGGGCAGCGTCAGCCAGACGCCGAGCCCGGCCAGATCGGCCGGTGTCATGGTCAGCGCCTGCTTGATCCAGAAGCTTTCCGCGATGCCGACAAGGCCGAGCGCGCCATAGGCGAAATAGACCATGAGCAGCGGCAGATAGCGCAGCCGCATGGCCATGATCGGCGCGACGACGGCGGCCTTGAGGCGGCCGGAAACCGTGTTTTCGCCGCCGGGGTCCGCGCTGTCGGCTATTGCAGCACCTTCCGCCATATCCCTGTTCTTCCCTTGCGAAAACAGTAGCGCAGATTTGCCGCAATGCGCCCACCTTGCGCATGGCGGCAAGTTTTGCTCTTTTTGACAGCCCTTCCCTCCCCAAGGCAACCCGGACGCAAGAAGCTGCAAAAAATGGAAGACCGCTTCGACCTCACCGGCCGCACTGCATTCGTCACCGGCGCGTCATCGGGTCTCGGGCGCCACTTCGCCTGCACCCTGGCGAAGGCGGGGGCCAAGGTAGGTTTGGCCGCGCGCCGCGAGGAGCGGCTGAAGGACGCGGTTCGGCAGATCGAGTCGGAAGGCGGAACGGCGAGTGCCGTCTCGCTCGATGTGACCGACCCTGCGGCTATCGCTCCGGCATTCGATGCGGTCGAGGCCGCGCTGGGACCGGTCACGATACTCGTTCCCGCGGCCGGCGTGACCGCCAGGGCCTTCTTCATCGACACCGGAGAGGACCAGTGGCGCCATGTCATGGATACGAACCTCGATGGGGTCTGGCGCACCTGCCGCGAAGCCGCCCGGCGCATGCAGGCGAACGGCGCAGGTGGATCGATCATTAATATCGCATCCGTGTTGTCGTTCAATGTAATGAAGACAGTCTCCCCCTACGCCACATCCAAGGCCGCTATCGTCCAGCTGACCAAGGCGATGGCGCTGGAGCTGGCGCGCGACAACATCCGGGTCAACGCGCTGGCGCCGGGCTATTTTTCGACCGAACTGAACGAGGACTATCTATCGAGTGAAGCCGGCCAGAAGCTGATCAGCAAATTCCCCATGAAGCGGTTGGGTGAAATGCGCGACCTCGACGGCCCGCTGCTGCTGCTTGCGTCGGACGCCGGATCCTTTATGACTGGCGCCGTCATCCCCGTCGACGGCGGGGCGCTTCTTTCCATGAGTTAGAGTCCGCACTCATGAATGGCATGCAATTGTGCGTGATGGATTCTATTCACGAGTGCGGACCCTAAGCCAATGATCGACTTTTCCCTTTCCCCCGAAATCGAAGATGTGCGCCGGCGCACGAGGGCGTTCGTAGCGGAGCATATTCTCCCCCTCGAAGACGATCCGGCGAGCTACGACGATCACGAAAATATCCGCCTCGATCTGTGCGACGAGTTGCGCGCCAGGGCGAAGAGGCAAGGCCTCTGGTGCCCGCAGATACCGAAGGAACGCGGTGGCATGGGGCTGCCCTTCGCCGGCCAGGCGGTGATGTATGAGGAGGCGAATTATTCGATCTTCGGCCCAGTCTGCTTCAACTGCGCCGCGCCCGACGACGGCAATATGCGCGTGCTCGATCAGGTCTGCACCGACGAGCAGAAGGAGAAGTGGCTGCAGCCGATTATCGAGGGAAAAACGCGCGGCGCAATTGTGATGACGGAACCGCACCCTGGCGGCGGCTCCGACCCGACGATGATCCGGACCAGCGCCACACCCAAGGGAAACGGCGAGACATGGGTGGTCAATGGCGAAAAATGGTTCATCACCGGCGCCGGTGTCGCCGATCATTTCATTCTGATCGCCAAGACGTCCGAGGAACCCCGCCGCGAACTCACCGCCTTCATGGTGCACAAGGACACGCCCGGTTTCCAGATTGTGCGCAAGGTGCCGATCATGGGCCCGGAGGAGCATGGCGGCCATTGCGAGCTCAAATTCGTTGAGATGGAAATTCCGGATGACAACCGGCTGCTCGAGATCGGGCGTGGCATGAAGGTCGCGCAAATGCGGCTAGGGCCCGCGCGGCTCACCCATTGCATGCGCTGGCTCGGGCTTGCCAGCCGCTCCATGGCAATCGCGCAGGACTATATCAATGTGCGCGAAGGCTTCGGCATCAAGCTCGCCGACCGGGAGTCGGTGCAGCTGATGATGGGCGAGATGGCCAAGGAGGTTCACATTGGGCGCCTGCTCGTGATGAACGCGGCCTGGACGCTCGACCAGGGCGATTTCGCGCGCAAGGAAATTTCAATGGCAAAAGTCCATTGCGCCAATATGTTGCACAAGGTTGCCGATACAGCGATCCAGCTTAACGGCGCGCGCGGCTACTCCAAGGATACTATCCTGGAGTGGATTTACCGCTATGCGCGCCAGGCCCGCATTCTCGACGGCGCGGACGAGGTCCACAAGATGATCCTCGCCAATACCTACCGCGCCGAGGGCCGCGATTTCTGGCGCTGGGGATACTGAGCTTCCGATGGCTCACGAATCCCGCCCCCGCACACTCGACCCGGACAATCTTGGGGCTCTGCAGGCCTGGCTTGCCGGCCAGCTTGGCGCGGAAGCCGTTACGGTCGACCGGGCTGAACTGCTGACGGGCGGCGCCATCGGCGAGAACTGGCGGCTGGACGTCAGCGTGTTCGGCAGCGTCCACGCCGGGACCCACGCCTGGGTGCTGCGCACCGACGCCACGTCGCGCATGGCCATGAGCCTTGACAGGGCTGACGAATTCGCCTGCCTCAAGGCGGCGCATGAGGCTGGTGTGCTGGTGCCGGAACCTGTCGCCGACTGCGCGGGCAAAGATCTGATCGGCGCGCCCTTCATGGTCGTCGGCCATGTCGAGGGCTACGCGCAAGGCTTCAAAATCGTGCGCGATCCCGTGGTCGAGAAAAACGGCGCCGGGCTGGCCGAGGCCCTGGGCGCGCAACTGGCGAAAATCCATTCGATCCGCCCGCCGGCAACCGGCCTTGATTTCCTGCAAGTCCCAGGCATTTCTCCGGCACTGGCGCAAGTGCATGAAATGCGCGCCAATCTGGACCGCGTCTCCGAGCCGCGTCCGGCGCTCGAATATATCCTGAGCTGGCTGGAGCGGAACGCGCCACGGCGGGCTGAGATCGTTTTGTGCCATGGCGACTTCCGCACCGGCAATTTCATGGTCGAGGACGGCAGCCTCACCGGCATCCTCGACTGGGAGTTCTGCCATTGGGGCGACCCCCATATCGATATTGGCTGGTTCTGCGCGCGCTGCTGGCGCTTCGGCGCGGACACGCGTGAAGCCGGCGGCATCGGATCGCGGGAAGCTTTCTACAAGGGCTACAATACAAACGCCAGCACGCCTCTCAATCCCGATCAGGTGCCCTATTGGGAGATCCTCGCCGCGGCGCGTTGGGCCGTCGTGGCGCTACTGCAGGGCGAGCGCCACGTTACCGGCGGCGAGGCGTCGGTCGAGTTGCTGCTGACGGGCTTGATGGCGCCGGAAATGGAGTATGATGCACTGGCTGGCATTCTCGCGATTGGTGAGGAATAGGATATGAACGGTTCGAGACAAAAGGCCGACACGCTGATCGACATCGCGCTTGCCACCTACGCGCAAGAGATCCTGCCGGACCTTCCCTCGGCGAAACGCTATACCGGCGCGATGGTTGCCAGCGCCTTGGGCATGGCGCAGCGGAGGCTCGGCAACGGCGACCCCGGCGAGGCTCTTGTCAGCGAACTCGGCGGCGAAACACTTGATGGTATTGCCGCGGAAATCCGATCCGGACATATAGCCGATCAGTCGCATGAGCAGCTTGCGGAAAAGCTGCTGGACTATCTGAAGGCCGAACTGCGCATCACCAATCCGCGCTTCCTGAAGCGGCGCGAGGGGTGAGAGGATCATGGCGCAGGACGGCCCGGAACTTAAAAAGCGCCCTGCTAACTATGTGCCGCTCACGCCCGTGAGTTTCCTGAAACGGGCCGCGACCGTCTGGCCGCGTCGCACCGCTGTAATCGATGGAGAGCGCCGCTTCACCTATGGCGAATTTCACGCCCGCTGCCGCCGGCTCGCCCACGCGCTTCACGAGCGCGGTATAAGGCGCGGCGATACCATCGCCATCCTCGCCACCAACAGCCCGGCGCTGCTGGAAGCGCATTATGCCGCGCCCATGCTCGGCGCGATTTTGAACCCGATCAATATCCGTCTCGACCCGGCGGCGATCGCCTTTTGTCTTCAACATGGCGAGGCCAAGCTGTTCCTCGCCGACAGGGGGTTCGGAGAGACCATTTCCGCCGCGCTTGGCGAGACCGGCAACCCACCCGCCGTGATCGATATCATCGATCCGGAACAGCCGGACCTGCCGCCGATCGGAAAAGACGAATATGAAGAGATATTGGGTGGCGCGGATGAAACTTTCGATCCACCCGGACCGGAAGACGAATGGGAGTCGATCTGCCTGCTTTACACGTCGGGCACGACCGGCAATCCCAAGGGCGCGGTTTACAGCCATCGCGGCGCCTATCTCTGCGCGCTCTCCAACGCCCTCGTCTTCAAACTCGATCATGACAGCGTCTATCTGTGGACGCTGCCCATGTTCCATTGTTCGGGATGGACCTTTACCTGGGCGGTGACCGCGGCGGCCGGCACGCATATATGCCTGCGCAAGGTGGAGCCGAAACGCATATTCGAACTGATAGGCGAACAGCGCGTCAGCCATATGTGCGGCGCGCCCATTGTGCTCAACATGCTGGTGCATGCCCCTGAAACCGAAAAGAGATCTTTTCCCCAGCAAGTCAAAGTGGCGACCGGCGGAGCCGCGCCGCCCTCCACCATAATCCGCGAGATGGAAGCGCTCGGCTTTGAGGTTCTCCATCTTTACGGGACGACCGAGACCTACGGCCCTTCAACGCTTTGCGCGCCGCAGCGCGCCTGGGATGCGCTCGGCGAGGCGGAACGTCATGTAGCCATGGCCCGGCAAGGCATCCCCTACCCCATGATCGAGGACATGATGGTGGCCGACCCGGCCACGCTCGCGCCGGTGCCGCGGGACGGCGAGACCATCGGCGAACTCATGGTGCGCGGCAACTCGGTAATGAAGGGCTATTTGAAAAATCCCGAGACGACCGACGAAAGCCTGGACCAGGGCTGGTACCGCTCCGGCGACCTCGGCGTCTGGCATGACGACGGCTATTTCGAGATCAAGGACCGCGAGAAGGACATCATCTTTACCGGGGGAGAGAATGTTTCATCGCTTGAGGTGGAAGAGGTTCTCTACCGGCACCCAGACGTAATGGAAGCAGCAGTGGTCGCCAAACCGGACGCAAAGTGGGGCGAGAGCGTGTGCGCCTTCATTGGTTTGAAGCCCGGCGCGGGCGAGATCAAGCCGGACGATATCATCGCTTTTTGCCGCGACCATCTCGCCCATTTCAAATGTCCCCGCCATATCCTGTTCGGGCCCCTGCCCAAAACATCGACGGGTAAGATTCAGAAATTCAAGCTGCGCGACATGGCGAAGGAAAGCTAGCTCACCATTGCGGGCCGGATTTGGCGATCGCGCTGAAGCTGCCAAGCAGATCGCCAAGCGAGCGCTCGCGCCCGGTGTCGATACTCACACTCGCCGTCATGCCCGCCCGCAGTGGCGGAGCATCGGGGCGCGGCTTCAGCCGCAGCCGAACCGGCAGGCGCTGAACTACCTTGACCCAGTTTCCGGACGCATTTTGCGGTGGAAGGATGGCGAATTCGGCTCCGGTCGCCGGACTGATGCTCTGAACTTCCGCATCCCATGTAACGTCGGGATAGGTGTCGAGCACAATCGTCGCCGTCTGTCCGACCTTGACATGGGTGAGGTCCGTTTCCTTGAAATTGGCGTCGACCCAAGGGCTCTGGTCGGTGACGATAGCGAAAAGCGGTTTGGCGGCCGTCACCTGTTCGCCAGCCACCAGAGGTACCGTGACAACGGTTCCGCTGGCCGGCGAGCGCACCTTGGTCCGCTCAAGATCCAGCGCGGCGCGTTCGACCGCCGCCTGCCGGGCACGCACCAGCGGATGCTTGTCGACCGGCCGATCCGGGTCGCCGCCGAGCGAGGCGAGAACGCGGCCTATCTTCTGACGCATCATTGTCACCCGGTCGCCGGCTACCCGCGCGTCATGCTCAAGCTCGTCATGCCTGGTTCCCGATACGATGCCGCGCTTCACCAGTTCGGCCTGGCGTTCATACCGCTTCTTGAAATAGGCGGCACGGTCCTGCGCGTCTTTCATTTCGGCACGAGCTTCCGAATGGGTGGCCTGCAGCGTTGCCACCTGCTGGCGCGCCGCGTCGAGTTCGGCATCGGCCCGCGCCAGTGCCAGCGCGAAAGGCTGCGGATCGATGACAACGAGAATATCGTCCTCCTTAACCTGCATATGCGCATAGGCGCGAACATCGATGGTCCGGCCCGAAATCTCCGCCGCGACCTTCGCTATATCGGTTTTGACGTAGGCATTTTCGGTCGATGCAAAGCGAGCGCCGTGCAGCCAATAGCCGACCGCCGCCATGATGGCGACCAGCGGCACGACGCCGAGCAGGAATATTCTCAACAATTTCTGGCGCATATCGCCTTACTTACGCATTCTCGACTTCGAGAATCGTCTCCTCTTGCGGCTGGCTCTCCAGCACCATCGTCTGCAGCCGGCGCTTCACGTCGATCATCATGTCGGTGAGGCACTCACGTTCCTCATCGCTCAGCCCGGCAAGCGCCTCCTCCACCATGGAGTGCGCAATCGGACGGATATTGTTATTCACACGCTCGCCCTTTTCGGTCATGTAAATACGATTGATCCGCCTGTCGCTGGGATCGGCGCGACGCTCCACCCAGCCATTCTGTTCCAGCCGGTCGATCAGGCGCCCGGCCGTCGCCCGCTCCACTTCCAGCATGTCCGCCAGCTCCGATTGGTTGGCGCCGGGATGGCGATCGAGCCGTCTGAGCACCAGCCACTGCGAACGGGTCAGGCCAAGTGCGCGCACCCTGCGGTCGAAGACCGTCCGGAGCATCCGCGCCGAATCGGAAATCAGAAAGCCCAGATAGCGTTCGTCATTGCTCGGCAAGATTGTCCTCGCTGAATTTGGTAAGCTTCGTTACAATTGTTTAGCATACGGTAGTTAGGCTTACAAAAGCAAGCATGTCGGCAACCGCAAATACAATCGAAATGCAGGGAGAGACGCTGTCGGTGGCGCGTCGCGTCGCCATCCTGAGCGTCGTGATTCTGAGCGCAACGCTCTACAGCACGACGATTTTGATCGTCGCCGCGGTTTTGCCGCAACTGCAGGGCGCCATGACGGCGACAGCCGACGAAATCACCTGGACGATGACGTTCAACATTCTGGCGACGGCGGTCGCGACGCCCCTCACCGGCTGGCTTACGGCGCGCCTGGGAAGGCGAACATTGATGATCGGAAGCGTCGGCCTGTTCACGGTGGCGACATGGTTCTGCGGTTCTTCCTCGTCACTGGAAGAGCTCATTTTCTGGCGCGTCATACAGGGCGCCGCCGGGGCGCCGCTGACGCCGCTGGCACAGACAATCGTGCTCGACACTTTCCCCAAAAAGCAGCATGGGGCGGTTGTGGGTCTGTATGGTATGGGCGTCGTGATGGGCGGCTTTATGGGCCCGATGATTGGCGGTCTGATGGCCGAGATCTATTCTTGGCGCTGGGCTTTTTACATCATAGTGCCGGTGGGCGCTCTGTCCACGTTCGGGCTGCGGTTCGCCCTGCCGCCGGATCGCAAATCGCGCCAGACCAAGCTCGACTGGACGGGATTTCTCCTGCTCTCCACCGCAATCGGCAGTATCCAGCTCGTATTGTCGCGCGGGCAGCGGCTCGACTGGTTCGACTCCGGCGAAATCCTCCTGGAGTGCTTCATTGCCGCCCTGTCCATATATCTCTTCGTCGCGCACAGCCTGACCACGGCGAAACCATTCCTCAAACTCAAGCTTCTGCTTAACCGGAATTACGCGATCGGGCTCATTCTCGTGACGATTTACGGAATGCTGAATTTTACGCCGATGGTGATCCTGCCGGGACTGTTACGCGATCAGATCGGATTTCCCGAATCGCTTATCGGCTATGTCGTCGGCTCGCGCGGGATCGGCGCCATGTGCGGTTTCTTTGCCGCCATGTTCATCGGTCAACGTTTTCCGCGCAAAACGATCTTCGCCGGATTCATGGCGCAGGTGATTGCCGGGATCTGGCTGACCACCGTCGATCTGAATGTTACGGTTCTGGACCTCGTGCTGAACGGAATTGTGCAGGGATTTGCCGTCGGACTGATCTGGGTGCCGCTGACCGTCGTCACCTTTTCAACACTCCGTACCGAAGACCTGGCGGAGACGAGCTCGGTCTACCATCTGTTCAGAAATATTGGATCGAGCTTCTTTATCTCGATGACCGTAACCGGGATCATCCGGTCGACGGCGACAAATTACGAGCATATGACCGAGATGATTTCGCACTTCAACCCGGCTCTTTACCTGCCCTGGGTAGCCGGTCGGTGGAGCGTCGACAATCTGGCCGACCTGACGCGGCTATCGGAGGAAATCGCACGCCAGGCGGCGATGATCAGCTATCTCAACGCCTTCGGGCTCTACGCGCTGGCCTCGCTTGCCGCCATTCCGCTGATCCTGCTGGTTGCGCGCCCGCCCAAGGCGAAGCGGTAAGCGTGGGCCTTTCCACACGCTGGTGTGAAGCATCGTGCCTTTGCGTCACGGCGCGTTGCCGCGTAAGAATCCGTGTATGATCCCACTCTCTTCTCGCTCGATCGTCATCCTGTGGATCGCCCTGGGCCTCGTGCTTGTCGCGATGACAGGCGTACTTGCGCTTGCATCGCCGCGCTTCGGCTATGCGGTCGATGTTCGCGACATGCCGGTCTTCTGGCTGACCGGCGGCCTGATCGCGGCGGGGCTCGTGTTTCTGTCCCTTCCCTGGCTCGTCAATCACACTCTCACCGCTCTGCCCGGAACCCGGCGCGCCCTGCTCTGGCTGGTGATCGGTTCGGGGCTCGCGATGCGGCTGATCCTGTTCGCCAGCGAGCCGGTGCTTGAGGATGATAATCAGCGCTACCTCTGGGACGGAGCAGTAACCGCGCAAGGGCTGAACCCTTACGAGACAGCCCCGGCCGACGCCACGCTGGCCGATCGAGACAGCCCGCTCGGCAGGCTCGCAAACCAGTCGGGACTTGTCCTGCAACGGGTAAACCATCCCAATTTACGCACCCTCTACCCGCCGGTCGCGCAAGCGGTCTTCGCGCTCGCCTACAAGCTGGCCCCCTTCAGCCTGACGGCCTGGCGCGCACTGATCCTTCTGTTCGATATTGCGGCGCTCGGCCTGCTGCTGACTTTGCTGCGCGATCTAGGCCGCGCGCCGCTGTGGGCTGCGCTCTATTGGTGGAACCCCATTGTTTTGAAAGAGTTGTTCAATTCCGCGCATATGGAGGCAATGCTTATACCGCTCATCCTCGGCGGTCTGGTCCTGGCGGTACGGGGACGTCTGCTCCTAGGCGGCGCCAGTCTGCTGTTGGCGGCTGGAGCAAAAATCTGGCCCATTTTGCTGCTGCCATTGCTCTGGCGGCCGCTGCTCGCCACGCCAAGACGCGCCGTCATCGCTATCGCGATGGCGATAATGGCAGCGCTCCTGTTCGCCGCGCCATTGCTCTTGGCCGGCCTCGATCAAAGTTCGGGTCTTCTCGCCTATGCGCAGAAATGGAAAACCAATAGCGCCCTGTTCCCACTCCTTGAGCAGGTCTTCGGGCTGTTCGCATCCAGCATTGCTCCCGGCACATTGGCCCGGATCGCCGTTGCCATGACGCTCGCGACATTGTCTCTATGGGTGGCGCGCACGCCGTTCACCGACGCGGAGGATCTTGTAAAGCGGGCGCTGCTGGTAAGCGCGGCTGTCTTCCTTCTCAGCCCGGCCCAGTTCCCCTGGTACTTTCTCTGGGTGCTGCCGCTGCTGGCCTGCCGCCCGCTTGGTAGCCTGTTGCTGGCGACGGCGACATTGCCGCTCTATTACAGCGCCTTCCATTTCCTGGCCCGCGACAGCTATGCCCTATTCACCGGTGCAGTCGTGTGGTTCATCTGGATACCTGTGTGGCTTGTGCTGGCCTGGGAAACCGGCCTCGCGCAAGCGGCGGCGCGACTGGTCCGGCGCCCCCGCAAGGCAGGATTGTCGGCATGAGAGAGGGCAATCGCATCGCCGCCGTCATTCCGGCGCTCAACGAAGAAGACGCGATTGCGAAAGTAATCGCCGACATTCCCGACTGGGTGGATGAGATCATCGTTGCCGACAACGGATCGCGCGACGCAACCGCCGACATCGCACGCGCGGGCGGCGCGACCGTTATCCATGAAGCCGAACGTGGTTACGGCGCGGCGTGCCTCGCCGGGATAAGTCATTGCCGTGACGCCGACATCATCGTCTTTCTCGATGGCGACTACTCCGACCATCCGCAGGAACTGACCGGCCTCGTCGCGCCGATCCTGTCAGGCAAGTGCGATTTCGTGGTCGGTTCCCGCGCGATGGGTGGGGCAGCGCGTGGCGCGCTAACGCCGCAGCAGCGTTTCGGCAACTGGCTTGCCTGCAAACTCATGAACTCGTTCTGGCGCACCTGTTACACTGACCTGGGACCCTTCCGGGCAATCGATGCGCGCGCGCTCAGGAAACTGGAAATGCGGGACCGCAGCTATGGCTGGACCATCGAGATGCAAATCAAGGCGGCGCTGGCCGGCCTCAAGATCGACGAGGTGCCGGTCAGTTACCGGCCGCGGATCGGCAGGTCCAAGATTTCCGGCACCGTGAAAGGAACCGTCATGGCCGGCGCAAAGATCCTGGGGATGATCGCGCAATTCGCTTTGAGCCACGGTATCTCGCCCTTTGCGCGCCGGAAGACATTCCGGAATTGATCATTAGCGCTCGGGCTCTTGCCGGATGAGTTCGGAGCGTTTCACCAGCTTGCCCCAATGATCATCGAAGGGATGCACATGAGGCGTCGCGCCCTTGTCGTTCACCAGCGCGCGCGCCTCGTTATGCCAGGCGAAGATGCCGCCATCGAGATTATAGACGCGCAGGGCGCCCTTTTCCTTTAACGCCGCCTGCACGGCACTGGCGAGCTTTGAGCTTCTCACGCCGACGGAGCAATAGAATATCACCGTCTTGCCGCGCGCTTGCTCAGCGAACCGGCTCAGGAAGGACCAGCGCCAGATGCCGGGCTCCACCTGTATCGCCCCGGGAATACGGCTGACGGCGAATTCCTCCCGCTCCCGCACATCGAGCAGCAGAACCCGCTCGCCCTCGCCCGCCGCCTTCGCGAAAGCTTCGGTGGAGAGCTGCTCGACGTCCGCATAATCCCGCGTCACTCGTTCGCGCACCGCATCGAGCGTAAAGGAGTCCGCGGCGACAACCGGAACACCGCCAGCCGGCATCAGCCAAAAAAGCGTGAGCAGAAGATGGACCAGAACGCGCATTCGCAACGCCTTTTTGGCTTTCCCGCCGCACAACCCCACAAACTGATGACCGGCGACACGGGAAATATTCGTAACCTGAAATCCGGTACTTACCTGCCCAACATGGAGCGATGCGTCAACTTGGGGTAGGCTTACACCGGCAGGGCGATTCGACTATGGTCGTTTTATCATTGGCATTATATCAGGTCTTGCCGATGGTCTCTTTTGCGAAGCCCTAACCCACCAAGGGACGCGACATGGTACCTGCTCAGCGCCGGTCGGCCTCTCCAGCAAAAGAACCGCTCGATTCCACTTCTGCAACCGACAAGAGCATGCCGTCACCGCCCAATCCGATCCGCGTTCTGATCATTGACGATGATGATGACGAGCTGGTTCTGATCACCAGAAGCCTGGCGGGCATGAATGGTTTCACGGCGGAGGTCCACCAGGCCTCGTCGCTTGCGCGGGCCCAGGCGCTGATCGAGGAACATTTGTTTGATGTCGCCCTGGTTGACTTCGACCTTGGCGATCATAAGGGCGCTCATGTTATCGGGGAACTTGGGGGCCGCGGCAGCGAGATCGCCCTGATCTTGCTGATCGGGCAAGGCGATGGCGGCACCAAGCGCCGGGCTCTGGACGCCGGCGCGCTTCAGATTGTCGGCAAGAAATCGCTCGATGCGGAAATATTGGAGAACGCTATCCATTCGAGCCTGCTCGCCCAGGAAAGCGAGACCAAGTTGAATGACGCCCTTGTCGAGTTGGAACGCGCGACGCGCTCAAGAGCGGATTTTTTCGCCAAGATCGGCCACGATCTGAAAACGCCTCTCAACAGTGTCATAGGCTATTCCGACGCGATCGCCGGCGAGTTATTCGGACCGCACACCAATCCGAAATACCGCGAATATGCGCAAGCGGTCGGCGAGGCCGGAACTCATCTTCTGGAGCTCATCCAGAATCTCATCCATTTCAGCCTCGGCGAAATCCAGAACATTTCCTTCACACGGAATGATTTGCGCGAGCTCGCGGCCTCGGCGCTTCGCATGACCGAATTGCAGTGTCAGAAGCGCGGCCACACGCTTATCAAGCAATTTGCCGACAAACCGGTCCACGTCGACTGCCAGGCCTCCGCGATAACCCAGACAATCATCAATCTGCTGACCAACGCGATAAAATATACCACCGAGAACGGACGCATCGAGGTAACGGTGCGCAAAACCGGCCACCACGCCGAGGTGGAGATAAAGGACAACGGCATCGGCATGTCGCAAACCGATTTGTCGGTTGCGCTGCAGCCCTTCGGGCGGGTTCAGCTTCCCGCCGACAAGGCGCAGGAAGGAACCGGGCTCGGGCTTCACATCGTGCGCGAAATCATGGCGCGCCACCGTGGTCAACTCGACGTTTCAAGCGCGCCGGGCAAAGGCACCACCGCCATCCTGCGGTTGCCGATCCATCGAAATGAGAAGAAAAAGAGCAAGTCCTAGTCAGTTGCGGTAAATGCTCTGTTTCTGTTCCGCCGCATTCTGCACCAATGCCAGCATTCGGTATATGCCGTGCACCATTTTGCCGTAGGGCAAGGTGGCGAACAGCGCCAGCACGAAGCCCAAATGAATGGCGAGCAGGCTGCCCATCGCCGCACTTTCGCGCAATGTCAGCAGCGCAAGCCCGGTCGCACCGACCATGAACAGCAGCAGCAGAAATGCCACATCCATACCGGTCAGCGCACCGGCGCGCGGCGCCGGGTCGGCCCGCATCTTGAGCCACGCCAGCCCCGCGGGGCCCACGAGAAGGCCGATGCCGCCGAGCGATCCGAGAACAACCGGAACGCTGGTGAATGCATAAGGCGCGATCCATCCAAACCAATGATCGTAAACGGTCGCCACCGAAGTCGCGGCGAAACACAGCATGAAACCATAGAAGGTGAAGTGGTGAAAAATCCGCCGCGCAAAGGAGAAAGTTTCGTTCGGATAAGGGCACCCGCCACCGCCGCCGCCGAGATTCTTGAGTGTAAGCGTGTCCAGGATGCCACCCAAAATGGCGGCCGCGGTCAAGCGGCGAAAGCCATTTCGGGCCGTTGAGCGCCAATAGCGGAAACCACCAACACCCATGGCGGCGAGCGCATAGAGGAAAACGAGTCCGAAGGGCCAGACCATTGCTTCATAGGGAATGACCCGGTAGAAAGCCCCCGCGCCGGAATGGGATCCGAACATGATTTCAAGATCCTGCAGTCCGAAGACAAGCAACAGGACCAGTGTCAGCGTCAGCGCGACCGCCAGAGAAACAGCGACGCCGTTCCATTTGAACAGACGGCCGAGAAAACCGGGCCAGGCAAAATCGGCGTAGGTTTCACTGCGCAGGGCGGCGAAGGTTTTTGGCACATTGACACCGAATTCGTGCGGCGGCGCATACTGACACACGGTGTAGCAGCCCTGACACCCGTGACAGAGATTGGCCAGATAAGTCAGATCGCCGCTTGAAAAGGTCCTGCGCTCCTCCATCGCCGGGAAGACCGCACAAAACGCCTCGCAATAGCGGCAGGCGTTGCAGATCGTCATCAGCCTGTCGGCTTCCTTGAGCAGTTCAGTTGACGGCACGGCGCGCGGCCTCCTCACCAGCGATACGGCCGAACACGGTGCCGATCAAAAGCCCGATCCCACCGGCATAGCCCTGGCCCAAAATGTTGCCGGCCATGACCTCGCCGGCGGCGAAAATATTATCGGCCGGCGTGCCGCCGCCGAACAGGACACGGGCTTTTTCGTCCACCTCGACGCCGAGATAGGTGAAGGTGATCCCGGGACGCAGCGGATAACCGTAATAGGGCGGCGTATCGAGCTTGCGCGCCCAGTTGGTTTTCGGCGGGGTCAGCCCTTCGGTATGGCAGCCATCGGGCGCGGTCGCATCGAAATCTCCCGGCTGCACCGCGGCATTGAACTGTTCGACCGTTTTTTCCAGCCCGGCAGAATCGAGTTCGAGTTTCTCCGCCAGCTCGCGGATCGATCCCGCCTCGATCGCCGGAAACACGGTCGGCATAAAAATGCCCTGGCTTTTTGAATCGATGATCGCATAAGCGATCTGATCTGGTTGCTGAGCGACAAGCCGTCCCCAGATGGCGTAGCGCTTCGGCCAGATATCCTCGCCCTCGTCGTAAAAGCGCTCCGCCTTGTTGTTGACGACAACCGAGAAAATCACGCAGTCGACACGGGTGCAGATGCCGCCGTCGAATTTCGGCGAGCGCGCGTCGATCGGTACCGCATGGCACTGGTCGGCCTCCGAAACCGACCGTGCGCCATGGTCGAGCAAGATACGAAGCAGCCGGCCCTTGTTGTAAGGCGTTCCGCGAATGAGAAAATTGCCCGCGCCCTCGCCCCAGCCTTCCTTGAGCCAATCGATATTGGCCTCGAAACCGCCAGCCGCGACAACGACCGCGCGCGCGGTCACATCATGATCCGCGTTCGCGTGACGGACCTTGACGCCGCCGCAGCGGCCATTCTCAAGCGTCAAGTCCGTCACTTCTGCCTCATACAGAATATCGACGCCCAGTTCCTCGGCCTTGGCAAAATAGGTATTCATCATATTCTTGCCGCCACCGAAAAAAAACGCATTCGTGCGGGCCAGGCCGAGCGTTCCCGAAAGCGGCTGCTGAAAGCGAACGCCCTGCTCCATCATCCAGTCCGGCACGGTTTCGGATTGCTCAAGGACCATCCGCGCCAGCGTCTCGTTGGTCTTGCCGGCGGTGACCCGCAGCAGGTCGTCCCAATATTCCTCGACCGTGTAGGGGCCGGTCACATAGTCCGTCGCCGCGGCGTGCGCGTAACGGACATTGCGGGTGTGGCGGGAATTGCCGCCGCGAAAGTGCCTGGGCGCAGCCTCCAGAACCAGCACCCGCGCGCCGGCGCGCCGCGCGGTGATCGCGGCGCAAAGCGCCGCATTCCCGGCGCCGATGACGAGCACATCATACAGTTGGCCAAGGTCTGCCATCGGCCCCTCATTGACACCTGTTAAATGCATGGTCAAGAAAAGGCTGCGGGCCGGGCGATGAACTGGCGGGCATGGACGGCGTGAGTGCTTTACCGGTCGGCAGTATCCTTGCTATTTTTGGCAGAGCACGCGCGGCGCAAATAAAGCGTTGCCGTCTTTGCGAGGTATCAATGGCCGAATTTTCAGGCGCAGCAGCCTTCTGCCGGAAGCAAAACAACAACCCGGTCGGCCGGCGCAAGATTGATCGCCATCAAGATGCTAGGCTGAAAAAGCGTACATTCACGACAGGTTCGATTGACATTCACTCAAATGCCCCTTGGTGCATAAGACCCATGTCCTCGCGGTTTCACTCGCAACTGATTAACGACCCCTTCGGCGATCCCGGCGTCTATATCGACTTCATGTTCGGAAAGCGGGCGATTTTGTTCGACCTCGGCGAGTTGTCGAACCTGTCATCGCGCAAGCTGCTGCGCGTGCGCGACATATTCATTTCGCACCGGCATATGGACCATTTCTACGGTTTCGACCGGCTGCTGCGCATTTCGCTGGGCAGCCATCACACACTGCGGCTGTTCGGCCCCGAGGGGCTGGTCGACGCGGTCGCCCACAGGCTGCAGGCCTATACCTGGAATCTGGTCGATAATTACGAGACCGACCTGACCTTTGTCGTCGCCGAACTGGGTGGCGACAGTGATCTCCGCACCGTGGAGTTTCATTGCCGGAAGGGCTTTCGCCCACAAGACGAGCGCATTGCAAAGCTGGAGAGAGACAAGCTTCCCACGGACGAGAGCTTTTGCGTCCGCACGGCGATCCTCGACCACGGCATTCCCTGCCTGGCCTTCGCGCTTGAGGAGCAGGCCCATGTCAATATCTGGAAGAACCGCCTGAAGGAAATGGGTCTCGGCGTCGGCCCGTGGCTGACGGAGCTCAAGGAAGTCATTCTGCGCGGTGAAGGCGACGACACGCTTATACAGGCCGAGTGGAGAGAGGGCGGGCGCGACCAGAAGCGCACACTCCGCCTGGACGAATTGCGCGGACAAGCGGCCATCGTCACGCCAGGCGTGAAGATTGCCTATGTGGTCGATGCCGGCGGCACGCCGGACAATATCGCGAAGATTACCGCGCTGGCCGAAGGCGCAACCCTCCTCTACATCGAGGCGGCTTTCCTGCATAAGGACGAAGCCCTCGCCCGCGACCGGAACCATCTGACGGCCCGGCAGGCGGGCGAGATTGCGCGAGCAGCCGGCGTCCAGCGCCTCGCCACCCTGCATTATTCGTCGCGCTATGAAGGGCGGGGCGAGGACCTGGAGCGCGAGGCGCAAGCGGCATTTCAGGGCGACGATCGGGAAAGCTGACCGGGGAATAGGAGATTACCGGAAGGACCAGGGCTGGGATGCGATCTATGGTCCCGCCGCAAGTGTGGCGGTCTGTCAGGACGAGGCATATTCAGGGGAAAGAAAGTGGTACCGCCTCCCCGGATCGAACGGGGGACCTCTAGATCCACAATCTAGCGCTCTAACCAACTGAGCTAAGGCGGCACAGCCCTTTCGGATGGACCGCAACCTAAGCGCTCACCGGCTTCGTTGCAACAAGGAGTGCGACCTGAGCGCAGGCAATTGGACGCAATATTGCGCTAAAAAACACCGTGATAGCAAAAGGACCCGAAGCACCGTAATGCTCCGGGTCCTACTGTTCACCCTTGGGGGAGTGCGGAAGGTTCCGTTCGGAAGAACGCGCAACCTGCCGATACCCGACTGCTTGCCTATCCCGCTGCAACGCGCGGGGGCTACGCAATTCGCTTTAGTTGACCTTCAGGGTCTCGACCGAGCGCTGGACATGGCTCTTGAAAGGCTCCGCGGTGTCGGTCGCGACCTGCGTCGACAGCGTGCGAATTGCCTCCGCCTGTGCCGAAAGGGTCTCGAACTGCTTGCGGGCAAAAGCCGCCTGGCACTCGAAAAGCTCCGCCACATTTTTCGCGCTCGCCAGATCCTTCGCCAGATCGAAACCGGAATTCAGGTTCGTCTGGGTCATGTCGATGACCTTGCGGTTGATCGCGGCCGCACCCTGGCCTGCCTTGTCCATAGACTGTTCGAGCATTTCGACGGTCTCTTCCATCGCGTCCTTGGTGCGCTCATAAGTCTCGCGGCTCTGGTTCACCGCCTTCTCTGCCGCTGAGCGAAGGGCCTCCGGAACAGCCAGATCAATACCCTCGAAAGCCCCGACAGCTTTGTTAGCAGCAGCCTTATAGGCCTCCGCTGTCGCCGCAACCGTCTCTGCCGTCGCAGCTTCCGGCGCAGCATTCGTTACATGGTCAGACATCTCATCACCTCGTTATTGGTCCGCCGGCACGCGCCTTTGCGTCCTGGATCCTTGTACGCCGCATTGAAGTCGGCACACCGTATATAAGGCAGGTTATATTGCGTTGCAACATTTTTTATTGCATCGCAGCATAATTATCGAATTCGGGTCGTAATCAAGAGCCAGGAATTTCCGAGCCTCCATGCATTGGAGCCCTATTTCGCCTTTTTGGCGGCCTCCGTCATAATTGCCGTGAGTTCCTGCGCCTGCTTGGAGAAGGTCTCCATTTGCTCACGCGCATAAGAGCTCTGGATTTCCATCGCTTCCTTGAAGTCCTTTGCCGTGACCAGCTTGTCGGCAAGGCCAAATCCAGCCTTCATATTGGCTTCGGCAAACGCTGCCGATTTCTGCTGTGCTTCCTTGGCGCTTTCCAGCATCGTACCGGAGGCCTGTTCAGTCATTGCCTGCGCTTTTCTGGTGGCGTCCATGAACTGATCATACGCACTCTTCGCCTGGGTAACGCTCTGCTCAGCCATATCCCGCATTGATTCGGGGATTTCAAATGTCTTGTCGGTCATTGAATTTCTCCACTACACGAATTGCCATCCGGCGGCGCGATGCCATGGTCGCCCGCGACCCTCCAGAACCCTACGATAAGTCAGGATATGCTGCATTGCAATATTTTTTTGCACTGCACAATTCTTACTGTTTCCCAAGCGGCTGTGGACGATGTCTCAAATTCCAAGTAATGATTTGAAGTCACGGGCAATAACGGAATATCGCGGAAACCGTACGGGCTCGTGGCCGAGCGAACTGATGACAGATCGACGGATCGAGAGTGCAAGGGAGATATGCCCGGGACCCGCGGCACCCGCACAAAGGGCCGGCGCGACATGTCGCACGAGACAGACAGATCAGACTCCTCCACGGCCCGCAAGGACCGCGAGACGCTGCTGGAAATAGCGCGCCAGATTGCGCGGGCCGACACCCCTGACGGAACGAAAAAGCACGAATCCGGCGCGCGGGAAGACGCGGGCGAGCACGCAACGCCCGGAACGAACGGACGCTCGGCTGACACCCGCGGTGAGGAACTTGTCGCCAGTCGTATTTTCGAGGCGCTTCCCGCAGGATTGGCGCTATGCTCGGGGCGCGAAATCATTCGCGCCAACAGCTCTTTTGCACTGGCCTTCGGTTACCAGTCGCTTGATGAGCTGCTCGCCGCAGGAGGTTTGGCGGCGATATTTCCCAACCATGTCGAACGCTTCGACGACTTGATGCAATCGAACGGCATTCCGCGTCAGGAATTGGCGAAATTTGAGGCCGTCACGCGCAGCCGCCGCCGCATCGCGATACCGCTCGCGATCCATGATATTCTGGAGCTGGAGGACCAGCCGATCCGGCTGCTGGTGCTGCATCCTCAACCGGCGCCCGGCGCGCGACAGGCTACCGAGCCCGAAGATACATCTGGAAATCGGGCTGACGATCAAGAGTGCGCCCTCCCGACGGCACACCGCGAAGCGGCGAAAGGCGAACAGGCCGCGCGGGAAGCGGAATTTCTCGCCAAGATCAGCCACGGTGTTCGAACACCGCTCAATTCCATTATCGGATTTGCCGAACTTATAAAGGAGGAGCGGCTTGGGCCGGTCGCCAACGAGCGTTACAAGCGTTACATCAGCGATATTCATGAAAGCGGCCAATTTGCGCTTTCAATCATCAATGACCTGCTCGATATATCAAGGATCGACGCTGGCCAATTTGAACTCAATTTCACCTCCGTCGACGTGAACGAGGTCATAGCCGACTGCATCCATTCGATGCAGGCGGAATCGCAGGAAAGTAGGGTATTTCTGCGTATATCGCTCTCTGACAAACTACCCGCAGTTCTGGCTGACCGGGAATCGGTCAGGCAGATTCTTCTCAATCTTCTCACCAATGCCATCAAGTTCACCAATCCCGGAGGCCAGGTCGTCGTGGCAACCAGTGGCGATCCTTCAGGCCAGGTGCGCATTCGTGTGCGCGACAATGGCACCGGTTTGTCAAAAGATGAAATTGCCCAGACCATGCATCCCTTCCGGCGGCCCGACACGGCGCCGCGCAAACTCCTCGGCACCGGTCTTGCCTTGCCGTTGTCACGGGCTCTGGCGCAAGCCAACAGGGCCGAATTCGAACTGAAAACTACGCCCGCGTCGGGCACCAGCATCGATGTGACATTCCCCCCGGCCCGGACCCTCAAACGCTGAAAGCGGAACAGCACATCCCGTTCGGCACCTGCAATAGCAAGGGCGTTCCCTTGATATCACCCCGCGCCAGGGAGCGCTTTCAGGATATCGGAGAGGAGATCGTCGGGATCCCAGGCGTCGCGCCGCCGGCTCAAACCGAGGCGGAGAACGACGAGCTCGCGTGACGGAACCAAAGCGATCATCTGGCCGTCATGGCCAAGCATATAGTAACGATCGTCGGGAAGGCGCCTGTCGCGGGAATAATCGGGGCGCAGAAATTCGGGGACGCGCCGCCAGAAATGCGCCGCGTAATATCCATCGGACTGGCGCGTCGGCGTTACACTGTATTTTACCCACCCTTCGGGCAATATCCTTTGCCCCTCCCAGACGCCGTCATTGAGAATGAAAAGTCCGAAGCGGGCCCAGTCGCGCGGCGAGGCGTAGACAAAGGCCGGGAACAGGAACGAACCCGACGCGTCCGGTTCGACAGTAGCGCTCGACATGCCGAGCCGGGAGAACAGGGCGCGGCGCGGAAAATTGAAATAGTCCTTTGCCGGCCCGCCAATAGCCTGCCGCAGTGCATCGCCGGCGAGTACTGCGTCGCCACTGCCATACTCCCATGACAATCCGGGCTCGACAGCGGACGGCTTCGCCCGCGCATAGGCGGAAGCGTCTCCCTCCACGAACAGCATCTTGCGAACGTCGGAGAGCATACGCGCATGGGGCTCATCGAAATCCAGACCGCTGGTCATCCGCAGCAGGTGATCGAGCGTAATCCTGGCGCGCGGATCGCCTGGCGCGCTCCAATCGGCGAAAAGCCGGGCCTTTTCCACATCGATCGCGCCCTCGCCGGCAAGCACGCCGGCAAGTGCATTGATCACGCTCTTGCCCATCGACCAGCCAATCAGCGGCATATCGCCGGCAAAGCCTTGCGCAAAACGCTCGGCAATAATCCGTCCCCGGAAGACAACGACCACCGCGCGCGTGCGCCGAAGCATGTCTTCATGCGGCTCGGAAAAGGCGGCATCCAGCGCCGCACGCAACCGTTGAGGATCGATACCTTCGGGCAAACGAGTCGTATCTACCGCCCGCCCCCCCGGCCATGGCGCGTCAGGACTGAGCGCTGGCATGAGCGGCGCAAAACCATCGGCCTGAGCGCGCAGCGCCTCGACCGTCGTATCATTGACGAGCGTGCAGCCGAGACCCGGCCGATACAGCGCGCGCCGGCTGGCCATGCCGAAAAGGGAGCTGGTCACAACGCCCTGTTCGCGCTCGACCGTAACGCGGAACCGGTGCATGCCGCGCGTCATATCGGCAAGCACGTCCTCGGCAATGACCGCGTCGGCGGCACGGCCCGAAACGAAAATGCCCGAACACAGCGTCTTGGCATAAAAAGCCGACGCCACATTGGCGATCGCCAGAAAATGGCGCACGATGAAAAGAACAATGACGGCAAACATCGCCAAGCTGGCATATGTCAACAGGCGCCGCTTCATTCAGGATAGCCTACGCTCCGGTCAGATTCGCCCCAACCACGCAGACCATGGCATAGCTGCGTCAAAGTGCAACACCAGCACGCGGGCCGCCAGCTTAGCTTGCAGAACCTGAGATCGGTTACCAAAAAATATCATAATTATAATAATAATACTTGTTTATCCATTTTTTATACTTCTCATTGGAATTTTTTTCAAGAAGTACAGGACTTTAGAATTTTTCTAATTAAAAAATACGTGATGATTTCTTGTTGACATCGAAATCCGCCACGCCTTATCTCTCAGTTGCGATCCATTCGCAACGAGCCGCGCGGCCGAACCGCGTAAATCCGATACCGGGGCTTTGAACCCTGAATATTGAGAGAGAGAGTAATGAAGAAAAATCACTTCTTGCGCACATTTCTATGCGCTTTCATCGCAGTAGCAGTGACCATCCTGGCCGGGCCGGGCGCGCGCGCCGCCGACCAGGTCAACGTCTATTCATACCGCCAGCCCTATCTGATCAAGCCTCTGCTGGAGGCCTTCACGAAAAAGACGGGCATTGAGGCAAGGGTCATTTTCGCCAAGAAAGGCTTGAGCGAACGCATCGCCGCGGAGGGCCGCAACAGCCCGGCAGACATTCTGCTTACTGTCGACATCGGCAAGCTCGCCGGCGCGGTCAAGCAAGGCATCACGCAAGCGGTAACGTCGCCTGCGCTGAATACCAACATTCCCGTGCAATATCGTGACTCAGATGGTCATTGGTTCGGCCTGACACGGCGCGGCCGCGTGATCTATGCCTCGCGCGAACGGGTGAGCCAGGAACAGATTACCTATGAGGAGCTCGCCGATCCGAAATGGCGCGGCAAGATCTGCATCCGTTCAGGCCAGCATGTCTACAACATCGCGCTGATCGCCGCGATGATCGCCCACCATGGCGAGGCCAAGACCGAGAAATGGCTTGCCGGACTCAAGGCCAATCTTGCACGCAAGCCCGCGGGCAACGACCGCGCGCAAATTAAAGGGGTTTATGCCGGTGAATGCGACATCGCCCTTGGCAACACCTACTACATGGCCAAGATGCAGCTCAACGAGAAGAAGCCCGAACAAAAGGAATGGGCCAGATCGGTGCGCATGGTGTTCCCGACCATTGGCGGCAAGGGCACTCATATCAATCTGTCCGGCATGGTTATGGCCAGGCACGCGCCGCACAAGGACGCCGCGCTGAAGCTTATGGAGTATCTATCGTCGGACGAGGCGCAGAAAATCTATGCCGAGGTGAACCACGAATATCCAGTCAAGGACGGAGTGGCATGGTCCGCCCTGGTCCAGTCCTGGGGCAACTTCAAAGCGGACGATCTCTCGCTTGAAGACATCGCCAAACTGCGCAAGAAGGCGAGCAAACTTGTCGACAAGGCCGCGTTTAACGACGGGCCGAGTTCCTGAGACTGAACGAGCAGCACAGAGGCAGCGGCGGCACGATTACGCCGCTGCCTTCCTGGAATCATCCGAACGCCAGAATCGCGCGTTGGACGACACCTGGACTCTATTTGCCGGAGACACAGGAGAGACCCATGCTCAAGAAGAAAACCACCTCGCTGTGCCCCAATGCCGACACCTGCACCAGCAGGTCTTGCTCCAAACGGATGGCCTTCGCATCCGTCCAAAAGCCTGAGCAAATCGTCGGCGTTGGTTTTCGTTGCTGGATGGCCGGCTATGACACCGGTGACATATCGTGCTGGGAAACGGGCTGGAACCACTATGCCCGTGAACTGGGACAACACAATGCCAGAGAGACTGTTGGCGCGCTGGCCTGCTGGACCCGCATGACGCACTTAAACAGTTGCCGAAAGATTTCGTGCTACCCATACGGCTCGGCCGGGTTTTCCCTTGATGAGTGCGTTGCGATATCGATGATTGCTGCAAGCCAGCATGCCGCCTGCCCGGCCATGCGCGCCTGCGCATTTGCGTTATTGGGAACTAACTGCATTGACGGTGTCGTGGATGCAGCCCAAGCCTTTGGTCATGCGCTCAGTAACGCTGATATCAGGCTTGACCCCAACTCAATCGTAGCCGCCGCTGCATTATCTTCTGAACTACAATGCAGTCGGCCCAACTAAACGTGGCGCAGAACACCAACTGGACGCCGCCACACGGGCGCGGCGGGTCCGGCGACAAACGACCTATATGTGAATAATGACCTCAATTGACCAAACACCAGGACGTCTGCATCTGGCCATCGACCGGCTGCGAAGTTCCGGCAATCTGGGCTGGTCCGTCGGCGCGCTCGTTGTTTCGCTGATCATTGCCACGCCTCTGATCTCGATTTTTGTCATCGCATCGCAGTCAAGCGGCGATACCTGGCCCCATCTCGTGTCGACCATTCTGCCCTCCGCGACCGCGACGACATTATTGCTCATGCTCGGCGTCGGCATCGTGACGCTTTGCGTTGGCACGGGCACGGCATGGCTCGTCACCATGTACCGCTTTCCCGGGCGGGCGCTGTTCGAATGGCTGTTGCTGATCCCGCTGGCGATGCCAACCTACATCATCGCCTTTTGTTACCTGGAATTGCTCGACTATTCAGGCACGCTGCAGACCGCGCTGCGCTCCACTTTGGGATGGCGCAATGCGGCGGATTACTGGTTCCCCGACATCCGCACGCTCGGCGGCGCAATTTTCGTCATGTCTTTCGTACTCTACCCATACGTCTACCTGACCGCGCGGGCCAGCTTCCTGCAACAGTCGGTCTGCGCACTGGAGGTCAGTCGGACATTGGGCCGCAGCGCATGGGGCGCCTTCCGGTCCGTCGCGCTGCCGCTCGCCAGGCCGGCCCTGGCCGCCGGCGTCACGCTGGCCCTGATGGAATGCCTCAACGATATCGGCGCGGTGGAGTTTCTGGGCGTACAGACGCTGACCGTCAGCGTCTATACGACATGGCTTGAACGATCGAGCCTTCCCGGCGCTGCCCAGATCTCGACCGTCATGCTGCTGTTCGTGTTTGCATTGCTGTTCGCTGAACGTACTGCCAGGCGGCGCCAAATGTATCATCACACGACCGGTAAATACCGGCTGCTGCCGGAAGAGGAACTGACCCCTGCCGGCCGGCTGCTGGCTATTGCCGCCTGCGCACTACCGATCATAATCGGCTTCGTATTGCCGGTCAGCGTACTCGTCGACTCCGCAATTCTCAATCTGGCCGAAGGCCTCGAGCCCGCCTTCTGGCGCGCCGCGATGCACAGTCTGTTCCTCGCCCTCGCCGCGGCCGCCGTCGCCGTTATCCTGGGCGTGTTGCTCACCTATGCCTGCCGCGCCACCCGTTCGAAACTCGTGCATGCGGCAACCGGCCTTGCGTCCATCGGCTATGCGGTTCCCGGCACGGTGCTGGCGGTCGGCATATTGATGCCGCTCGCCTCATTCGACAATGCGCTCGACGCCGCGATGGATGAGATGTTCGGCATCCGCACGGGGCTGCTTCTTTCCGGCAGTGCCTTCGCCATCATCATGGCCTGCACGGTGCGTTTCTTGGCGGTTTCCATTGGCACCATAGACGCCGGGCTGAAAAAAACCTCACGCAGCCTCGACGCGGCCTCGCGCACACTCGGGGTCACGGTCACCCAGACGCTATGGCGGGTTCATCTTCCGATGCTGACACCGGTTCTGGGGGCGGCCGCGCTGCTGGTCTTCGTGGATTCCATGAAAGAGTTGCCCGCCACTCTGTTGCTGCGCCCGTTCGACTTCGAGACGCTGGCAACTCATGTCTACACGCTGGCCTCGCTCGACCAGTTTGAAGAAGCTGCGCTGTCGGCCCTGGCCATCGTCGCCATCGGTCTGGCCCCGGTCATCTTCATCCACCGCACAATCGCGGCAGGTCGGCCGGGAAGCTAATGCCTCGCCAAGACCCTAAACGCCAAGCTCCGCTCGCCTTCTAAACAGATCGAGGGCTTCCGGATTGGCCAAAGCCTCCAGGTTTTTCACCTCCCGTCCGTGAACGACATCGCGCACGGCGAGCTCGGTGATTTTGCCCGACTTGGTGCGCGGGATATCGGCAACCTCGAGAATGACCGCCGGCACGTGACGCGGGCTGGCGCCCTGGCGGATACGCTGCTTGATCCTGTCGCACAGCGCGTCGTCCAGCACGGCGTCTGGCGACAGGATAACGAACAGGACGACGCGCACGTCGCCCTCCCAGTCCTGGCCGATGACAATCGCCTCCTGTATTTCGCCAAGCTGCTCGACCTGCCGGTAGATTTCCGCCGTGCCAATCCGCACGCCCCCGGGATTAAGCGTCGCGTCGGAACGTCCGTGAATGATCATCCCGCCGTGCTCGGTCCACTCCGCAAAGTCGCCGTGATGCCAGATGCCGGGGAAACGGGCGAAATAGGCCGCGTGATATTTCTTACCGTCCGGATCGTTCCAGAAACCGATCGGCATTGCCGGAAAAGGCCTGGTGCAAACAAGCTCACCCTTACCGGAGCTCAATGGCTTTCCCTTCTCGTCCACCACGTCGACGGCCATGCCAAGACCGGGCCCCTGAATTTCGCCGCGCCAGACCGGTTTGAGCGGGTTGCCCAGCACGAAACAGGAGACGATATCGGTGCCCCCGGAAACCGAGGCAAGGTGGATATCGGGCTTGATCGCGTCATAGACAAAATCGAAACCCTCCTGCGACAGCGGCGAACCGGTCGACGCCATCATCCGCACGCTCGATAGGTCATGGGTGTCGCAGGGCCTGAGGCCGGTATTGCGGACGGCGTCGATATATTTCGCCGATGTGCCGAAAACGTTCATCGCCTCCTGTTCCGCATAGTCGAACAGGATATTTCCCGACGGATGGAAGGGCGAGCCGTCATAGAGCAGAAGCGTCGCGCCCGACGCGAGACCGGTAACGAGCCAATTCCACATCATCCAGCCGCAGGTAGTAAAATAGAACAGCCGCTCGCCTTCGCTGAGATCGCTGTGCAGCCGATGTTCTTTCAGATGCTGCAGCAGCGTACCGCCGGCGGAATGGACGATGCATTTGGGGATGCCGGTGGTGCCCGACGAGAACAGGATGTAAAGCGGATGGGCGAAGGGCAGCCGCTCAAAACGCAGATCGCCAGGCGCATGGCGGGATATCGCGTCAGTCCAGGTGATGGCATTGCCGAGGTTTTCGCAAACGGATTCCGCTTCTCCCAGATAGGGAATGACAACCGTCTGCGCGAGAGAAGGCAGCGCACCCAGGACCGCCGACAGCTTCTCCGCAACCCGGATTTCCTTGCCGTTATAATAATAGCCGTCGCAGGAAATAAAGACCTTCGGCTCGATCTGGCCGAAACGGTCGAGCACGCCCTGCACCCCGAAATCTGGTGAACAAGACGACCAGATTGCGCCCAGCGAGACCGCCGCCAGCATCGCCGCCACTGCCTCGGGCATATTCGGCACCATGGCGGCGACCCGGTCGCCCGGTCCGACGCCAAGTTCGGCGAAAAACTGCTGCATGCTGGAAACCTGGGCCCTCAATATGTCCCAGCTCACAGTATTGCGGACCTTGTCCTCTCCCCAGAAAATGAGTGCCGGCGTGTCGCCTTTGCTTTTCAGCAGATTTTCCGCGAAGTTCAGTTTGGCTGCGGGGAAAAACTGCGCGCCGGGCATTGCGTCGACATCGCGCAGAACAGGCCCTTCCCCTTTCTCGCCGGCCACGCCGCAGAAATCCCAGATAGCGTTCCAGAACAGGCCGGGCTGTTCTATCGAAGCGCGGTAAAGCGCGTCCACGTCGCGCAATTCCACGCCGGCAGCCGGTCCGATATGCTCCATGAAGCGGGCGAGATTGGAATTCTTCTCCACATCGGGCCGGGGAACCCACAATGGCCTGTCCATCTAAGCTTTCCTTGTTGATTGCTCGCGCTCAAAACTCGCATTCTCGCACCGACCAGTCTAAAACAGAGTTGCGGTCCGCAGGCCAGCGCTGATGCCGGTTGAGGCAGAAAAATTGCGGAGGCGGGCCAGTATCCGTCGCGAATCCTGCGACGACGGAGCATGCGTGTGGAACGGAACGTGGAGACATTATGGCGTTGTGGATAGGAGGGGCGCGCTTCAGACTGGTCGGTGCGTCGCTCATTATCCTGCTTCTCGCCGGAACTGGCTACCTGCTGCCCCGGACAGCCATCCTCAACAAAGATTCGGTACGGGCGGATATCGTATCGCAGTTGGCCGCGTGGACCGGCGGCACCATCGAGATATCGGGTCCTGTGCACCTCAACTATTTTCCACGAATCACACTGACCACTCACGGCTTCGAGCTTAAGTCGTCACCCAATATTCCACATCTGAGCAGCGTCAGCGCCCGTGAAATGAGAGTCGAACTCGGTCTCTGGTCCCTGCTGTCGCGGCAGGCCGCATTCAAGCGCGTTGTTTTGATCGACCCCGAGATTGCGCTGAACGTCGAAAAACCCGAACCGGTCAGCTCGACACCAGCAGGCAGCGCGCCCTCGCTGACTGGAGCGGTACGCGTTGCGCCGATACCCGCAATCAAGATCGTCAATGGCGACATCACAGTGTCAGGCCCGCAGACAAACGAAAAACTAACCAGTCTCACCGCGCGGGCCACAGTGGCCTTGCCGGAGGGCGCGGTAGCAGCAAGAGGAAATTTCGCCTGGCGCAAGCAGGCACTGGACTTTTCTTTCTCTGCCGTCGCACCGGAGTCCAAGGGAAAAGGAGCAAAAACACCGGTCAAGCTTACCGTCCAAAGCCCCCTGGTCTCCGTGGAGATCGAAGGCGAAAGCGCGCTTGGCGATAGCCTGCGCGCGACGGGAACGCTTGATCTGGAGGTCGCCAATTTGCGCGGTTTTGCCCGCTGGCTGGGGTTGCTGGTTCTCGACGGGCCGGGTCTGGGAGCATTCACTGCATCGGGGGCGTTCGATCTGAACGGCCGCAGGATCGGATTCAATCAGGGAACATTCACGCTTGATGACAACAAGGCTCTGGGGACGCTTGCCGTCGAATTTGGCGGTGCCAGGCCAAAGATCGTGGGAACCCTCGCGTTCAGCACGATCAATGTTGCGGAATATTGGGAACGGGCCGAGCCGGCCCCGCAGGCAAATACGCAAGGCGGTGCTGAAAAGCCCGGGCCTATTATCGTCGACTTTCCGCTGCTTCATCATCTTGATCTCGACCTGCGGCTATCGACCAGTGAAATGGTTGCCACCCCGCTGACGCTGGGGCAAGTGGCGGTGTCGGTCGCGGTCAACTCCGGCCGCCTGGTCGCGGACTTTGCAATTCTCGATCTGTGTGCCGGAAATGGAAGCGGAAGGCTTACCTTCGATGCCGCCGTGCCGGAAACGAAAATTCGGCTAACCGGAAATGTTGCGGGTCTGGCGAGCCAGACCTGCCTCGAGGCGATAGGTGCCGAGAAAATTTCTTCCGGCGGCATCGATTTGTCGATCGATCTCAACAGCAGGGGCCGGTCCAGCGTGGAGCTTCTGCACCATCTGGGCGGCAAGGTGTTGCTGGAGGCCGGACCGGGCGAGATTGGACTCGACCTTGCGCCCCTCAGTATTGAAACAGACGCCGCCAGGATTTCCGGATGGCAGCCTCTGAGAGGCGGGACGACCGTGTTCAGCAAGGCTTCGGCGGAGTTGATTTTCCGCCAGGGCAGGGTTTTCAGCGACAGCTTGAAGATGATCTCCGGCGAAACTCTCTACGCTGGCGAAGGATGGATCGACATGACGGCGCAATCGCTCGACCTGAAACTGACCGTTGGCAAACCGCCCGCGCCATCAGCCGCCGGCGAGCCATCGCCGGTCAATGCGCCCGCGAGTTCTCTCTCCGTGAACGGTCCGTGGTCAAAGCCGCTCTTTACCGTCAAAAGAGCTGTGACCGGGTCGGTTTCCGAAACCGTTGACGCCGCGGACGCAAAGGCGCAGTAGCAAATGCACCAAGCCCGTCGCCGGACAGCTTACCGCCGGCGGCCAACTTGGTATTGCAATCGCGAACGGGCCTGTTTTCAATGCGAATCCTGTAACATGGCATGACCGGTACGGCCGCGCTGAGAGTGTATCGCCAAGCGATCGCGACAATCACCTGCGCCACCAGGAGAGTTGGGCATGAAAACAGCATTAAAAATCGGGGTGCTCGTTCTGGCACCAATACTACTCGCGGCGCCGTCCGCCGTTACCGCCGCCCCTGAAAAGACGGCGGGTGAAGCGGAGGCCGGCACACCGCGACCCGAAAAACCCAAATCCCTGACGGTTGCCTCCTGGGGCGGCGCCTACGCCAAATCGCAGGAGATAGCCTATGTCAGACCATTCGAGAAAGAGACAGGAATCAAGGTCACATTGGTGAGCCACGGCGGCACATTTGACCAGCTGAAGCAAGAGAATGACGCCAAACAACCGGAATGGGATGTTGTCGACCTTAGTGCCGGCGTCCTTGATGCCGCGTGCCAGGACGGGCTGCTGGAGAAATTCGATACCGGCGACCTTGCAGGAACCCGAGACAAGGAGCCGGCAAAAGACGATTTTCTGCCCGGAGCGCTGCATGAGTGCGGCATCGCCAGCGTCGCCTGGTCGTCAGCCATCGTCTTTGATCATGGCGCATTCAAAAAAGCCGAGCCGAAAACCGCCGAGGATTTCTTCAGCGCGGAGAACTTCCCTGGCAAGAGGGCTCTGCCAAAGGACCCTAAATATGTCCTCCCTCTGGCCCTGATGGCCGACGGTCTTGAGCCGGCGACCGTCTATCGGGAACTGGAGACGCGCGGAGGGGTCAACCGTGCACTTGCCATGCTCGAGAAGATCCAGGATCAGATTGTGTGGTGGGAAAAGAGCCATGAACCGCTGACAATGCTGTCTGACGGAACCGCCGCCCTGGCCGTTGCATTTAATGGCCGTGCTTTCTACGCCATCGCACGTGACAACAGACGCTTCGGACTTATTTGGGACGGCCAGATTTACGATTTGGACATGTGGGCGATTCCGAAAGGAACGCCCAACAGGGACATCGCCTTCGAGTTCATCGCATTCTCGATAAGACCGGATCGGCTGGCGGAACAGACGCGCTGGTTCCCGTATGGGCCGATGCGCAAATCCGCTATTGAAAAAACCGGAAAACATGCCGAGGCCGATATCGATATGCGCGCGTTTTTGCCGACCGCTGGAGAAAATTTCAAGCGTGCGCTGCAACTCGACGCGACCTGGTGGCAAACTCATTCGGAGCGCCTGACACAACGATTCGAGGCCTGGCTCGCCAATGCCGACGACGAGATAACGGACGGGGTCGACGCGGAAGCGGAGAATCGGGGCTAGGTGGCAAGGACGCATCTCGAAACCGTCGACGACGGCGCGAAGCAGGGTTACAGGCGAGGACAACGCCTTGTTATGTCAGATGATGCCGACCCACAATCCTGGTCCCGGAGCGCAATTGTCATGATAGATTGGCAGATGCGTATAAATCATTGGCTCACAACACGACGCAGCATTCAAGTCCGTTTCAACGCTGCGATTGCTTGGCCGGCATCATGACCTATCGCCTGTTCACATCGCTGGTGAAGATCCTGATCGCGTCACTTCTGGTGGGCGTTGCGCTTTCCAGCCTGAATATAACGCCAGAGCAATTATTGCAGGATTTTGGCATGACGCCGGATCAGATCCTGGATTACCTCCGGCGCGGCGTTCGCTGGGCCCTGCCGCATGTGATACTCGGCGCGCTAATCATCGTACCGATCTGGCTGGTGATGTATCTGCTGCGCCCGCCGAGCGGTGAATAGAAGCTCCCGGCACAGATCCATCCCGGTCGTCAAATTTGTTGCCTGTCACATTTGGGCAACAAATTCCGATCCTGATTTTTCTGTGAAGAATGGCGGGAACATGCTGTTGAACAACAGTGGGCAGGATGTGGGGAAACGTTGATAACTTGATTGGACTGGCGAACCTGCGTGGAAGCACGATTTTTTAGACCACTGATTCAAATCCAGATTTTGTGCTTGTTAAACGCGACGGACAAATCGGGCCGTTAAGGCTACCCTGATTCAACGGCCGCGCCGCCGCAGAGCTGCTATTCAATGCGCTCGCTTGGGCGACCGGCCTTCGCCGGCTCACAAAAATAGCCGTGACGTTGTGATCCGCGTTGATTCCCTGCCTGCCTTACGTCACAGTTCGCTTGCGGTGGGGCGCACCTTGGCAGGTTTGGCCAAAATTGACCGGACCACGCGGAATTTGTCGCCAGCCGAAAGAGACCAAAGAGGGTCATCGTCTCCAAACAGACGTGGGCTGCGGGGTCATAGAAGAGGCGCTGTTAACGGAGACGATCTGGAAATGTGCACTGTCGGCGCTTTCGGCGTCGGCAGTGTCATTTTATCGTGCCAGGGAATTCTGCGATCATTTCCCTTTCCACGCCTTGCCAACGCCCGACGATTCATGAAAATGAGTATCGCTTTTGCTTGTGACGCCCCAAACCGCCAACCGGCCAGCGCGGCGGCGGTATCTCGATTGCCGTAGCGGGAGACCCGATGTTCAGGGAGGAGGCGAGACTGCCCATGGGAGGACCGATTGCGGTGATGCTGACGCGAAGCCTGTTGTTTCTGTTGTCGACCGTGGCGCTCGTCGCCGCAGCCGCGTCGCACGGTATGGCGGAACCCTCACAACATGCCGGCGCGAGCCGGCTTTTGCGCCTGGCAATGACCATCGAAGAAAACAAGCAGACACCGCCCGCGGCGGAGTCGGCTGCAAGGCGCGATGCCGACCAGCACCTTGTTACAACAGTCTCGTTCCCGGCCCCAAAACAGGAACTCAGCGCCGGTGCCATTCGTGCGCGCCTGAAGCTTCCCGGCGCCGGCATGCAATTTTCGGACGGCACTCCCGCCTTTGCCGAAATTACGCTTACCAACGAAACAAGCGCCAAGCCTGTCGATGCGGAAATCCTGCTCGAAACGGAAATAGCCGAAATCAGTTTTATATCCGGAAAGCGGGTCGGATCGACCGATACGGACGGCGGCAAATTCGCCACGATAAAGGGTCTGCGAAAGGGCAAGGCACGCAAGATATTTGTTGAACTTGTGCTTCGTGGTGCGGCGCGCGATGAAAACCAAACAGCACAGGCCGCAAACACGCTGCGAATAACGCTGCGGACCGCGAGCAGTGATGGAAATGTCTCGGACAGCACCGTGGTTGCCTGGCCCGTGGCCGATTGCGCCGGCGCTTTTTATTCGCAAATTGTTTCGATACGCGAGCAGAATTCTGCCCGCATCGGCCCTGCACTGAAGGCTGCATGGCGGCGCGACAGGCAGAGGCCAGGACGATGGCTCTTCAAACCTCCTGTCTCCGGCTCCGCAAGCAAACGTGTCTGTGCGCGCTGGAGGCGCTACTGGGATCCGCGCCGCGGCCGCTACCGGGCCCGGTGCACGCGGTACAGGACCGTGCGCCGCGGCGGTGCGGCGGGCGTCAAGGTCACCAAGGAGGAGCGGCGGCTTATTAATTTTGCGGCGAAGTGGGTCCGTACCCGGGCCATCGATCCACAACTGTCGACGAAACAGAATTTCGGCTGGGTCTCGCAAAAAGTGGCTATTGATCTGCGCGGCTATCTCAAGCAGGACAAGCACCCCGCGATCTGCACCGGCGTCTCCGAATTCGTCGGCTATTACACCAAACGCATGGCTGACTTCCGGAAACGCTCGGAGCTGTTCTCAGCCCATCTGGCAAAGGCGCGAACGCTGGCCTTCGCCAAGGCGGCCGAAGCGCGCGAGGCCGTGAAAGCGGACCCCGGCGGCCATCCGGGCTGGGGGGCGGTGCCCTTGAGTATCAGCACGCCCGAAAGCGGCCGCACGCTCGAAAGCCTGATTGCCGGTCTGGTGGAGCTGGGCGGCGGAGATGCGCCGGGCGAGGAGATAAGACAAGCGCCCAGCACATTCGCCGCGCTCAAGTCCGCAAGGAAATATGTTTCAGACGACGGATTGAGCGGCTTGGCCAAAATGGCGCGCAACTCCATTCTGCATGCGCTGAGCCTGATCGAGACAGCCGACTATATCGCCGCTGTCGCACATCACTATTCGGAACTCGACGCAACGATTATCGGAAGCCTGGAAGCCGTGCAGAAAGCGCACGGCAAACACTGCACTTGTGCGCAATAACCGCACTTTCAGCAGCACAAACAGCCCCGCCGCAGCCAAGTTTCTTTGT
>JAJFHO010000280.1 GCA_021775575.1 Hyphomicrobiales bacterium
GAATCCGACATGGACGCCGCCCAGGCCGCATTCGAGATCGAAAAAGCGCCCCAGGACGCTTTCCTCGGTATTGTTCGGCGTGAATATTTCGCTCGCATCGAAGATGCTGTCGAAGTCAATGACGCCGTACCCCAGAGTTCCCCCGGCATAGAAGCCGGCCCAATCCATCGGCGTGCCGGCGCGTGGCGCGGTCGGTCCATTGTGCGAGGCGGCACCCGGCACGTAACTGATGGCCACGCGCCCGATAAGAATGCTCTCCAGTTCCGCAAAGTCACCAGGATCAGAGTCCGTGGTCAGCGTGCGTGTGTCTTTCCTATCGTCGAAATCGTAATAGAGCCCCTCCAGGCGAACCCTGAACCGGTTGGTCAAGGCGTGCTCGATGCCGCCGCCGGCGACAAAACCCAGGCCGCTCAAGTCGGCCGACCCCTGGTTGATGTTGTTTTCATCCCCGTTCTGCGCCGTGTATTGCGCATCGACCCATGCGGCGCCCGCCGTCAGGTAAAACAGCGTCTGTGCGGAGGTAATCCCGAAACGCCCGCGCAGAGAAGCAAGCCAGTCAATTTCAATCGACGCGTTGTCGGTGCCTTCGGGTTCGAAATCGGGGTCAAACAAGCGATCCGAGAAGCCCAGATAGCTCGCATCGGCCTCGACCCCCATGACGAAACGGCCATGCGTTCGAT
Source organism: Hyphomicrobiales bacterium (assembly GCA_021775575.1). Taxonomy (GTDB): domain Bacteria; phylum Pseudomonadota; class Alphaproteobacteria; order Rhizobiales; family Methyloligellaceae; genus JAJFHO01. The sequence goes on from JAJFHO010000280.1 coordinate 681, forward strand.
TGAATCCGGCATGGATGCCGCCCAAGCCGTCATTAAGATCAAAGAACCGGCCCAGCACATTATCCAGAACATCACGAGGCCCGAAAACAATCTCGGATGCATCGAACAGGCTGGTGAATTCAGCGGTTCCCACACCGGCATGCCCGCCAAGGTAAAATCCTGCCCAATCTATGCCGGAACCGGATGCCATCTCGCGGTCTTGTGCCTGGGCTGACATGCCGCCAAGTCCGGTCATGGCGACAAATACCAGCAAGTTCAGACCGGTCAGCCAGGCCCAGCGCCAGGCGGGCGCCGGGGCAGCGTTTGATTGCATTGCGCAGGGCCCATGCGGTGAGAAAGCGCCACGCGCCACGGCCCGATCGCTCGCCCGAAGCGACTTGTGCAATCGAGTCATGTTGATCGCCTTCTGCGCATTACCAAACCGGCTCATCCTCGACGCATATGTGTTTCCTGAGTTTTGAGAGTATGGATATTTATACGACCACAACAGACTGAAAAAGCGATAGGAAACATAATCTCCTGTTCCATTGTGACTTCTTCGCCACAGCGGCATGTCCGTATCTGACTTGAAATATCCTGCTGGCTTGGCAGTGCGCGGGCGGCAGCTCATTGCAAACCGGGCTCTCGGCTCCCGGCCGGCTATTTCGTGCGCCAGCCGGTTTGGCGGCGCGCGCGCGCCATGTTATGAGCGGAACCGCTGACGCCACGTCCGGAAATCTCATGAAAATCGCTACCTGGAACATCAACGGTATCAAGGCCCGCATTGAAGGCCTGGTGACGTGGCTTAAACAGGCGGACCCCGATCTCGCCTGCCTGCAGGAGATCAAGTCGCAGAATGAGGGCTTCCCTTCAGAACGGTTTGAGGAACTCGGCTACAACGTCGCCGTCCACGGGCAAAAAAGTTTCAATGGCGTGGCCATTCTCTCCAAACGCCCCTTCGACGAGACGATGACCGGCCTGCCGGGTGACGAGAGCGACGTTCAGGCGCGCTATCTTGAGGCCGTCGTCTCGGTGGATGGCGGGGTTGTCCGCGTCGCCTCGATCTACCTGCCAAACGGCAATCCGGTCGATAGCGAAAAATTCCCCTACAAATTAGGTTGGATGGATCGGTTAAGAGATCACATTAAGGGCAGACTCAGCTTTGAGGAACCGTTTATCATTGCCGGAGACTATAATGTGATCCCGGCAGAGGGCGACGTCCATGATCCGCAAGCCTGGGCCGGAGACGCCCTCTTCCGGCCCGAAACGCTCGAGAGATTTCACGCGCTCCTCAATCTCGGACTGACCGATGCCTACCGCGCCTGCCACCACCAAAGCCACCAATATACATTCTGGGACTATCAGGCCGGCGCCTGGCAGAAGGATAACGGCATCCGCATCGACCATTTGCTCCTGTCGCCGCAAGCGGCGGACAGACTCAAATCATGCGAGATCGATCGCTTCACCCGCGGCTGGGAGAAGCCGTCGGACCATGTTCCGGTTTGGCTGAAACTGGACGTGTAGTAATCGAGTTGCAATCCCGCTTAGCGTTGCTGCGCGCCGTCGGCCACGTCGACCTTGTGGATCGCAGAGGGTGCAGTCTCGGCGCTCGCCACGCTTTTGGTGGATTTTTCTTTCGGTTCAACTTCTTTGAGCAAGCTGGCGGACGGATCGCCAACGAGGGCGTTTCCGCCGCTGGTGCGGCCCAGCCAGCGTGACGCCAGCTCTCCGGCGAGCGCGCGTTGATCGGCTTTTGCTTCCTCCGAGACGCGCTGGTAGAGCTTTTCAATCCACGCCGCGTCCGGCGTTCCAACCGCATTCCGGCGAGCGAGCGCTATCAGAGCCAGCCCTTTCAGGGGTTTATGGTACAGATCATCGACGTCAGCGTGCCACAGCAAATCGCCAAGCAATGCCTGGCTCGGCGCATGGTGCTTGCGTGCCGCGTTGGTCAGCCAGTTGACCGCAAGGCGGACATTTCCGTTGACGCCCTCGCCTGCGAGATACATGCGTGCAAGATTGTACTGCGCCTCGACATTGCCGAAATAGCTGGCCGCGTGCCGGTAAAGGGCTGCGGCGCGCACCGCGTCGGGCTGGATCTTCAATTCGGCAATGCCGCTGCGATAATAAGCGGCAAGCGCGACAAAGGCTTCCGCGATTTGCGCGGCGACCGGATGACGCGGGCTTAGACCGGCAAGCTGGTTGGCGATACGCTGATAATAACCGAATGATTTTGCGTCACTTTTCTCAACACCGTCACCGGTGGCATAAAGCTCGGCGAGACGCAATTGCGCACTGAGCACGCCCTTGCCGGCGGCATAGTTCAGCGCCTTCAGAGCATCGGAAATATGACCCGCCTGCCACGCCGTCAGTCCCTGATTGTAGGCCGCGGTGGGAGACGTGTAAGGATCGCCGTCGCCGGCGGTAATAGGATTTACAGATCCGATACCGACCAACAATATGGTGGCAGAGACGAAGGCCGCACGCCTACACGTTCGCATAACACTCGACTTCAACTTTACCTCCCGGGTGGGTTACGGCTCCGGTCCGGGCAGCCCCGACCTGGTCCGCAAACTTCCACAACGCACCACTTTTGTAGGGATTATCCGGCGCCTCCCAAGCTTTGCGACGTTCTTTAAGTTCTTCGTCGCTGAGCTCGACGTCGAGCGTACCCTTTACAGAGTCTATGGTGATCACATCGCCGTTTTTCAAGAGCGCGATCGGTCCGCCGACAGCAGCCTCGGGCCCAACATGGCCGATGCAGAAGCCGCGCGTGGCGCCCGAAAAACGGCCATCGGTTATGAGCGCCACCTTGTCGCCCATGCCCTGCCCGTAGAGCGCCGCGGTGGTCGCCAGCATTTCACGCATGCCGGGGCCGCCCTTGGGGCCCTCGTAACGGATGACCAGTACCTCGCCTTCCTTGTAGGTGCGATTGGTAACGGCCTCGAAACACTCTTCCTCTGAATCGAAACAGCGGGCCGGGCCGGTGAATTGCTTGGTTTCCATACCCGCGACCTTCACGATCGCGCCGTCGGGAGCCAGATTGCCGCGAAGCCCGACGACACCGCCGGTCGGTGTAATCGGCTTATTGGCCGGATAGACCACATCCTGATCCGGATTCCATTTCACGGCCTCCATATTCTCCGCCATCGTGCGGCCCGTAACCGTCATGCAGTCACCATGCATGAAGCCGTGGTCGACCAGCGTTTTCATCAGCAGCGGAATGCCGCCCGCCTCGAACATGTCCTTCGCGACATATTTTCCGCCCGGCTTCAAATCAGCGATGTAAGGCGTCTTCTTGAAGATCTCGGCGACGTCGAAAAGATCGAAATCGATACCGCACTCATTGGCGATGGCCGGCAGGTGCAATGCCGCATTCGTCGAACCGCCCGAAGCGGCGACAACCGTCGCGGCATTTTCGAGGGCCTTGCGGGTAACGATATCTCGCGGGCGAATGCCGCGCGCCAGCAAGTCCATCACCTTTTCGCCGGCCGCCATGCAGAATTGGTCGCGCACCTCGTAGGGCGCCGGAGCGCCTGCCGAATAAGGCAGCGCCAGCCCGATGGCTTCCGAAACGGTGGCCATGGTGTTGGCGGTAAACTGGGCCCCGCAGGCCCCCGCCGACGGACATGCCACATGCTCCAGCTCCTCAAGGTCCTCATCCGACATATCGCCGACGGAGTGCATGCCGACCGCCTCGAAAACGTCCTGGATCGTCACCTGACGCCCTTTGAAGGTGCCCGGCAGGATCGAACCGCCATAGATGAAAACGGAAGGCACATTCAACCGCACCATGGCCATCATCATGCCGGGCAGCGACTTGTCGCAGCCGGCCACGCCAACCAGCGCGTCATAGCAATGGCCGCGCATCGTCAGCTCGACCGAGTCGCAGATGATCTCGCGCGAGACCAGGGACGATTTCATGCCCTGATGTCCCATCGCGATACCGTCGGTGACGGTGATGGTGCAGAATTCGCGCGGCGTGCCGTTGGCGTGCGCGACGCCTTTCTTGACAACCTGGGCCTGACGCATCAGCGCGATGTTGCACGGCGCAGACTCATTCCAGCATGTCGCCACGCCGACGAAAGGCTGGTGAACCTGCTCGTCCGTCAGCCCCATCGCATAATAATAGGAGCGATGCGGCGCCCTCTCCGGCCCTTCCGTTACGTGCCGGCTCGGCAAGTCCTTCTTATCGAACGTCTTCGCGTCCATTTCCCGTCCCCAACTGAGTTTCCATTGTCATGCTGATTTTCACGGTCTCACTCAAAACCGCAAGCCCAACAGACGAGCGGACACAAACATAGTTTCAAATGCCGGTTTTTCTGCCACATCCGGTCCAGGGCCGCCTCCTGCGATCTCCCGTAAGCGGCGCGGATCATTCGCAATCTCTGTGGCATAAAGGTGGCACTCCGCCTTATTTCCGTTGCATATCCGCAACAGTCGCGATGAAATCAGGCAATCGACGCCGCGGACCGCTGTTCGCATGACCGCCCAACAGCGGTTATGGCCTTATTGCCACTACCCCCTTCGCCGAACGACGAGAGGTCTTCCCATCGGGCCGCGAATAGTCTTTATTCTTGCGCAAAACCGGTCGCGCGGAAGAACCGGCGTGCCCCGGAGGCCATTGCCGCTCCCCACGGTTACGCAAACCCACCGGCAGGATTAATGGACGCGACATCAAACGACGGCGCAATCAAGGGCGGAGTCCTTCCCGACCCGCAAATCGCAGCAGGCCCGTTCCGCCCCTTTCGAAGCGATCCGGGCTGGGCCGAGGCCTGGTGGTGGTTCGGGATTCCAGCCGTTCTGGCCGCCGGCCTGATAATCGTCAACACGCTGGCGCCGAATTTCTACCGGGCTTGGATACTTCCAGAAGGCTACGGCTTCCTGGAACTCGGCCATTTCTTTATTCCCCTCACAGGCATGATCATCGCCCTCTGGTTGCTCGCCCGCCGCTTCGTCCGCGACCGCCGCCTGCTCGTCGCTTTCCTGTCGCTCGCCGCACTCGCCTGTTTTTATATCGCCGGCGAGGAGCATAGCTGGGGCCAGCATTTCTTTCATTGGAACACGCCCGACTATTGGGCGGCACTGAACCGCCAGCAGGAAACGAACCTGCATAATGTCAACGACCTGTTCGACAAGAAGCCGCGCCTGCTGCTGGAGATCGGCACACTCGCCGGGGGGCTGTTGATACCGCTGGCCGCGATATTCCTGCCATGGGTAAGACGCAACCGCTGGTCGCTGTTCCTGCCGGCCTCGGCGATGGTTCCCGTCGCGCTCGGCGTGCTTCTGTTCAAGAGCTTCCATTTCATCGAAAAAACATTCCAGATGCATATGCCGATAGACCGGCCGGCGGAAGCGACCGAATCCTATCTCTATCTGTTCATCCTGTTTTATCTGATCGTCATGGTTCGCCGGATCGGCGAGATGGAACGCGAGGCGGACGGCTAAAGCGCCGCCTCCAGCCGCTTCAGCGCGTCCTTCAGCTTGCCGGCGGTCGCCTCGGCGTCGGCCTTGCGTTCGCGCTGCTCCTCGACCACATGCGCCGGCGCGCGGGAGACGAATTTCTCATTCGAGAGTTTGGCCGACATCTTGTCGATCTCGGAAGCCACCTTTTCGATTTCGCGCTCCAGCCGACCGGTTTCGGCGGCGATATCGATAACGCCTTCCAGGGGCAGCGCTATCGT